>JBBRSN010000016.1:0-64735 GCA_038245375.1 Sphingomonadales bacterium | reverse complement strand
GGAAAGGCCATCCTTCGGGGTGGCCTTTTTCGTTTGCGGGCTTGTCGGCGCTCGCTGCCGTTCCTTCATCACATTGGCGTTGCCCCATCGTTCCCCAGTGTTTCGGGTTGATCAGAAGCATGACAGACCGAAATCCCGACACCAAACAGCGCATGTGCGCCATTGGTAAGTGACTGTTTCTATAGGCTTTTTAATAGCGCACCAATAGCGCACCAATAGCGTACCGGAATAGCGCACCGGAATAGCGCACAAAGATGCGCTATTCTTTCGTGATGCCGAAGCGTCCGGTTCTTGGGTATCGCCCCTTGATCAGCGCCCGCACATCGCGTGTGGCAACGTGCTCAAATCCGGGCTCTTTCCTCATTCCTTTGGCAATGGCGTAGGTTCCAAGGCCTTTGCGGCGCATCTCATCGGCCTTCGCTAGAATTGCTTTATCCGCTGGCGGGCGCTCCGACTTATAGGGCGGCGCTCGGTCGGGAGCCTCGAGGGGGCGCGGCAGTTGCTGGGAATCAGCATCAATGCCCAGGGACCGCGCCAGTCTGGCGAAACCTGTCCGATCGAAGCGAACGCTGTCAGTCGCGTATCCGAAACTGGGGGCCGCCATTCGGTGCGCGGTTAAGTCAAACGACTTCGGCGCGGGACGATGCGTTCCTGAAATCCAAAAATCATCACGCCAGTCGATCGTCTGAACTAGAAGCCAGAACCGCTCATCATATGTTCTGATGGTCCTGTTGAGCGAACGCCCTTCTCGGTCGCGCGGCACATCCCATCCAGCGGCCTTTATTTCACCACTGGCCAACCTGCCCTTCAGCCAACTTACGACCTGCTCTTTGTCAGTCATATCTGGCCCAATCAGCCTTCGGATTGCCTCACGAGGCTCTAGCCACGTACGCCATGTTTCCTCATCGAGGAATTCTTCGTCCGCCCCCATCCCCGCTCCGTTCGGGCTCCGGTATGTAAGCGGGGAAGCACACCGGAGTGCTGCGCTTGTCGGATGGCCGTCCTATCCCCGCGAGCGCATCATGCCCGATATGGTGGGCGGGGCAAGTCCAGCCTAACCCGCCGGGCTTTTTCGTGTATGCTCCCGGCAGAGGGGACGCATGATGTTCGAGCGCGCATTTCAATGGACGGTTCGCAATGGGTCGCGGCTCTTGTTCGCAATGGCGGCGCTCGTGGCGGCGCTAAGCCTTTCCATGAATACGTGGAACGCTTTCCACGAGTCATACCTCGGGCACGATAAGCTGCTCGTCATTGGGGCCGGCGTGTTCGCAGCCTTGAAGGATGCGATGATTCCTCTCGTGGCGGCGATCGTGATTGAGCATTTCCGCGTCCGAGCCGCTTAGGTCATGCACGTATATAGGTCCCTTTAGGGGAGGGGTTGGGGTGGGGCCTATCGATCAGCGCGGCGCTCGCGGCACGGCCCCACCCCCAACCCCTCCCCTGAAGGGGAGGGGCCATAAATGCCGATCCCTGAGATGCGGTATAATTCCCCGCGTTGTGGAATTGGGCAACATCGGAGCAACCCCGATACAGAACCGTCGAGTGTTCCTTCCCTCCGCGCCTCCGCGCCTCCGCGCGAACAAATTCTTCTGCTCACGTGAGGCCGCGGAGACGCGGAGAAGCGATAGCGACGCCGGCATGATTCAACATTCCGCGCGATCGCTCCTCCCGACCACGACGACCAACCAAAAAGCCAAACCCAAAAAAGACAAAAAATTCCCTGCCATTCCCTGCCCGGCAGGGAATTCCCATCAGCAGCGACTCGCGACGGTGGCGACATGAAGACCCTCATCGTCACCGCCGACGATTTCGGCGCCTCGGTCGCGGTCAACGAGGCCGTCGAGCGCGCGCATGTCGACGGCATCCTCACCGCCGCAAGTCTGATGGTCGCCGGCGACGCCGCGCCGGACGCGGTCGCGCGCGCGCGCCGCCTGCCGACGCTCGGCGTCGGGCTCCATCTCGTCCTCGTCGAGGGCCGCCCCGCACTGCCGCCCGATCAGGTTTCCGAGCTGGTCGACGCCACCGGCCACTTCCGCACCGACATGGTGATGTCCGCCGTCAACATGACCTTCAATCCGCGCGCCCGGCGCCAGCTCGCCGCCGAGATCGAAGCCCAGTTCGCCGCCTTTGCCGCAACCGGCCTGCCGCTCGACCATGTCAACGCGCACAAGCATTTCCACCTCCACCCGGTGATTGCCGCGCTGGTCCTCGAGATCGGCAAGCGCCACGGCATGTCCGCCGCGCGCGCACCGGTCGAACCGCGCGCGATCATCGCCGCGATCGAGCCCGACCGCGCGCCGCGTCGCGACCCAGCAGCCCTGTGGGCGAAACTGGTGCGCCGTCGCTTCGTCCGTGCCGGCATTGCCGTGCCCGATCAGGTCTTCGGCCTCGCCTGGAGCGGCGCGATGGACACGGGCCGGATGCGCGGCCTGATCGCCGCGCTGCCCGATGGCGTCAGCGAGATCTACACCCACCCCGCGACGCATGACGACTGGCCCGGTCACGCGCCGGGTTATCGTTACGCCGACGAGCTCGCCGCGCTGCTTGACGCCCGCGCGCTGGTTCGGGAACAGGGCATCACGCTGGCACGCTTCGCCGATCTCGGCTGCACGGAGGTAGGACCCTCATGATCTATTATGTCTCGACCGCCCCCAAACCCGCCGCCCCGCCGCCCGAGCTGCCGGTCCGTCGCGGCGGCAATGCGCACCACGTACTATTCTGCCGTACGATGCTCGACACGCACGATCCCTATCGCTCGGCGCTGACCGACCGGTTGCTCTTCGTGCCCGGCGCGCTGCGGCTGATGCGCCGGCGGGCGGTGGCGGTATGAAGCATTACGCCCGGGTCGGGCTGCTCGCCGCGACGCTGGTCGGCATCGCGATCGCCGCATGGGCGATCGGCGCGGTCGGGCTGCGCGATATCATCGCCGCGATGGGCACGATCGGCTGGTTCGGCATGTTCGTCTTTACCGCGACGTCGCTCGGCGTGCTGACGATCCTCGGGCTGGCGTGGTTCGCGGTCGCACCGGGCGAGCCCTTGTCGCGCGCCTGGTTGTTCGTCTGGGCACGCACGACGCGCGAGGCGGCGACCGACGTGCTGCCCTTCTCGCAGATCGGCGGCCTCGTGGTCGGCGCGCGCACCCTCACGGCGGCGGGCGTGCCCGATAAGGTCGTCTATGCCTCGATGGTCGCCGACCTGACGACCGAGATGGCGGCGCAGCTGCTGTTCACGCTCGGCGGGGTTGCGACGCTGCTGATGGTGCTGGCGCATCGCCCGGTGCAGCACGACATCGTCCCGCTCGCGCTGGCTGGTCTCGCCGGCATGGTCGCGATCATCATCGCCTTCATCGTCGCCCAGCGGCCTTTGCTGCGGCTGGCGGGCAAGCTCGGTGCGCGCATCCTGCCCGGTTCGGTCGCGGCGATGGCGGCGGTGCGCGACCAGCTCGACGCGGTCTACCGCGCGCCGCGCCGCATGATCGCCGCCTTCCTGCTCAACCTGCTGGCATGGCTGGCCAGCGCCGCCACGGCGTGGGTCGCGCTGCGCTTCATGGGCTGCACCGTGCCGCTATGGGCGGTGATCGCGCAGGAGGCACTGATCTTCACGCTGCGCAGCGTCGCCTTCGCCATCCCCGGCGCGATCGGCGTGCAGGAGGCGACCTATGCGCTGCTCGGGCCGCTGTTCGGCATCCCGCCCGCCACCGCGCTGGCGCTGTCGCTGCTCAAGCGTGCGCGTGACTTGCTGATCGGCATCCCCGCGCTGATCCTGTGGCAGGCCGGCGAAGGACGTGCGCTGGCGCGGCGATTGCGTGCCGCGACCTAGGCAACTGGCACAATCCTGCGACAATTGCCGGTTAGGCGGCGCATCCAATTCGAAAGGCTCAAGGTTTTGCGCGGGATCACGATCGGCATGACGGCATTGGCGATCGGCTCGCTCGCGAGCCCGCTCGCAGCGCAGACCGCGCCGCCGTCGCGGCCCGCGCCGACACCCCTGCCCGACGCGGGCGACGATGCCGGACCCGATGTGGTGGTCGAGGGCAACCGCTTGCCGCCGGGCTCGGTGGTCGGCGACATCCCGCCCGAACATGTGCTCAGCCCGGCCGACATCCGCTCCTACGGCGTCAGTTCGTTGTCCGACCTGCTGACCGAACTGGCGCCGCAGACGCGCAGCGACCGCGGCAGCGGCGGCGCGCCCGTCGTGCTGCTCAACGGCCGGCGCATCTCGAGCTTCGCCGAGATCCGCGACATCCCGACCGAGGCGATCGCGCGGGTCGATATCCTGCCCGAGGAAGTCGCGCTGAAGTACGGCTACACCGCCGACCAACGCGTGGTGAACGTCGTGCTGCGCCGCCGTTTCCGCGCCGTCACGATGGAAGGCGCCGACACGCTCGCCACCGATGGCGGACGCAACACGCCGACCGGGCATGTCGATGGCCTGAAGATCGCCGGCGACACCCGCATCAACGTCGACCTCAACTACTCGGCGAGCGATCCGCTGTTCGAGAGCGAGCGCAACCTGACCAGCCGCACAACGGGCGGGGTGTATGACATTCGCGGCAATGTGACCAACCTCGCGGATCCTGCGCTCAACGCGCTCGCGGGAACGCCCGTGACCTTTGCCGGCGTGCCCGCCTCGGCGGTAAACGGCAAACCGGCGCTTGGCGACTTCGTCGGCACCGCCAACAAGCTCAATGTCAGCGACCTGTCGAGCGACCGCACCTTGCTGCCTTCGACCCAGACCTTCTCGGGCAACGTCGTCTACAGCCGGCCGATCGGCAAGGTGAACGCCACGATCAACGCACGCGTCCAGACCGACGCCACCACCGCCTATCAAGGCCTGCCGGGCGTGGCCTTCACGCTGCCGGCCGGCAATCCCTTCTCCCCGTTCGGCCAGACCGTGACGGTCGATCGCTATTTCGATGGCGCGCCGTTGGTCCAGCGCACCTCGACGCTGGCGACGCATCTCGGTGTCGGTCTCAACGGTAGCCTCAGCCCGAAATGGCGCTGGTCGTTCACGGGCAATTACGATCGCAGCCACAACGAGACCTTCACCGAAACCGGGCTCGACCCGGCGGCCCTGAACGCCCGGCTGGCGGCCGGCGATCCGACATTCAATCCGTTCGGGCCGTTGGTGCCGAACCAATTCGGCGTACTGCCGGCGAACCGGGCCTATTCGACCTCGAACGCGGTCGGCGGCGACGTGCTGCTCAACGGACCGCTGTTCAAGCTGCCGGCGGGTGCGGTTTCGACCGCAGTGCACATCGGCGCGCAGGCGACGAGCTTCGACACACGCTCGGTACGCGGCAACGTAGCGACGACCGGCGCACTGACCCGCAATATCGTCAACGGCCAGATCAATATCGACGTGCCGCTGACCGGGCGGCGCAACAAGTTCCTCGATGCGGTCGGCGACCTCTCGCTGAACGGCAATCTCGCGGTCAACCAGCTGTCGGATTTCGGCACGCTGTGGACCATCGGCTATGGCGCCAACTGGTCGCCGATCCCGTCGCTGCGCCTCATCGCCTCGTTCACCGATCAGAATCAGGCGCCTAGCTCGCAGCAGCTCGGTAACCCGGTGATCGTGACGCCCAATGTTCGCGTGTTCGATTACGTGCTGGGACAGACCGCCGACGTTACGCAGACCTCCGGCGGCAATACCGCGTTGATTTCGAGTGAGCGGCATGTGTTCAAGCTCGGCGCGACGTTCAAGCCCTCGACGACCCGCGATCTGACCTTCACCGCAAACTATGTGAAGACCGGCACCGACAACCCGATCGCCGGCTTCCCGTCGGACACGCCGGCGATCGAGGCGGCCTTTCCCGGTCGCTTCACACGTGCCGCCCCTGCGGCGGGGATGCCGATCGGCGTGCTGACCCAGATCGACACCCGGCCGGTCAACTTCCTGCGCGAGGACACGCAGGAACTGCGCTACGGGTTCAATGTCTCATTCGCGCTCAAGTCCAAGCTCCAGAAGCAGTTCGAGGCTTTCCGCGCCGGCAAGGGGCCAAACCCGTTCACCGGGCTGGCCGGCGTGTTCGGGCGACGGCCGAACGGCGCTCCCGGCAGCGCCCCGAACGGCCAGGGCGGCGACGGACAACGTGCCGGTAACGCGGCGCCTCCGCCCGGTGATGGAGCGGCGCCAGGCGGCCCGCCACCATCAGGTCGCGGCGACGGACAGGGCGGGGGGCGTCCTGGTGGCGGCGGCTTTGGCGGGCGTGGCGGCGGAGGTGGCGGGTTCGGCAATCGCCTCGCCGGGGCGACCGGCGGGCGGCTGCAGTTCGCGCTCTATCACACCTGGCACTTCGTCGACCGCGTGACGGTCGCGCAGGGCATCGCGCCGATCGATCGCCTCAATGGCGGTGCGACCGGCAGCGGCGGCGGCCAGTCGCGTCACGAGATCGAGGGGCAGGCCGGCTACAGCAACAACGGCCTCGGCTTCCGGCTGAGCGCCAATTGGCAGAGCGCGACGCGGGTAACAGGCGGTACGGCAGCGGTGCCCAACACGCTGAACTTCGGCAGCCTCGCCAAGTTCGACGTGCGGCTGTTCGACGACCTCACGCAGAATCTCGAGTTCCTCAAGAAGCACCACTGGGCCAAGGGCATGCGCATCGGACTGGCGGTGACCAACATCCTCAACACGCGTCAGCGCGTCACCGACCAGAACGGGGAGGTGCCGCTCAGCTATCAGGGCGCTTATCTCGATTCGCAGGGCCGCGCGGTGCGCCTGACGGTACGCAAGCTGATCTTCTGAGCGGCGGCTAGTGCGCGCCGATCAGTTCGCGGCCGATCAGCATGCGGCGGATCTCGTTGGTACCGGCGCCGATGTCGAGCAGCTTGGCGTCGCGCAGGAAGCGCTCGACCGGCCAGTCCCTGGTGTAGCCGGCGCCGCCGAGCGCCTGCACTGCCTCGCCGGCGACCTTGAAGGCGTTCTCGCTGGCGAGCAGGATCGCGCCGGCAGCGTCGAAGCGCGTCGTCTTGCCGGCGTCGCAGGCACGCGCCACGGCATAGACATAGGCGCGCGCCGAGTTGAGCGCGACGTACATGTCGGCGATCTTGGCCTGCATCAGCTGGAACGCACCGATCGGCTTGCCGAACTGCTGGCGCTCGCGGACATAGGGCAAGACGACGTCGAGACAGGCCTGCATGATACCGAGCTGGATGCCGGCGAGCACCGTCCGTTCGTAGTCGAGCCCGCTCATCAGCACGCCGACGCCGCCATTGGTCGGGCCCATGACGTTCTCTTCCGGCACTTCGCAGTCGGTGAACACCAGCTCGGCGGTGGGGGAACCGCGCATGCCCATCTTGTCGATCTTCTGGCCGATCGAGAATCCGGGCATGTCCTTCTCGATCAGGAAGGTAGTGATGCCGCCGCTGCCCGTGCCGGTCTTGGCATAGACCACCAAGGTGTCGGCATCGGGCGCGTTGGTGATCCAGAACTTGGTGCCGTTGAGGACATAGCCGCCCTGCACCGGCTCGGCCCTGAGCTTCATCGATACGACATCGGATCCCGCGCCGCTCTCGGACATGGCGAGGCTGCCGACATGCTCGCCCGAGATCAGTTTCGGGAGATACTTCGCCTTTTGCTCGGGGCTGGCCCAGCGCGCGATCTGGTTGATGCACAGGTTGGAGTGCGCGCCATAGCTCAGTCCGATCGAGGCCGAGGCGCGGCTGACTTCCTCGCAGGCGATGACGTGCTCGAGATAGCCGAGGCCGAGGCCGCCATCTTCCTCCGCGACGGTGATGCCGTGGAGGCCGAGTTCACCCATCGCCGGCCACAGCGCGCGCGGGAACCAGTCCTCGGCGTCGATCCTGGCGGCGAGCGGCGCGATCTTGTCGGTCGCAAAGCGCCGCGTCGTCTCGCGGATCATGTCGGCGGTCTCGCCAAGCGCGAAATCCAGGGTCATGTCCATTGCAGGCATCCTCTTTTCCGTTCGCCCCGAGCTTGTCGAAGGGCAGTCGTTGCTTCTACCTGTGGCGAAAGAGCAGGCCTTCGACAAGCTCGGGCCGGCAGGGTGGGGAATGTTATGAGCCTATTGAGACGCAAGATCATCATCGAGGCGCGACCCGAACATCAACTGGCGCGGACGCTCAGCTGGCCACATCTCGTCGCGCTTGGTGTCGGCTCGATCGTCGGCACCGGTATCCTCACGCTGATCGGCGTCGGCGCCGATCGCGCCGGCCCGGCGGTGTTGCTGAGCTTCGTCGTGGCCGGCGCGATCTGCGCCTGCGCGGCGCTGTGCTATGCCGAGATGGCGACGATGATCCCGGCCTCGGGCAGCGCCTATACCTATAGCTACGCCGTGCTCGGCGAGAGCATTGCCTGGGTCGTCGGGTGGAGCCTGATCCTCGAATATTCGCTGGTCGTCTCGACGGTCGCGGTCGGCTGGTCGGGCTATGCAGTCGGTTTCCTGGGCGGGCTCGGGATCCACCTGCCGGCATGGACGACGCACGGCCCGGAGATGGCCGGATGGTTTCAGGTCGCCCATTGGGGAATCAATCTGCCGGCGGTGTTCATCATCGCGGTCGTCGCCGGATTGCTTTCGCTCGGCACGCATGAAAGCGCGCGGATCAACACGGGCCTGGTGGTGCTCAAGATCGTCACGCTGGCGCTGTTCGTACTGGTCGCGCTGCCGCATTTCGACGCGGCGAACCTGCATCCGTTCGCGCCCTATGGCTATGCCAGCGCGGCCGGTGCGGGCGGCGTGAAATATGGGATGATGGGCGCGGCGGCGATCATCTTCTTCGCCTTTTACGGCTTCGATGCGATCTCGACCGCGGCCGAGGAGGCGAAGAACCCCGAGCGCGATCTGGCGATCGGCATCGTCGGCTCGATGGTCGCGTGCACCGTGATCTACATGATCGTTGCGGCCGCAGCGGTCGGCGCGGTGCATTTCCAGGTGTTCGGCAAGAGTGCCGAGCCGCTCGCACTGATCCTGCGTTCGCTCGGACAAGCCAAGGTCGCGACCGTCGTCGCGGCGGCGGCAGCGATCGCGCTGCCAACGGTGATTCTCGGCTTCCTCTACGGCCAGAGCCGCATCTTCCTGGTGATGGCGCGCGACGGCTTCCTGCCGCCGGCGCTGGCGAAGATCTCGACGCGCGGCACACCGGTGCGGATCACGCTGGTGACGGCGATCTTCGTCGCCATCTTCGCCGCGCTGGTGCCGCTCGACGTGATTGCGAGCCTCGCCAATGCCGGCACGCTGTGCGCGTTCATCGCGGTTGCGGCGTGCGTGCTGGTACTGCGGCGTCGCGATCCGGCGGCGCGGCGCCCGTTCCGTACCCCGGCGGCATGGATCGTCGCGCCGGGCGCGATCCTCGGCTGCCTGTACCTGTTCACCAGCCTTCAGCGGGTGACACAAATCTCGTTCCTGGTGTGGAATGGGTTCGGGCTGGTGGTGTACTTTGCCTATGGCCGTGCGCGGGCGGTGATCACTTCGTGACGACTCGCGCGCGAAACCACGCTGCCACAGCAGCTTCGTCCAGCGTGCCGCTCGCCAGCGCCAATACCATGCGAATGGCGTCCGCCTTGTCGAACGCAATCGCCACGGCGTTCATGCGGAGAAACAGACGCGCCATCACCCAGGCGCTGCGCTTGTTGCCATCGTTGAACGGATGGTTACGCGCAACGCCGAAGGCATAGGCGGCTGCTAACGCGCAGGGATCTGTTTCACCGTAGCCATGTTTGTTGACCGGGCGCGCCAGCGCGGATTCGAGCAGACCCAGGTCCTTGATACCGGCCAGGCCACCATGTTCGGCGAGCTGCCGATCATTTACCGCAAGCGCAATATCGGTGCCGATGAAGACAGGCTCCATCATCGCGTTCAGCGCGCGAGAACGGCGAGGATGTCACGATCCTCGCGCATGATTTCCTCGGCTTCGCTCATCGCCTTGGCAAAATCGGCATCACGCGCCGACATGACGAAACCATGCGGCGCATCATTGAGATATACCTCATCGCCCTGGCCGACACGAAGCGCCGCCAGCACTTCCTTCGGCAGAATGACGCCTACCGAGTTGCCGATCTTGATCAACTTCAGCTTGCGCGAATGCTTGAGCGGTTTGTTCATACGAAAGTTATAACATCGAAGGTGCTGGACAACAAGGCGAGGCGCGCTAGGCGGCGGGAAGCAACCGGGAGCAAGCTACAGTGTCGGCGGTCAAAGAAGGCGAATCCAACCTCGTTCTGTTCGCGGCGCTCGCTGCCAATCTCGGAATCGCGGTGGCGAAGTTCATCGCGGCGGGGATCACGGGATCGTCGTCGATGCTCACCGAAGGATTCCACTCGGTCGTCGACAGCGTCAACCAGATGTTGCTGCTCTACGGGCAGAAGCAGGGTCGCAAGCCGCCCGATGAAGCGCACCCGTTCGGCTATGGCCGCGAGCTGTATTTCTGGAGCTTCGTCGTCGCGATCCTGATCTTCGCGGTCGGTGCCGGCGTGTCGATCTATGAGGGGCTGGTCCATATCAAGGACCCCGAGCCGCTCTCCAGTCCGCTGATCAACTATATCGTATTGGCCGTTGCGATGGCGATGGAAGGCGGATCGTGGTTCGTTGCGATGCGTGCGTTCGCGGCGGCCAATCGTACCGGCAGTTGGTGGGGCGCGGTGCGGCGGTCGAAAGATCCCGCGGGCTTCATCGTCTTGTTCGAGGACACGGCGGCACTGGCCGGACTGGTAATCGCGGGTGTCGGCATCTGGGCGAGCCATGCCTTCAACGACCCGCGGATCGATGGCGTGGCCTCGATCGTCATCGGCGTGCTGCTGGGCGTGGTCGCCGCCTTCCTTGCGCGAGAGGCCAAGGGGCTGTTGATCGGCGAGGGTGCGGACCCGGACATCGTCGCACGGGTGCGCGCGATCGTCGACGGGCATGCGGCAATCACGTCGGTCAACCATGTCCGTACGATCCACACCGCGCCGACCAGCATCTTCGTCGCGATCAGCGCCGATTTCCGCGACAGCCTGACGATGGGGGAGGCGGAGACGCTGATCGAGGGAATCGAGACAGCGCTCAAAAAGGCGATTCCCGAACTGTCGTCGATCTATATCCGGCCGGAAAAGCGCGAGGATGCTGCGATCATGCAGCCGATATCGGCAAAGCCGGGAGCGATGCGGTCGGCAGGCTGAACCGCGCGCGCGACGTGGCTCGTCAGGCCGGCGTCAGTTCCACGACGTCGAGCAGCGATTCGAATCGCGGCGACGGGAAGATCATCCGCCAGCGCTGGGGCCCGATCCGCTCGACATAGGCGGCGAGATCGCGCTGCGTGTCCTGACCATAGACCATCGGCTTGGTTTCGTCGCCCAGCACCAGCGTGCCGAGAAATACCGCCCGGCCGGGTACGTCATCGAACAACAGGCCGACCGGGCGCTGGGGGCCGGCGACCCTGTAGAGGCTGGAGACCTCACCCTCGGCCTCGACTGCGCAATCGGCAGCGGGATAGACGGTGAAGTCCTGCATCACCGGGCCGTTGGCGCCGATCTTGTAGACCTTGCAATGATAATGGCCCGGCGGCGGTATCGCACCATCGGGCATTGCGCGGTCGGGATCCAGCAGCGCACCGAGCGCGTCGATCTGTTGTCCGCGGCCAGCCGCGCGCGCCCTGGTGACGGCGGCAACCCAGCTCTCGCGCCAGGTACGCAGCCGCTCGCGATCGGCATCAGTGACGACGCGGTGCCAATCGACGCGGGCTGGCACGCCCGCGACATGCTTGTCGCGGTGTTGACATGCGCCGAGCGAGACGGCGGCGCACAGCGCAAGGGCAAGGGCTGATCTGTTCACGCGACCGTTTTTCGTTGGGCAGTGAAACTCTCTACGCCGTGCCGGGCGTGCTGGCCATGGCGATCAGGCAGCCGTCCATCCTCCATCGACCGACAGATTGGCACCGGTGATCGATTTCGCCTCGTCGCGGCACAGGAACAGCGCGAGCGCGGCAACCTGTTCGGGGGTGACGAACTCCTTGGTCGGCTGCGCTGCGAGCAGTACATCGTTCATCACTTGCTCACGCGTCAGGCCGCGCGACGTCATCGTATCGGGGATCTGGCTCTCGACGAGCGGGGTCCAGACATAACCGGGCGAAATGCAGTTGACGGTGATGCCGTCGGTGGCTGTTTCCAGCGCGATCGTCTTGGTCAGGCCGGCAATGCCGTGCTTGGCCATGACATAGGCGCTCTTGTTCGGGCTGGCGACGAGGCTGTGCGCCGAGGCGGTCGAGATGATGCGGCCCCATTTGGCCGCCTTCATCAGCGGCACCGCCGCCTGCATCATGTACCAGGCAGAGGTGAGGTTGATCTTGATGATCGCCTCGAACTTGTCAGCCGGGAAATCCTCGATCCTGGCGACATGCTGGATACCGGCATTGTTGACGATGATATCGGGGCCGCCAATCTCGTCGTGGCAGCGCTTGACCATCGCCTGGATTTCTTCGGGTCTGGTCATGTCGGCGGCGTCGTACAGCGCCTTCGCACCACTCGTCGCCTCGAGCGCGGCGCGCTCGGTCTCGATCGCGGCCGCGTCGCCAAAGCCGTTGATCACCACGCTTGCCCCCTCGGCGGCGAACGCCTTGGCATAAGCCAGGCCGATGCCCGAGGTGGAACCGGTGACGATGGCGGTCTTGCCCTTGAGGAACATGATCTACTCCGTGATGATAGGTTGCGGGCGTCGCGCGAGATCGAACGAGGCGCTGTGGCCGGTTTCGATGTTCCGCGCGACCAGTTCGGCATTTGCCATGCTTTCGTCGACGGCGAGGCGACCGGCCGCCCAATGCTCGCGCATCGTGCGGGCGGAAAATTCGAAGTCGCGACTGCCGCCCTCCCAGGCATTGGCGCGGTAGATCAGCTGGACGAGGTTGACCGGCTGTTCGGCGGCGCTGGCGGCGAGCGCGCGGACATCGGCGTCGTCGCGCAGTTCGGGTGGCAGTTTGGCCAGCACGTTGCGGATCGCCTCGCGCTCCTGGCGCAGCTTCATGACCTGCGCGGAAATCTGGCGGGTGCGGCTGGAGAAGCGGATCTCCTTCTCGCGCGCCATCACGTCCATGATCGTTTTCGGTCGCTCGGTCGCCGCGGCGAACAGGTCGACCTGAAAGGCCAGCAGCGGTTCGGTCTGATGGTCGAGCACATGCGTCAGCGGCGTGTTCGACACGAGGCCGCCGTCCCACCACAACCGGCCGTCGATCTCGATCGGCGGCAGGCCCGGCGGCAAGGCGCCCGAAGCCATGATGTGGCGCGCGTCGATGCGCATTTCGGTGGTGTCGAAATAGCTGAAATTGCCGCTCTCGACGTCGACCGCGCCGACCGACAGCCGCACCGGCCCATTGTTGAGCAGGTCCCAGTCGATCAATGCGTCGAGCGTCCTGGCGAGCGGCGCCGAATCGTAGAAGCTCAGCGCGCCGGGCGTGCCGGGCGTGGCCATCAACGGCGGCACCACGCGCGGGGTGAAGAAGCCCGGCACGCCGGCGGCCATGACGAAGCTCGCCGACCATTCGTGCAGCCACTCGCGCAACTGATCATTGGGGAAGATCGGGAAACTGGGCAGCGAGCTCGACAGCTTCTCCCAGAACAAGGTCAGCCGCTCGACGCGACGCTCGGGCGGGTTGCCCGCGACGATTGCGGCGTTGACCGCGCCGATCGAAATCCCGGCGACCCAGTCGATCTCGATCCCGCTTGCCGCGAGCCCCTCGATCACCCCGGCCTGGTAGCTGCCGAGCGCGCCGCCACCCTGCAGGACCAGCGCCACGCAATCGGGTAGCGGCAGTGCGGCGGCCTTTCGCCGGGTTTTTGCGGGTTGCGGTTGATCGATGTCGGCCATCGCTATTGCCCATGGCCCCCGGCGGCGTCGCGATCAACGACAGTTTGCCGATATCGCCTGTGATCGGACTCGTTCGCGCGGCCTTGCAACCCCAGGCGCCGCCGCGCATTCATGCCAGCGGTAAGTATCCTGCGGGGAGGACTCCAATGCGGCTCGACGATTTCGATCCCAATATCGATGTGGAGGATCAGCGCGGGCGCGGTGGCGGGCTGGGATTCGGTGGCGGCAGCGGCGGTGGTGGCATGCTGCTTGGCCTGTTGCCGCTGGTGTTCAGCCGCTTCGGTTGCGGCGGGGTGGCGGTGCTGCTGGTCGTCTTCGCAGTGTTCGGCGGCGGGCTCAATATGCTCGGCGGAGGGGGTGGGCAATTGTCGGCACCGACCGCGCGGGTCGGCGCGCCGAGTGGCGCGCAGGGCGGGCATGACACGCAATCGAGTTGCACGCTCAACCCGGCCAGCAAGGCGGCGTGCAATGCGCTGAGCTCGGCCGACAAGACCTGGGCCACGATCTTCCAGCAATCGGGCGAGCGCTTCACCAAGCCCAAGCTGGTCTTCTACGGCGGTGAAGGCCAGTCGGGCTGCGGCGCGGCGCAGAGCGCGATGGGGCCGTTCTACTGCCCGCAGGATCGCGGCATCTATCTCGATACCAGTTTCTTCGACGAACTCGCCAATCGCTTCGGGGCGAAGGGCGATTTCGCGCAGGATTATGTCATCGCGCACGAGTTCGGTCATCACATCCAGAATCTGCTCGGCACATCCGACAAGGTCGCGGCGGCGCAGCGCCGCGCGAGCGACACCGAAGGCAACGCGCTGTCGGTGCGGCTGGAGCTGCAGGCCGATTGCTATGCCGGTGTGTGGGCGGCGAAGAACCGCGACCGGATGGAGCCGGGCGACCTCGAAGAGGGGATGACCGCGGCGCACGCGATCGGCGACGATACCTTGCAGCAGGAGACGCAGGGCAGGGTAATGCCCGACAGCTTCACCCACGGAACCTCGGCGCAACGCATGGCGTGGCTGCGCAAGGGGCTCGACACGGGAGATCCGGCGCAGTGCGATACGTTCAGCGGGGGGATTTGAGAGCGGCTACAGCTTGACGCGATAACCTTGCGGGCGTGTTGAAAGCCAGGATTGTGTTTGCGGAAAACGTTCGCGCTCGGACGCATGCGCGGTCGTCAGAATAAGGAGCCAAGCTCCCGCGATTTCCGACCGAGCATCAACCCTGCATCTCGAGAAGCGACACCAATAGCCCCTCCCCTGAAGGGGAGGGGCTTAAGAAGGGTCATGCTGGCCAGAATTTGGTATTAGACCTTGACCAGCATCTTGCCGGTATTGCCGCCGGTGAACAGGCCGAGGAACGCATCCGGCATGGCGTCGAGACCGTCGAATACGGTCTCCTCGCTCTTGAGCTTGCCGGCGGCGAGCCAGCCGCCCATTTCCTGATAGAATTCGGCGGCGCGGTGCATGTGGTCGCTGACCAGCAGGCCAGTCATCGTGATGCGCATGCCGATCAGCCGGGCGAGATAGCGCAGTTCGGTCGGCTTGCCGTCATTGTAGATGTCGATCATGCCGCAGATCGCGAAACGCGCGTGGAGATTGGCGGTCGCCAGCGCGGCGTCGAGATGCTCGCCGCCGACATTGTCGAAATAGACGTCGATTCCATTCGGCGCGGCGGCCATCAGCTTCTTCACGATGCTGCCGGGCGCCTTGTAGTCGATGACATGGTCGGCGCCGAGCGACGCGACCCAGGCGCATTTCTCGGCGCCTCCGGCCGAGCCGATCACGGTCATGCCGCGCGCCTTGGCGACCTGCACCACGGTCGAGCCGACCGCGCCCGCCGCGGCCGAGACGAACACGACGTCGCCTTGCTTCGCTGCGGCGACGGTGAGCAGGCCGAAATAGGCGGTCATGCCGGGCATGCCGAGCTGGCCGAGAAATGCCTGGGGCGGCACCGCGAGCGGTGGCAGCTTCTGCACCTGGCTGGCCGGAGCCACGGCCTCATCGCGCCAGCCCGCCATATGCAGGACCATGTCGCCGATCGCCACGCCGTCGGCGCGACTTTCCGTCACCTCGCCGACCGCGCCGCCCTGCATCGCCTCGCCGAGCACGAAGGGCGGGGCGTAGCTTTTCACGTCGTTCATGCGACCGCGCATATAGGGATCGACCGAGAGCCAGCGATTGGCGATGCGCACTTCACCCTCGTTCAGCGCTGCTGCCGGCAGATCGATCATCGCGAAATCGGTATGAACCGGCATACCGTGCGGGCGTGACTTCAGGCTCCATGCGCGTGCCATGTGCGACTCTCCTTCTGGGGCGTTTTCGAGGGCGCGGTATGGCGTAACATCGGGCGTAACGCAAAGGGCGCAGGTATACGATCGCCGATGGCGGGCGTGTCGTGCAGAAAGTTGCATGGTGACGGGGGAGGCCAGTTGCATCACCCGAAAAGGGAAGCTAGAGGCGTCGCTCCCGACGGGCTATGCCCGTTGCGCCGTGGAGCGGGGCTGTAGCTCAGATGGGAGAGCGCTGCAATCGCACTGCAGAGGTCAGGGGTTCGATTCCCCTCAGCTCCACCAGGCGCCGCATGCCGTTTAAGTGGCGCTAAAACCTTTCGAAATTTCATCAGTACCGTAGAACGCCGGATCGTGGTTTCACGCGATTGTGCGGCGTCTCGCCCCATGGTGCACAGGCGGTATGGAAAACGGTGCCGCCGGTCGCTGCATGAAGCGACGTCTTCTCTATGCCTGTGCCGAGGCCTATGAGCCCGCGGTCGAAATTTCGGCACGCACGGTCGGCTGGCTGGAAGCCCCCATCGTCATCCGACGCACCTCCGAACTTGCCCGCAGCCTGACCGACCAGGCATTGGTCGGCCGGGTTCGCGAAGGCGTCGTCGTCGCCATTCGCGGGTCGCTGACGCCGTTCTCCGGCGCCGGCCAGGATCGGCTGGCGGTGCTGCTCGACTGGCTGAACGACAGCCTGTCGATCTGCGTCGAAGCGCCGGGCTATGGCGGCGGCGTGCATCTCGGCTTTGCCGACGCGACGTCGCGGCTGTGGGACGATGCGGGGGAGGATGGCGACGCGAGCCCCGGGATTCGCCGCGCCATTCAGACCATGTTCGACCGGAGCCATGCCGACAGGGCGGCGCGGCCGCATATTTTCGTGACCGGGCACAGCAAGGGGGGTGCGCTGGCCAACCTCACGGCGTTTCGCGCGGCGCGGCAATCGGCGTGGTGCGACGTCCCGATCAGCGTCGCGACGATCGCCGCGCCGCGCGTCGGCAATGGCGCCTTTGCGCGCGCCTATGCAGCGGAACGCATCGCCTGCCTTCGCTACGAGATTTCATCGGATATCGTTCCCCACCTGCCGCCCGGCCCGCAGACGCCGGCCTGGTTGAGTGCGCTGGCGCGCAAGCTGATTCCGCGCCTGGCACCGGGCGACTATCACGCGGTCGGCCTGCGCGTGGGGAGCGAACGAACCGACGGGCCAGGCGCAATCGCGTGGATATCGCAGCTTGCCCGGGCGCTGAGCCTCGACGGGATCGGGCCGGTCCTTCGCTCGCCGGCCGCGCTTGCCGCGCATACGATATCGCCGCAATCGCTGTACGATCGTCTCGTCTGTACCGGCGAGGCGCATTGCGCGCACCGCTGACGGCGACAGCGCGAGGCGGTCAGTGCGCGCTCAGTGGCTTGCGGAAGCGCAGGATGAACTGGTCGGTCTTGCCGCGGATGCCGGTCTCGACGACCTTGAGCGTGTGATCGTCGGCGGCATGGCGCAGCAGATCGCTCGCGCCGTCGAAGCGGAAACCGGCGCGTTCGACCTCGCTGCGGACGACCGTATCTTCGATGCGATGCAGCGTGGCGGTGACGGTTGCACCGGCGCCCGCCGCCGCCTGATGATCGACGATCAGGTAGATGCCGCCCGGCTTGAGCGCCTTGAACGCGGCGTCGTTGGTCAGCGCGGCGGCGTCGCTGTCACCCTGCTTGCTGTTCTTGAAGTCGTGATAGTTGAGCGTCGTCCACACCATGTCGACCGGCGCGGGCACGGTGATCTCGCCCGGCTTGACCGGCACGATCGAGACGTTGGCGTGGCTCGCCGCGATGTCGTTGAGCGCCGGCGACGGGCGCCCGGCCATGGCATAGATATGGCCGCGCGGGCCGACATAAGCGCTGAGGATACGGGTGAAGTATCCGCCACCCGGGGCGAGTTCGGCGACCTGTGCGCCGGGGCGCAGCCTGGCGAAGGCGATCAGCTCGGCCGGCTTGCGATCGGTGTCACGCGCGCGGTCCGCCTCCGGTCGTGACGGGTCGGCGAGGATGGCGGCGAAGGGCGACGCGGCGCCCGCTGCCAGCGCGGCACCGCCTGCCGCGACGATTCCCAGCGCCAGCGCCGCTCGAACAATCGCTTTACGCACAGGCAACTCCATCGCATCGGCCCGACGATGCGCCGCAGCCTGTTTCTTGCCCAAGTTTCATACGGTATTCTGCGGGACGGGCAACGGCGCAGGCGCTCGCGCCGTCCTCACGCGTCCAGGCTGGGTGCTTTCTTCCCTGTCAGCCCCACCATGCAAGCATGGCGGCGAGCAGGCCGATCGCAGCGGCGAGCCCCAGACTGACGAGATGCAGCACCCAGCCATAGTTGCATGGTGCATTCGAGGCGTGAAAGCCGAGCATCCTCTTCTCCGCGTGCTCGCTCTTTGGCGAGGCACGCGGAGAGAATATACCCGAACCGGCCTTAGTCCAACCGAATTCTACTTCCCGTTGACAGTCGCGGTCGCGGCCGCGAGGCGCGCGGCATAGGCCTCGATCACGCTCGCGGTACGTCCGGCATAGACGTTGGCGTCATCGAAGCGCCGTTCCTCGATCGCCTCGCGCACGCCGGGGAGCGTCTTGGCGCCATAGCCGGTGAAGCGGCCCGGCGCGTAGATCAGGTTCTTGTACCATGGCCGTCCCGGCAGGCCGCGCGGGTCGAGCAGCAACTGGTCGATATCGCGCAGCTGGGCATTGAGTTTCGCGCGGGTGGCGGGGTCGAGCGTGCCGCCCTTGTCGGCATAGGCGCTGTCGAAAGCCGCCGCGGCGGTCTTGAGGTGGTCGACGGCGTCCTCGAGCGCGGCGAGCTCGACATGTGGCGTGGTCGCCTCGGCCGCCGGCGCGGCGACGGGCTTGAGCGGATCGCTGGCGAGCCGGAAGGCGTCGTCCGTGATGAGCTTCTGGCGCGCCCGATCTTCGCTGCGGCGATCCTCGGCGAGCTTCTTCACCTCGCCGAGATAGGTCGCGACGGTATCGGCAAAGTCGCCGAAGCGCATCGGCGGCGTGTCGGCATCGGCAACGCGCAGCACCAGCCGCCCGATCGTCTTCGACAGCGCCGCGCCATAGCGAAGGCCCGGGTCGTCGAACGTCGTCATGTGGTGGAAGCTGTCATAGATCGAGTGATAGACGCCGCCGCTCTCGTCCTCGCCGCCGAAGCCGATGTTGAGCGAGGGCAGGCCGAGATGCTGGAGATAGGCGGAATAATCCGAACCCGAGCCGAGCGCGCCGATCGGCATGTCGCCGCCCTTTTCCGCCGCGGCGAGCGCCGCCTCGTTGGGCCGGCCGGTCTTGTCGAAGGCGTCGACGCGGATCTTGGCGCGCAGCCGCTGCGCGACCGTTGCCCCGGTTTCGGGATCGGTCACGTCGGCGGCGACGCCGTTGACGAGATGCTGGAAGTCGTGGCTGCCCTCGGCGCTCAGGAAACCGCGGCCATTGCCGTCGGTGTTGATGTAGATCACCGCCTTGGCCTGCAACTCCGCAGCATGTTGTTCGGCCCATTCGGTCGAGCCGAGCAGCATCGGCTCCTCGGCATCCCAGCCGGCATAGACGATCGTCCGTTTCGGCCGCCACCCCGTCGCCCACAGCGCGCCGAGCGCCTTGGCCTCGGACATCATCGCGACATTGCCCGACAGCGGGTCGGACGCACCGAACACCCAGCCGTCATGATGGTTGCCGCGTAGCACCCACTCGTCGGGATGCTCGCTGCCCCTGAGCATCGCGATCACGTTATAGATCGGCTTGAGGCTCCATTCGGACTTGACCGCGAGATGGACCTTAACCGCGCCATTGCCGCCCATATGGTAGGTCAGCGGGAGCGACCCATGCCAGGGTGACGGCGACACCGGGCCGCCGAGCCGCGACAGCAATTTGGTCGCGTCGCCATAGGACATCGGGAGCACGGGAATCTTGAGGATCGTCGCCGCCTGTTCGCGCGTCAGGCGCTTGGCGCCGGCGGTCGCGCCGATGCCGGGGGTCAGCGGATCGCCGGGATAGAGCGTCATGTCGGCGACCGATCCGCGCTGAATGCCGTCAGCCGGGCGCGCGCCTCCCTTCGGGTAGGTGTCGCTCTCGTTGTAGCCGTCATCGGCCGGGTCGGAATAGATGATGCAGCCGATCGCGCCATGGTCCTGCGCCAGCTTGGGCTTGAGGCCGCGCCAGCCGACGCCGTAGCGCGCGATGACGATCTTGCCCTTCACATCGATCCCGCGCCGCGCGAGCGCCTTGTAATCGTCGGGCATGCCGTAATTGACGTAGACGAGGTCGGCGGTGACATCGCCATCGCCCTGGAAGGCGACATAGGGCGGTAGCGCACCGGCGGTATTGCCCGAGGTGTCGTCGCCCGGGACCGCCGGCTCCTGGCCGCCGAGCGTGATCCGGTCGGGCGCGACCATTTCGACCGTGGTCGAGATCGGGGTCGGATAGAGCACCTGGAAGGTCTCGATATGCGCGTCCCAGCCCCATTCCCTGAATTTGGCGAGCATGAAATCGGCATTGGCCTTGTCATGCGGCGAGCCGACATGGTTCGGCGCCGAGGACATGGTCTTGAGCCATTCGAGTTGATCCGCCGAACTGACACCGGCGTCGAACGCCGTCTCGACGGCGCGTGCGCCCTGTGGTGCCGTACCCGCTGGCGAACCCGATTGGGCAAGCGTCGCCTGCGCCAGCGCGAGACCACATACGCCGGCGAGCGCCAGCTTCAGCTTCTTCATGTCGATTACCCCTTGTTGGTCCCGGTGCCACAGCATGCGACGCTCCTCCGTCTCGTGCAATCTCTTCCCATGCGGTGATCGTTGCGCCATGGTTTCCCGCATGGTCGAACTGCTGCCCGCTATCCCCGCCGCGACCCTCGTACTGTTCCGCGAGCGCGACGGTGCGCCGGAACTGCTGATGGTCGAGCGCGCCAAGGCGATGGTGTTTGCTGGCGGCGCGCTGGTGTTCCCGGGCGGGCGGATCGACCCGGCGGATCATGAACTGGCCGCCACGCTGGACGGCGACGCGGACGATCTGGCGGCGCGGATCGCGGCGATCCGCGAGACGATCGAGGAGGTCGGCCTGCCAGTCGGGCTGGCCAGCATGCCCGATCGCGCTGGACTGGATCTCCTGCGCCGCACGCTTCATGCCGGCACCGGTCTTGGCCCGGCGCTCGATGCGGTGGGCCTGATGCTCGATCCGGCGCCGCTGGTACCGTTTGCGCGCTGGCGGCCGAACCATGCACATATGCGGATCTTCGACACGCGCTTCTATCTCGCGCGGCTGCCCGACGACGCACCCGAGCCGGTGGTCGACGATACCGAGAATGTCAGGGTGTTCTGGATGTCGGCGCAGGGCGTACTCGACGAGGCCGATGCCGGGCGGGCGCGGATCATCTTCCCGACGCGGCGCAATCTTGAGCGCCTCGCACTGTTCGACAGCTTCGCCGCTGCCGCGACGCACGCCGCCGCCATGCCGGCGCGCACGGTGACGCCGTGGATGGAGGAACGCGACGGGGAAACGCACCTCTGCATTCCCGACGATCTTGGTTATCCGGTCACGTCGGAAAGCGTCACCAACGCCGAGCGCGGCTGAGTGGCCGCTCCCCGGTCAGGGGGAGCGGTGAGGTCTCAGTTCGGCAGGGCGGTCGTCTCGACCTTTTCGACCCAGTGCGGAAAGAAGGCCGGTTGACGGTTCGACCAGCCCGACGCGGTCGCCGCCGCCTCGCTGATCGACTGCAGCAATTTGCGGCGCAGATCGGGGTGAAGATGTGGCAGCGCGGCCGCGGCGCAGAACGCCGCTGGCAGCCATGGCCGGACCTCGGCACCGATCAAACGCTCGTAGAGAAAGCGATAGGCTGAAAAGGTCGTCAACCGGCCCTGGCCGAGATCGAAGGCACTCAGCGTGGTGAGCGGCGCGATGAAGGTTTCGATCGCGTCGAGGCCGCTCTCGTCGGGGACCATCATGCGGAGATCGGGCAGCCGGACATAGAGCCGTGCCTGGGCGCGAATGCTCGCCGCCTCGACCACGTCACGCGACCAGCGCGCCATCGCGTCGTCACGGTCGAGCCCGATATCGAGCGAGCGCCGCACATAGCGCTGGGTCGCGGCACTGAAGCCCGCGAACTCTTTCATCTCGGCCAACGTCATGGGGCCGTTTGCAGGTCTAGTCCGAGAAGCCATAATCAAACCCCGCCCGCTAGAGGAACCAGGTGAGACAATGCGCTCCCAGAGTTTACGCTATGGTTAACGCCCCGTCGCCCGGCGCTGACCATCGAATCATTTTTCCTGCTGCGATGCAACAAACCTTGCGATGAGCCGAGCGGCGCAGCAAAGAAAGTTCATGGAGTGCGGCAGATGCGCAACATATCGTTGCGCAGCGCCAACGGCTTAGCGCCTGCCGTCCGACGGCCGGTATTATCCCTGCTTGCGACGAGCCTCGGCTTCGGCGTCATAGCCCGATGATGCCGGGGGCTGGTGGTGATGCACCGGCTGGGTCGCGGCGGGCGGATCTGAGGCGTCCATCGATTCGTCGAGCGCATTGTCGAGTCGCGCTTCGGCGCTTCCGGGGTCCTTTTCGAGTCGCTCGGCGATCGTCTCGTCCTGCCCCGCTGCCTGGCGGGGATCCTGTATATTGCCGGCTTCTGCCGGATCGCCCCGTGTCACCGTTGGACGATCGATCGCTTTTTCCTCGGTCATCTTATCTCTCCGTTCGGTTGCCAAACGAGCGAAGGCGAGCGGACGTTCCCTGACGATCAATCCAGACACGACACCGTGACGCGCTGCTCGACCAGCTGTGCCGTGCCGAACACGGTCATGAATGCGATGTCGGTGGCATCGCGGCCGACTGCAACACGCGCGATCTCGTCGGCGCGCGCCATGCCGGTCGGGTCGACCAGATGCCAGCCGCCGGCGAGCCACAATTCGGTCACGGCATGGAAATCGGGCGGATCGACGCCCGGGGCATATGCGGCGACACAGCGTGCCGGGATTCCGCCGGCGCGTGCCAGTGCGACGAGCAGATGGGCATAGTCGCGGCACACACCGCGGCGCGAGGCGAAGGTCTCCAGCGCGGTCGTCAGGCCATTGCTGGCGCCCGAGGCATAGTCGAGGTTGCTGCGCACCCAGTCGCGCAGCGCGGCAGCAAGCGGACCGCCCGCAAGGTCGCCGAATTCGCGGTGCACGAAACCCTCGAACCGCTCGGATTCGCAGTAGCGGCTGGGCAGCAGATAGGGCACCGCTTCGGGCGGCAAGTCGTGCGGGGCGGTCGCCGCCAAGCTCGCGATGTCGTGCGCCGGCCGATCGACATCGACGATGCCGCGATATTCGGCGCGCAGATGGTTGCTGCCCTGCGCCCAGCAGCGCTGCCCGACGCCGTCTAGCCCCGGCTGCGCCGTGATCGGCTTGTCCGAAAAGACCCGCAGATCCTGCATCACCAGCTTCTGGTCGGCCATGGCAGCCGCCTCGACGAGCAGCAGTACATCGGCTTCGCCGTCGATATCATAGGCAAGCGTGACGTCGATCGCGAGGCGCATGGCGGCTCCGGCTTGGGGATAAGAAAAGGCCCGGCAGGTTTCCCTGCCGGGCCCGGAGCCTAAGCGTCGCCGCGCCGGCTTAGTTCCGCCCGCTTCCAAACATGCGCAGCAGGAACATGAACATGTTGATGAAATCGAGATACAGCGTGGTCGCCGACATGATCGCGGCGCGCGGTTCGGCGGCGGTGCCCGCTACATGGGCGTACATGCTCTTGGTGCGCTGCGTGTCATATGCCGTCAGGCCGGCGAAGATGAGCACGCCGACCAGGTTGATCGCGAGCGAAAACGCGCTGGATTGCAGCCAGAGGTTGAGCACCATCGCGACGATCAGGCCGATGACGCCCATGATCAGGAAGGTGCCGATCGGGCCGAGGTCGCGCTTGGTGGTGTAGCCGTAAAGGCTCAGGCCGGCAAAAGACGCCGCCGATGCGAAGAATGCCTGCGCGATCGAGTTTCCCGAGTACACGAGGAAGATACTCGACAGCGACAGCCCCATCACCACCGCGAAACCCCAGAACAGGGCCTGCAGCGTGGCATCCGACATGCGCGAAAGGCCCATGTTCATCGCAATGATGAAGCCGAGCGGTGCTAACATGATGACGTAACGCAGGATGCCGCCACCCATCAGGACGTGCGCCGCCGGCGAGTTGTCACCGCCCCATGCGAAGAACATTGCGACCAGACCGCTCAGCAGAACCGCCGAGGTCATATAGTTGTAGACCGACAGCATGTAGCGGCGAAGGCCGACATCATAGGCTGCGGCGCGCGCATCCGTCGGCGAGAACGCGGTCGCGTTCGGCTGCGGATCGGACCAATTGGCCATTGCGAAAAACTCCTTTGTGCGGCGCTGCGCCAGATAGCGTGAATATCGTCGTTACGGGCGGCCATTTCAAGTTATTCCGGTGCATAGTCCGCCGATGGCTGACATCGGCGCCCGTTGCGCTAGGGTGCCACGATGCACCGTCTGTTCGTCGCGCTTCGCCCGCCACTCCCGATCCGCCGTGATCTCGGGGCCGTGATGGGCGGCGTGCCGGGCGCGCGCTGGCAGGACGATGAGCAACTCCACATCACCTTGCGCTTCATCGGCGACGTCGACCGCCGCGTCGGCGAGGACATCGCGATTGCGCTCGGCCAGATCCATGCGGCACCGATTGAGATTGCGCTGGCCGGCGTCGGCGCGTTCGACAAGAACGACAGGGTCAATGCGTTATGGGTCGGGGTTTCGCCACACGAGGCGCTGATCGCGCTTCATCGCAAGGTGGATCATGCGCTGGTCCGCGCCGGCCTGCCGCCGGAAGGGCGTGCCTATCTGCCGCATGTCACCGTTGCGCGCTTGCCCCGATCGATGGGCGCGGGGACCGAGATCGAGCGCTGGCGTGCCGATCATGCCGGCCTGACGAGCCTGCCGTTCGCGCTCACCCACCTCTATCTGTTCGAAAGCAGCCTCGGCACCGGCGGCGCGCGCTACGAGGCAATCGAGCGCTGGGCACTCGCGTAGCCGAAAGCGCTTTCTAAGGTGCGTGCGGCTCGCTAGCCTGCGTCGATAAGAATATCAGGAGAGTTTAAGCATGGCGAGCAAACCAGCGGGGGAGCCCGCGCGCGCGCCGGCTTATGCGTGGTACGTCCTCGCCGTCCTGTTTCTCGTCTATGTGCTCAATTTCGTTGATCGCCAGATCATCTCGATCCTGGCCGAGGACATCAAGCGCGACCTGCATTTGAGGGACCAGGATCTTGGATTTCTCTATGGCACGGCGTTCGGCGTGTTTTATTCGCTGTTCGGCATCCCGCTCGGCCGACTCGCCGACAACTGGAACCGCGTACGGTTGATGACGGTCGGTCTGGCGCTTTGGTCGACCATGACCGCCGTGTCGGGACTGTCGAGAAGCGGCGCGATGCTCGCGGGCGCGCGCGTGGGTGTTGGCGTGGGCGAGGCGACGGCCAGCCCCAGCGCCTATTCGCTGATCTCCGACTGGTTTCCGCGCCGCCTGCGCGCGACCGCGCTCGCGATCTATTCGGCCGGACTCTATGTCGGTGGTGGCTTGTCGCTCGGTATCGGCGGGTTGATCGTCAAGCGCTGGAACGACGCTTATCCGCTCGGTGGCCCATTCGGGCTGCATGGCTGGCAGGCGGCCTTTCTGATGGTCGGCATCCCCGGTATCGTCGTCGCGCTGTGGATTGCGACCCTGCGCGAACCGATCCGCGGCGCATCGGAGGGACTCGAACCGCCCGCGCCGCATCCCGCGCCGTTCCGCGAGTTTTTCGCGGATATGATGACGATATTGCCGCCATTGACACTGATCGGTGCGGCGCGCGGCGGGACGCGCGCTTTGGTGATCAACGCAACGGCGGCGGCCGTCATTGCCGCTGGTGTCGTGCTGATTCACAGGCTCGACGCCAATTGGCCGCAATGGTCGGCGATCGGGATCGGCGTCTATGCGGTGTTCTCCTGGGCGAGCGCGCTCAAGCGGCGCGACCCGCCGACCTTCGCGCTGATCGTTGCCACGCCGGCATTTCTGTGCACTGTCGTCGCCTATGGCCTCAACGCGTTCATGGCCTATGCGGTGAGCTTCTGGGCCGCGCCCTATGCGATCCGCGTGATGCACATGGCGCCGCAAAAGGCCGGCGCGCTGATCGGCAGCACCGGTGCGCTCGCCGGTTTCCTCGGAGTCACGATCGGCGGCATCGTCGCCGATCGCTTGCGCCGGCGCGACCCCGCCGGTCGACTGTGGGTGGTGATGTTCGGTGCGATCGCGCCCATTCCCGGCGTGGTGATCGCGTTCACCACGCTCGACCCGACGGTGTTCGTTGTGGCGTTCTTTTTCTCTTCGGTGCTCGCCAGTGGCGCGCTCGGCGCCGCCGCTGCGACGACGCAGGACCTCGTGCTGCCGCGGATGCGCGGTACGGCGACGGCCACCTTCTTTATCGGTACGACGCTGCTCGGGCTGGCGATGGGGCCGTATCTCGCCGGCCTCATCTCGACACTTTCGGGTAGCCTGTCGGTCGGCATGTTGTCGTTGCTCGCCGCCGCGCCGATCACCGTCGCCGCGGGTATCGCCGCCTATCGCCTCGTGCCGGCAGCGGAATCATCACGCGAAATGCGCGCGCGCGCGGCTGGCGAAGCGATGTGAGGTGGCGCATCGGCAGGATCGCGGTCGGGGTTGCTCCTAATAGGATATTAATCAGTTGCGGAGTATTTTCTCCGAAGTAACGATCGGAGAAGACCATGTTCGCAGCGGAGATCAGGCTTGTTGCCGACCGCGATGCACTGGCCTCGGCGAGTGAAGCGCGACGCGAAGATCGGGCCCATGTGGTGGTTCCGGGGCGGATCAATGAAACCGGCGCACGAAGCCTTTGCCGCGTCGCGGATCTGTCGATTTCCGGCGCGCGCCTCCAAACGCACACATCGTTGAATCCGGGCAGTTCGGTCATGGTTACCTTGCCCGGGCAGAAGCCCCGTCCGGCAACAATCGTCTGGGCCGACGGATTTGTCGCCGGCTGCGAATTTGCCACGCCGCTTCAGCAAGACCTGCTCGATCTGCTTGTCGCGATGTATCGCTTAGCTCCGGCCGCCTGCGATGAGGTGCTTCGTCACAATTGAGTTCGGCTAGGAGGCGCCTGAGTTCGGCTAGGACGCGCCAAAGACGCCGCAGGCGATCCGCGCACCGCTATTGCCCGAAGGATCGGTCATCAGATCGTCCTGACCGGCATGGACCACGATCGCAGAACCGTCGGAGTCCAGCAAACCCGCCATCGTCGCGCCCGGAATCGTCATGCCGATCGCACCGCGGCCATCGGTGCCGACGATGAGATTCGGCATATCCCCCTCATGCGGTCCGGCCGGGTTCATCGAACCATGCTTCATGCCGGTCGGATTCCAGTGGCCGCCAGCGCTCGCGAAATCGGTCGGATCGCAGCGTCCCACGGTGTGAATATGCGCGCCATGGGTGCCCGAGGGCATGCCGCGCACGTCGATCGTGACGCGCAGGCCGCCGACAACCTCGGTCGCGCTGGCGCGCCCGACTTCCTTGCCATCCGCAGTGTGCAGTGTCGCCACGGCAACGGCGCCCCCCGCCACCGGCGCGCCCGGCGTCATGTCATGCTCGTTGCAGCCGCCAAGGCCGAACAACGCCACTCCCGCGATCATCATAGCCGTCCCGCGCATGCCCATCTCCTGTGAATCGCTCGCCCGATGCTGTGTCGGAAACCGACTGGGCGCAAGCATGTTCCCGCTGCGGATTCGACTCTCTCGACGGCACGGGTGCGAATGGGGTCAGACGAAGCCGAGGTTCCAGGCCGACGCATTGTAGTTGCCGATGTTCGGCAATATGGTCGACATGTCGCCGCCACCGACGCCGAACCAACCCGCCAGCGTCGCGGCATATTGGTCGACAGAGATCGTTGGCAGCAAGCGGCCCTGGCCGACATCGTCGGGGGTGTTGTTGCCGATGGCCGGCGGCGTGCCGTAGAATTTCTGGCCGTTGACGGCACCGCCCATCACGAAATGCATGCTGCCCCAGCCATGGTCGGAACCGTCGTCGTTCGATTGTAGCGTGCGACCGAAATCCGAACCGGTAAAGGTCGTCACCTTGTCGGCGATACCCAGCGCGACAGTGGTGTCGTAAAACGCCTTCATCGCGTTGGCGACGAGCGCCGTCTGGATAGGATGCTGCGTCGCCAGCAGATCGTGCATGTCGAAGCCGCCGAGCGACACGAAGAACACCTGCCGCCTGGCTCCCAGCTCCGATGAGACCGAAATCAACCGCGCAACGATTTTCAACTGGTCGGCGAGGCTGTTGCCACTCGGAAACAACGGGAAGCTGGCGGCCGGCGCGCCGGCCAGCGCAGTGTTGACCTGGGCATAGAGGTCCAGCGAGCGCTTGCTGATCCTGGCATGTTCATTGGCGAGCAGGTGGCTGTTCGACCCGGCCATCAGGCTGCGCAGCGTACTCATCGCGGCGGTCGAGCCGAACACGCTGCTGCCGTTGCCGAGCACTGGGATCGGGCCGCTGGTGCTGACCGAATATTGGATCGCGGACTTGCCGGTGAGGAAGACGGCATTGCCGCTGGCGTTGACGCAGGTCAGCGTCGACGTGCCGTTGCCGCTCTGGAACAGGTCGCCGATCCGGCCACCCCAGCCCGAGCTCGCTCCCTCCGGGCTCGATGCCTGCCAATAGCTCTGCTGGTCGTTGTGGCTGAACAGCTTGGGCGGCAGCTTGACCGAATTGGCGGTATACTGCGCCTTGGTGGTCGGCGTGACGAGCGTGCCGACATTGAGCACCACCGCCATCTTGCCGGCGGAGAACAGCGGCACGAGCGGCGCCATGGTCGGCGCGAGGGCATATTGCCGGCCACCGGCAAGCGCCGCCGTTGGCGTCAGGACGGTTCCGGCAAGCGCGTTGCGATCGAGCGCGAGATTGGCGCGCGCCGCCTTGTACAGGTCGTAGCTCGGCTGGTCATAGGGCGGCAGCGTGTTGGCATAGTCGTTGCCGCCATAAAGGAACACGCAGACCAGCGCCTTGTAGTCGGTCGCGGTTGCCGCCGCGGCCTCGCCGATCGCCGCGAGGCTGGTGACGAAGGGCGTCGCGGTGCCGGCGAGGCCAAGTACGGCACCGCGTTTGAGGAAGGCCCGGCGCGACTGGTCGTTGCTCATCGCCATCCCCTCACTTGAGCGTCAGATAGTCGGGCGAGGCCATGGTCAGCAGGATGGCGGTGCCCACCCTGTTTCCGGGTCCGTTGGAGGCGGTGAGGGAGATGCTGTCGATCGCCGCCTTGATCGCCGCAACCGTGGCCGTGCTCAACTGCCCCGACGCGACCAGCAGGTTGACCTGGTCGATCAGCGCCTGGCTGTCGCTCGCCAGCGTCGCGATCACGCCATAGTCGGCCTTGGTATCGCCTGCGCCGCTGGCGATCAGCGTCTGCAGATAGTTGATATAGGCGACGACGCTCAGTTCGTTGGTGATCTGGAATTCGGGCGCGACCAGCCCGGCGCTGGAGATCGCGGTATTGGGCGGCGAATAGCCGGGCCGGAAGAAGTTGAACACGCTGCTGCTCCGCCCGGGCGACTCGGCAAGCCGCGTGCTCGAACTGCTCGTATCGCCAAACGCCCAGGCGTTGGACGGGCTGGCGGCACCGAACGCGCGCGCCCAGCCGGTCACCCGCGCGATCGGTTCGCGCAGCTTGCCGGCACTGCTGCTGGTCAGTGCGGTATCGTTGCGGGCCTCGCTGTCGAGCAGGACGGCGCGGATCACCGCTTTCATGTCGCCGCGCGTGCCCGAACCATTGTCGGCGAAGATCGCCGACACGCGCGAGACATAGGCGGGTGAGGGGTTGCTGGTGACGAGCTTCTGGATGAGTTGCCTGGCAAAGAATGGCGGCACATTGGGGTGCGCGAAGATCGTGTCGAGCGCGGTCTTGATCGCGGCCATGCCGCCGCCGCTGACGCTGGCGCCGAGAAAGCTCGATGATCCGGTCTCGTTGAGCGACGCGTTCATCACGAGCGGGAGACGATAGCGGTCAGGTGTAGTGCTCGTGCTGTTGGCGAGCGACAAGCCCGTGAATATCCGCGCCAGCCCCGAGACATCGGCCTGGGCATAGGTTTCGAGCGGGTTGCCGGCGGACAGCTTGTTGGTGCCGTCCATGTTGAGTTGATAAAGCCCGAGCGTGAACAGCTGCATCAATTCGCGGGCATAATTCTCGTCGGGCACTGCGCCGGTCGCGGCATTGGCCTTGCGATTGCCGAGAAAGGTCAAATAGGATGCCATTGCGGCATTGGTCGTGATGGCATCAAGCAGCGTACGAAAATTGCCGACCGCATTGTCGAGCAGCACGTCGACATAGCCGGCGGCGGCGAACTGCTTCCAGTTGAGGTTGATGCCGGCGATGCCGACGACCATGATCTCCGACAGCGCGAATCCGACGCGCTGGCGCAATTGATCCGGCTCGACGATCAGTTGTCGCCACATCGTCGGGTCGAAGCCGGCCTCGCTGTTGATATAGGTGCTTGCGGAATAGCCCTGGGCGACCAGCCAGTCCCAGTGCGTGGTAGCGCGGGGCAGCGCGAATTGCGCGCTCAGCCAGCCGTCGAAGCTCTTGGCCTGCACGTCGGCGATCATCGCATCCGTCGTTCCCATCGTCGCCTGGGCGAGGAAACGACTGGCCTGAACCTTGGTGATCGCGGCCGAGGTGGGTGCCGGAGTCGGCGCGGGAGAGGGCGTCGGCGAGGTGCCACCGCCGCCCGAACAGGCGGCGAGCGCAATCATCGGCGCAAGGGCAGTCGCGATGGCGATGACGCTGGTGGCGCTGTCCGGCGCAGTTGACCCGGCCGCGATGTCGGCGGTGGGCAGCTTCTCGTTCAAGATCGTGTCGGTGGCCACATCATTCCCCCGCACGCGCCCGGCTGCCGGACCGATATCTTGTCGCGCCGCCGGGGCATATCAGTCGGCGGCGCAGCGGACCAGCGCGCGACGCTGTTAGTCGAAAGTAAATGCGTGCCCGCCCGCGACGACGGGCCTGAGTTGCCTGCGGTGACTTATAGATATACAACAGTGCGAGTTTCGATCGCGAACATCCTTGGGGGTATCATGAAGCATCGTCTGCTGACCTTGGCCTTGGCCGGCTTGCTGTCGTCATCGGTCCTGGCGCAGACCCCGGTAGAACAACTGGCCAGGCCGCCGGCCGATGCCCGGCACTTCATCATCGAATCGACCGGCGGCAAGCATGGCGACTCGTGGAGCTGGATCGCGCCAGATGGCGCGCGCATGGCGCGCGAGAGCATGAACCTGCGCGGGCAGGTTTGGGAGATCGACTATCGCGGCGTTCCCGGTAGCGACGGCATGCCGGCCGAGCTCGCGATCCACGGCGTGACGCCGCAGGGCGACGCGGGCGAGACCTTCACCGTGAACGGCGGCAAGGCGCAGTGGAAGAGCCAGATCGATGGCGGCAGCGCAGTTTATACCACGCCCGCCTTCTACGCGTCGGTTGGCGGCCCGATGGACACAAATGCGTGGTTCTTGGAGCGACTGCTGGCGAGTCCGGGCAAATCGCTCCGCCTCCTCCCGGGCGGGGAGGCACATGCGACCATTATGACGACTTTGAAGGTCGGCGCGGGCGCGGCGCAGCAGACCGTGACCTTGTGGTCGGTCACCGGGGTCAGCACGACACCCCTGGCGATCTGGGCCGACGCGCAGGGCAAGTTTTTCGGCGTGACCCTGGGCATCGCATGGTTGCCCGAAGCATATGCCGGCGAGATGCACCGCATGGAGGCGGCGCAAGTCGCGGCAATGGCCGCGCAGGCGCCGATCATCGCACGCACGCTCGTCACCGTGCCCAAGGCCGCCGTTGCCTTCACCCATGTCCGCCTGTTCGACGCCGATGGCCTGCGCTTCCTCGACGACCAGAGCGTGGTGGTCAGCAAGGGCGTGATCACGGCGGTCGGTGCGGCACGCAGCGTGCGCGTGCCGGCCGGCGCGCGGGTGATCGACGGCAAGGGCATGACGCTGGTGCCCGGCCTGTGGGATTGCCACATGCACGTCGGCGACGATTATACCGGGCCGCAGGAATTGTCGCTCGGTGTTACCTCGGTGCGGGACCCGGGCAATAACGACCAGCTGACGATCGAGCGTCGTACCCGCGTCGCGGCCGGAAAATTGCTCTTTCCGCATGTCTATCCGTCGTCGCTGATCGACGGCAAGGGACCCTATACCGCGCAGGTCGCCAATGTCGCGACGAGCCAGGATGAGGCAATCGCGCTGGTGCGCAAGGCAAAGGCCAACGGCTTCACCGGCGTGAAATTCTACGGCACCTTCAATCCGGCCTGGCTGTCGGCGACGATCGTCGAGGCGCACAAGCTCGGCTTGCATGTCCATGGCCACATTCCCGCCGGCATCCGCACCTCGACGGCGATCGCCGACGGTTATGATGAGGTCACCCACATCAACTGGATCATGATGGAGGCGATGCCCGCCAGCGTGCTGCCGACCGACAATGGCATCGACCGGTTCGAGGCGCCGGGGCGCTATGCCAAGGATGTCGATCTCGATGGCCCGGCGCTGACTGGACTGATCGCGACGATGGCGCAGCGCCACATCTATTCCGACCCGACCATGGTCACCTTCGAGGGACTTTATGTGCCCGAAAATGGTGAGCTGTCGCCTGCATATGCGCCGTTCGTCGGCACCATGCCGCCGACCACCGAGCGCGGTTTTCGCGCCGGCGGTTTCGCCGTGCCCAGGGACCTGACGCGCGCCGATTACCGCGCGAGCTGGGCCAAGATGGTCGCGTTGCTCGGCAAGATGCACAAGGCCGGGGTGCCGATCGTCGCCGGCACCGACGGCTCGGGGATCGAGCTCATTCGCGAGCTGGAAATCTACCGCGAGGCCGGCTTCTCGACGGCCGAGGCACTCGCCGCCGCGACGATCGTGCCTGCACGTCTCGTCGGGCAGGATCGCCACACCGGGTCGATCAAGGTCGGCAAGGCGGCCGATCTCGTGCTGGTGCAGGGCGATCCTTCACAACGGATCGGTGATCTTCGCCAGACTCGGCTGGTAATGCTTGATGGCAAGCTGCTCGACGCCGATGCATTGCGTCGTGCGGCGGGGTTTTCGGGGCGCCCGAAATAGCGCGTCCGGCGGGAGGATAGGCAAGCGTGCAGCTTCGCCTGCTCGAATATTTCGTCGCGCTGGCGCGGGAAGGTCACTTCGCGCGGGCGGCTGAGGCTTGTCATGTCACCCAGCCGACGCTGTCGGCCGGTATCGCCGCGCTCGAACAGCAGCTCGGCAAGCGGCTGGTCGAGCGCGACCGGCGCTATATCGGCCTGACCCCGGAGGGGCGCGCGGCGCTGCCCTGGGCGCAGCAGGCGATCGCGATGATCGATGGCGTCCATCACGCCACCGAGACCGCGCGCGGGCCGTTGCACGGCACCTTGCGGCTAGGGGCGATCCCCGCCTCGATGCCGGCGGTGGGGCATTTCGCACGCGCGTTGACGGCGGCGAGTCCCTCGCTCACGCTGTCGGTGCGATCGCTGACCTCGCGCGAAATCGAGCGCGCACTGGCGGCGTTCGAGCTCGATGCCGGGCTGACCTATCTCGACCACGAGCCGCCCGCACAGGTCATCGCGGTGCCGCTTTATGCCGAGCGTGCAATGTTCGTCGCGCGGGTCGGCAGCGGATTTGACACTCACGCCGCGGTGGGTTGGCGCGAGGTGCTGGAACAGCCTTTGTGCCTGTTGCACGAGGGAATGCAGAACCGGCGGATCTTCGACGCCAATCTCGCGGCGCGCGGGCTCGCGGTTCACCCGGTCGCGACGGCGGATTCCTATGTCGCGCTGCTGGCGATGGTCGAGGCGGGCGGTTTCGCGACGATCGTGCCGCAAGGCTATGCCGCGCTGATCCCGGGCGACAGCTGGGCACGCGTGTTGCCCTTTGCCGAACCCTTCGCCGCGAACCGGGTCGGTCTCGTGGTGCTCGATCGTCGCCCGTCGAGCCCGTTGGCGCAGATTGCCATGGCAGCGGCGCATCGCATCGCGCTACCGGACAATTTCGGACCTGTGTGATAGAGAGTCTCTATCACACATTGCGATTGTCGATTTGACCGCAGTCGGGGCGGGTGGCCTAGCATCGACCGCGATGAGCAGCGTCACCGCATCCGAGCGACCGTCTTCACTGGCCGCTGAAGTTCCGCCCTATGCCGAGGCGATCGGCCGTATTCTCGCCGCTGGCGGCGATCGACGCGGCGCCTTGTTGCCGCTGCTCCACGCGCTGCAGGGCGAATTCGGGCATATCGACGACGCGATGGTCCCGCACGTCGCCGAGGCGCTCAATCTCAGCCGCGCCGATGTGCATGGCGTGGTTACCTTCTATCACGACTTTCGCCGGCAGCCGGCCGGCCGCCACGTCGTGCGGCTATGTCGTGCCGAAAGCTGCCAGGCGCGCGGCGGCGCGGCGATCGAGCGCGCCGCGGTCGATCGGCTCGGGGTGGCGATGGGCGCGACGCGCGGCGATGGGCAGGTGAGCCTCGAGCCGGTCTATTGTCTCGGGCTGTGCGCGACCGGCCCCAATGCGCTGGTCGATGGTGTCCCGGTGTCGCGGCTCGACGCGGTCGCACTCGACCGCATCGTCGCGCAGGTCGGCGCATGACGCGGGTTTTCGTCAGCCGCGACATGGCCTCGGTTGCGCTTGGCGCCGACGCAGTCGCCGCGGCGCTGGCGGCGGCGGGTGCCGAGGTGGTGCGGACCGGCACCCATGGACTTTTTCGCATCGAACCACTGGTCGAGGTCGAGACGAACGAAGGGCGGATCGCATTCGGACCGGTCGCCTCTGACGAGATAGCCACCGTGCTCGACGGCAGCCACCCGAACCGGCTCGGCCGCATCGCCGATCTGCCTTTTTTCGCGCGCCAGCGACGCTTCACCTTCGCTCGTTGCGGCGTGATCGATCCGCTCGATCTCGACGATTATGCCGCGCATGGTGGCTGGGTCGGACTCGACGCGGCGCTGGCGTTGATGCCGGCCGAGGTGGTGGCGCAGGTCAGGGACAGCGGACTGCGCGGACGCGGCGGGGCGGGGTTCCCGACCGGCATCAAATGGCAGACCGTGCTCGACGCAGCGGGAGGCGAGAAGTTCATCGTCTGCAATGCCGACGAGGGCGACAGCGGCACCTTTGCCGATCGCTTGTTGATGGAAGGCGATCCCTATTGCCTGATTGAGGGCATGGCGATCGCCGCGCATGCCGTCGGCGCCGGGCATGGCTATGTCTATATCCGCTCCGAATATCCCTTCGCGGTAGCGACGATGCGCGCGGCGATTGCGCGCGCGGCGGCACGGATCGCACCGTTCACGCTCGAGGTGCGCGTCGGCGCGGGCGCCTATGTCTGCGGCGAGGAAACTGCCTTGCTTGACTCAATCGAGGGCAAGCGCGGGCAGGTGCGCGCCAAGCCGCCGCTGCCGGCGATCTCGGGTTTGTTCGGCAAGCCGACGGTGATCAACAATGTCCTTAGTCTCGCGGCCGTGCCGTTCATTCTCGCCAACGGACCCGAAGTCTATGCGGCAGTCGGTTGCGGTCGCTCACGCGGCACGATGCCGGTGCAACTGGCCGGCAACGTCCGCAATGGCGGGTTGTTCGAAGTGGGCTTCGGCATCACGCTTGGCGAACTGGTCAACGAGATCGGCGGCGGTACCGAGAGCGGTCGGCCGGTGCGCGCGGTGCAGGTCGGCGGGCCGCTCGGCGCCTATTTCCCGCCATCGATGTTTCACCTGCCGTTCGACTATGAGGCGTTCGCCGCGGCGGGCGGGCTGATCGGCCATGCCGGGATCACGGTGTTCGACGACAGCGTCGACATGGCGCACATGGCGCGCTTCGCGATGGAATTCTGCGCGGTCGAGAGCTGCGGCAAGTGCACGCCGTGCCGCATCGGATCGACCCGCGGCGTCGAGACGGTCGACCGGATCATTGCAGGGCAGGGGGTCGCGGCGGAAATCGAGATACTGCGCGATCTGTGCGAGACGATGAAATACGGCTCGCTGTGCGCCTTGGGGGGCTTCACGCCCTATCCGGTGCTTAGCGCGCTCGATCATTTCCCCGAGGATTTTGGCGGGGCGCCGGTCGCCCTTGCGGCGGAGTAGCGACATGGCGTGGCGCGGCGAGATCGATCTGGGGACGCGGCCGGCGACGAGCGAGAAGCAGGTCACGCTCAGCATTGACGGGCAGAGCATCACCGTGCCCGAGGGTACGTCGCTGATCCGCGCCGCCGCGCTGCTCGGCACAAACATCCCCAAGCTGTGCGCGACCGACAACCTCGAAGCGTTCGGTTCGTGCCGGTTGTGCCTGGTCGAGGTCGAGGGCAGGGCGGGTTATCCCGCCTCCTGCACCACGCCGGTTGCGCCGGGGATGGTCGTGCGGACCCAGACCGACAAGCTCAAGAAGCTGCGGCGCGGGGTGATGGAACTCTACATCTCCGATCATCCGCTCGATTGCCTGACCTGCGCGGCCAATGGCGATTGCGAATTGCAGGACCAGGCCGGCGCGGTCGGTCTGCGCGAGGTGCGCTACGGTGCCGGCGCGAACCATCTCGGCAAGCCGAAGGACACCTCCAACCCCTATTTCGATTTCGACCCGTCGAAATGTATCGTCTGCTCGCGCTGCGTGCGCGCCTGCGACGAGGTGCAGGGCACCTTCGCGCTGACGATCGACGGCATGGGCTTCGCCAGCAAGGTTGCGGCGAGCCAGGCGGAAGATTTCTTCTCCAGCGAATGCGTGTCGTGCGGCGCCTGCGTCCAGGCCTGCCCGACCGCGACCCTGGTCGAGAAGAAGGTCGCCGAGATCGGCACGCCCGACCGCGCCGTCGTCACCACCTGCGCCTATTGCGGCGTCGGCTGCACCTTCCGCGCCGAGCTGCGCGGCGAGGAACTGGTACGGATGGTGCCGTGGAAGGAAGGCAAGGCCAATCGCGGTCACAGCTGCGTCAAGGGCCGTTTCGCCTGGGGTTATGCCCAGCACAAGGAACGCATCCTCTCGCCGATGATCCGTGCGTCGATCGACCAGCCTTGGCGCGAAGTGAGCTGGGACGAGGCGATTGCCTATACCGCGTCCGAGTTCCGTCGCATCCAGGACAAGTACGGCAAGCATTCGGTTGGCGGCATCACGTCGAGCCGCTGCACCAATGAGGAGACCTTCCTCGTCCAGAAGCTGGTCCGCGCCGGCTTCGGCAACAATAATGTCGATACCTGCGCGCGCGTCTGCCACTCGCCGACCGGATACGGCCTCAAGACCACCTTTGGCACGTCGGCCGGCACGCAGGATTTCGACAGCGTCGAGCATAGCGATGTCGTGCTGATCATCGGCGCCAACCCGACCGACGGGCACCCGGTGTTCGCCAGCCGGCTGAAGCGCCGCCTTCGGCAAGGTGCCAAGTTGATCGTCGTCGATCCCCGCCGCACCGACATCGTGCGCAGCCCGCATGTCGCCGCCGAACATCATCTAGCGCTGCGTCCCGGCACCAATGTCGCGGTGCTGACCGCGATGGCGCATGTCATCGTCACCGAGGGCCTCGCCGACGAGGCGTTCATCCGCGAGCGCTGCGACTGGTCGGAATATGAGGACTGGGCCGCCTTCGTCGCCGATCCGCGCCATGCGCCCGAGGCGGTCGCGCCGCTGACCGGCGTGCCGGCCGAGACGCTGCGCCACGCGGCGCGGCTGTTCGCCACTGGTGGCAATGGCGCGATCTATTACGGGCTTGGCGTGACCGAGCACAGCCAGGGCTCGACCACGGTGATGGCGATCGCCAACCTCGCCATGGTCACCGGTAATATCGGCCGGCCGGGCGTCGGGGTGAACCCGCTACGTGGCCAGAACAATGTCCAGGGCGCGTGCGACATGGGCAGTTTTCCGCACGAGCTGTCGGGCTATCGCCATGTCTCCGACGATGCCGCACGCGAGATGTTCCGCGACCTGTGGGGCGTCGCGATCGACCATGAGCCGGGCCTGCGCATCCCCAACATGCTCGACGCAGCGGTCGATGGCAGCTTCAAGGGAATCTACATCCAGGGCGAGGACATCCTCCAGTCCGATCCCGACACGCGCCACGTTTCGGCTGGCCTCGCGGCGATGGAATGCGTTGTCGTCCACGACCTGTTCCTCAACGAAACCGCCAATTACGCGCATGTCTTCCTGCCCGGCTCGACCTTTCTCGAAAAGAACGGCACCTTCACCAATGCCGAGCGCCGCATCCAGCTGGTGCGCAAGGTGATGACGCCGCGCAACGGCTATGAGGACTGGGAGATCACCCAGATGCTCGCCCAGGCGCTCGGTTACGACATGGCCTATGATCATCCGTCGCAGATCATGGACGAGATCGCCGCGCTGACGCCGTCCTTCGCCGGTGTTTCCTTCAAGCGGCTCGACGAGCTCGGCTCGGTGCAATGGCCGTGCAACGCCGACGCGCCGGAAGGCACGCCGATCATGCACATCGACGGTTTCGTGCGCGGGCGTGGCAAGTTCGTGCGCACCGAATATGTCGCGACCGAGGAGCGCACCGGCCCGCGCTTCCCGCTGCTGCTCACCACCGGGCGCATCCTCAGCCAGTATAATGTCGGCGCGCAGACACGGCGGACCGAGAACAGCCGCTGGCACGAGGAAGACCGGCTTGAGATCCATCCGCACGATGCCGAGCAGCGCGGCATCGTCGAGGGCGACTGGGTGCGTGTCGCCAGCCGAGCCGGCGACACATCGCTGCGCGCGCTGGTCACCGATCGCGTCGCGCCGGGGGTGGTCTACACCACCTTCCATCACCCCTCGACCCAGGCCAATGTCGTCACCACCGACAATAGCGACTGGGCGACCAACTGCCCCGAATACAAGGTTACCGCGGTGCAGGTCGGCAAGTCGAACGGCCCGACAGACTGGCAGGAGGGTTACGACGCCATCGGCCGGCGGTCGCGGCGGATCGACGCGGTGGCGGCGGAATGAGCCGGACGCTGGACAAGCTCGTCCACATGGCCAATCAGATCGCGGTGGAATTCGGCTATCAGCAACCGGGTACGGCGGTGGATGCGACGTACGAGCATCTGTGGCACTTTTGGGACCCGGCGATGCGCAAGACGATCGTTGCTCACCTGGGCACGGGCGGCGAGGGGCTCGATCCGGTCGCGCGCGACGCGGTGGCACGGCTGGCGACGCGCGACGCGACGTGAGCGTAGGCGCCGTCGATACGCGCTTCCAGCAGGTTCTCGCTGACGGCGGCGAGCGGCGCCTGACGCGCGAGGTCGCGCTGGAACGGCCGGTCGCGGTCGAGTTCAACGGCATCGGCTATGCCGTGATGATGGCGACGCCTGGCGACCTGATCGATTTTGCCTATGGTTTCGCGCTCGCCGAGCGCCTCGTCGATACCGCTGACGAGATCGCCGCGGCCGAAACGCATGAAACCGACCGGGGCACCGTTCTGCGCATCACGCTGGTCGCCCAGCGCGCCAAACGCATTCTCGATCGCGTGCGCCACCGCGTCTCGGAATCGTCCTGCGGCCTGTGCGGGATCGAAAATCTCGACGCCGCGCTGCGGCCGATTCCCGCGGTGACGGCAAGACCGACGGCGACACGCGGAGCGATCTTTAGCGCGCTTGCCGCGATGCGCGCGCACCAGCCGCTCAATGCGGCGACTGGCGCGGTGCATGCCGCCATGGCGTGCGGCGCTGACGGTGCGATCCGGTTGGCGCGCGAGGATGTCGGCCGGCACAATGCCTTCGACAAGCTGATCGGCGCGATGGCGCGCGCCGATCAGGGCTGGGACGGGGGCTTCGCCCTGCTGTCGTCGCGTTGTTCGTATGAACTGGTCGAAAAGGCTGCGATCGCCGGCTGCCCGATGCTGGTCACCGTGTCGGCACCGACCAGCCTCGCCATCGCGCGCGCCGCCGAGGCCGGACTCGCGCTCGTCTCGCTTGCCCGACGCGACAGTTTTCTCACCGAGGCGGAGGCCATGACGTGACCTGTATCCTCGGGGCGGTGCTGGCCGGTGGACAATCACGCCGTTTCGGCACCGACAAGGCACTCGCCGAACTCGGTGATCGCCCCTTGATCGCGCATGCCGCCGCCGCGCTCGAACCATATGTCGAGACGGTCGTGATCTGTGGCCGGGCGTTTTCCGATTACGTCGCTCTGGCCGACCGTCCTGCGCCGGGTCTCGGTCCGCTCGGCGGTCTGGCGGCGGCACTGCGCCATGCCGCCGATCATGGCTTCGATGCGGTGCTGTCGATCGGGTGCGATATGCCGGTACTGCCGGCGGCATTGGTCGAGGCGTTGGTCGCCATCGGTGCGCCGGTCGCGGTTCGCACGCTCCCGATCTGCGGCCTGTGGCGCGCAAGCGACGTCGCTCGGCTCGACGAGCGCCTCGCCGAGAGCGACGATCGCTCGATGCGCGGCTGGCTGGCGGCGTGCGGCGGGCGGTGGTTCGAAGGCGATATCGCCCTCGATAACGTCAACACCCCGGCGGACCTGGCTGCCCTGATCGCGCGTCGCGGCTGACGGCGCTCTTTCACAACCCGAAGCCCCTTGCTAAGGCCGCCGCGACTCTCGCATTCGCCATCACCTGGCGCGCCCGTACGGCTTGATCGCCGTCTCCCCGCCGCGTCTGGCCCGAGGCCCCATTTGGGAAGGACCCACCGCACCATGACCGCCATTGGACAGGACACGCTCAAGGCTCGCGCGACGCTCACTGCGGGGGGCAAGTCCTATGACTATTTCGCGCTCGCCACGGCGGCCGAGGCCTATGGCGATATTTCGCGACTGCCCTTCTCGATGAAGGTGCTGCTCGAGAACATGCTGCGCTTCGAGGATGGCGTCACCGTCACCACCGACGACGTCAAGGCGATCATCGACTGGCAGAAGAACCCGGTCGCCCCTGACCGCGAGATCCAGTATCGCCCGGCACGCGTGCTGATGCAGGATTTTACCGGCGTGCCGTGCGTCGTCGATCTCGCCGCGATGCGCGATGCGATCACCAAGCTCGGCGGTGATGCGGCCAAGATCAACCCGCTGGTTCCGGTCCATCTCGTCATCGATCACTCCGTGATGGTCGACGAGTTCGGCACGCCCCAGGCGTTCGCCGACAATGTCGATCTCGAATATCAGCGCAACATGGAACGCTATGAGTTCCTGAAGTGGGGCTCCAAGGCGCTCGACAATTTCTCGGTCGTGCCCCCCGGCACCGGTATCTGCCACCAGGTCAATCTCGAATATATCGGCCAGGCGGTGTGGTCGTCCAAGGGGGCGGACGGCGCGATGATGGCCTATCCCGACACGCTGGTCGGCACCGACAGCCACACCACGATGGTCAACGGCCTCGGCGTGCTCGGCTGGGGCGTCGGCGGGATCGAGGCCGAGGCCGCGATGCTCGGCCAGCCGGTATCGATGCTCATCCCCGAGGTCGTCGGCTTCAAGCTGACCGGCGCGCTCAAGGAAGGCATCACCGCCACCGATCTGGTGCTGACCGTCACGCAGCTGCTGCGCGCCAAGGGCGTGGTCGGCCGCTTCGTCGAGTTCTACGGCCCGGGCCTTGCCGCGATGACGCTAGCCGATCGCGCGACGATCGCCAACATGGCGCCGGAATATGGCGCGACCTGCGGCTTTTTCCCGATCGACGAACGCACGATGGAATATATGCGGCTTACCGGCCGCCCCGACGAGACGGTGGCGCTGACCGAGGCCTATGCCAAGGCGCAGGGTTTCTGGCGTTACGCCGACAGCCCCGATCCCATCTTCACCGACACGCTCGAGCTCGACATGAGCAGCGTCGTTGCCAGCCTCGCCGGACCCAAGCGCCCGCAGGACCGCGTCAGCCTCAACAAGGTCGACGAGGTGTTCAACGGCGACCTGTTCAAGGTCTACAAGAAGGAAGCGCCGGTCCGCGCGGCGGTCGCCGGACGCGACCACGATCTCGGCGACGGCGACGTCGTCATCGCCGCGATCACCAGCTGCACCAACACTTCCAATCCGTCGGTGCTGGTCGCCGCCGGCCTCGTCGCGCGCAAGGCGCGCGCCTTCGGCCTGACCCCCAAGCCATGGGTCAAGACCAGCCTCGCGCCGGGTTCGCAGGTCGTTACCGACTATCTCGACAAGGCCGGGCTGACCGACGACCTCAACGCGATGGGTTTCAACCTCGTCGGCTATGGCTGCACCACCTGCATCGGCAATTCCGGACCACTCGCGCCCGAACTGTCGGCGGCAATTGCCGACAACGATCTCGTTGCCGCCTCGGTGCTGTCGGGCAACCGCAACTTCGAGGGCCGCGTGTCGCCCGACGTGCGCGCCAACTTCCTCGCCTCGCCGCCGCTCGTCGTTGCCTATGCGCTCAAGGGCACGGTGACCGAGGACATGGTCGAGACGCCGATCGGCCAGGGCAGCGACGGGCAGGACGTGTTCCTCAAGGACATCTGGCCGACCAATATCGAGGTCGCCGAGACGATGGCGGCGAACATCGACGATACGATGTTCCGCAACCGCTACGGCAATGTCTACGCCGGCGACGCGAAATGGCGCGGCATCGAGATCGAGGGGTCGGACACCTATACCTGGCGCGCCGGCTCGACCTATGTCGCCAACCCGCCCTATTTCGACGGCATGACGATGACCCCGGCACCGGTGATGGACATCATCGAGGCGCGGCCGCTCGCCATCCTCGGCGATTCGATCACCACCGATCACATCAGTCCGGCGGGCAGCATCAAGGCGGATTCACCCGCCGGCGTGTTCCTGCAGGAGCATCAGGTCAGCCGCGCCGACTTCAACTCCTATGGCGCGCGGCGCGGCAACCACGACGTGATGATGCGCGGCACCTTCGCCAACATCCGCATCAAGAACGAGATGGTTCCCGGCATCGAGGGTGGCATGACGCGCTATCATGGCGAGGTTATGCCGATCTACGACGCGGCGATGCGCTTCAAGGCCGACGGCGTGCCGCTCGTCATCGTCGCAGGCAAGGAATATGGCACCGGTTCGTCGCGTGACTGGGCGGCCAAGGGCACCAACCTGCTCGGCGTCCGCGCGGTGATCACCGAAAGCTTCGAGCGCATCCACCGCTCGAACCTGGTCGGCATGGGCGTGCTGCCGCTGCAGTTCGCCGAAGGCGTCAGCCGCGAGACACTCAAGCTCGATGGTTCGGAGAGCTTTACGATCCAGCACGTCGCCGACATCCGGCCGCGTCAGGACGTCGATGTCATCCTGACCCGCGCCGACGGCGCCACGGAAACCTTCAAGACACGCTGCCGGATCGATACCGTCAACGAGCTCGAATATTTCCTCAATGGCGGAATTCTACAATACGTGCTGCGCAGGCTCGCGGCATAGGGGCATTCGATCGGGGAGGGCGTTCGCTGCTGCCGTTTGGCTCACGCGGCGCCGGGAGTGGCGCCTTCTCCGACGCCTCCTTCGCTATGACTGGCTCCCGTCAGCCTGCTGCGTCGGTCGCGCCGGCTGTTCAACGCCCATGAAAATGCCCGCCGGGATCACTCCCGACGGGCATCCTTTCCTCCCCAGGAAACTTTTCCGTTCAGCCGCCGACCCGGCCGAGCCGGTGATACAATGCGCTGATCCGGGACATGCGAACATCATTCTCGCCGACCTTGGCGATCAGCGTGGCGAGCGCCTCCTTCAGCAGTGCGAAGTCATCGGTCGAAAAAACCGCCCGGGCACGATGGGGTTCGCTCATTACGCCGCCTCCTTGCTGAATTGTGCCGCCTCGGTCGATTCGCCGAGTGCCGTGGTCGAACTCGCGCCGCCGGCAACCGCCTGGGCGACGAGATCGAAATAGCCCGTGCCGACCTCGCGCTGGTGGCGCGTGGCGGTGTAGCCATTAGCCTCGCTGGCGAACTCGGCCTGCTGCAGCTCGGAATAGGCCGCCATGCCGCGATCCTTGTAACCGCGCGCCAGTTCGAACATGCCGTGGTTGAGGCTGTGGAAGCCGGCCAGCGTGACGAACTGGAACTTGTAGCCCATCGCGCCGATCTCGCGCTGGAACTTCGCGATCGTCTCCTTGTCGAGCTTGGCCTCCCAGTTGAAGCTGGGCGAGCAATTATAGGCCAGCATCTTGTTGGGATATTGCTTCTTGATCGCCTCGGCGAAGCGGCGCGCATCGTCGAGATTGGGGTAGGAGGTCTCCCACCACAACAGATCGGCATGCTCGGCGAACGCCAGGCCGCGCTTGATGCAATGATCGACGCCGGTCCCATCCTTGAGGCGGAAAAAGCCTTCGGTCGTCCGCTCGCCGGTCAGGAACTCGTGATCGCGCTCATCGATGTCCGAGGTGATCAGCTTAGCACTCTCGGCATCGGTGCGCGCGCAGATGATCGTCGGCACGCCCGACACGTCGGCGGCGAGCCGCGCCGAATCGAGGTTGCGGATATGCGCCTGAGTCGGGATCAGCACCTTGCCGCCGAGATGGCCGCACTTCTTCTCGCTGGCGAGCTGGTCCTCATAATGCACCCCCGCAACGCCGGCGGCGATATAGGCCTTCATGATCTCGAAGCAGTTGAGCGGTCAGCCAAAGCCCGCCTCGGCATCGGCGACGATCGGCGCGAACCAGTCGCGCGAAGCGCCGCCTTCCGAATGCTCGATCTGGTCGGCACGCTGCAGCGCATTGTTGATCCGCCGCGCCAGGTCCGGGCCGGCATTGGCCGGATAGAGCGACTGGTCGGGATACATCGCACCGGCGGTGTTGGCGTCGGCGGCGACCTGCCAGCCCGACAGATAGATTGCCTTGAGCCCGGCACGGACCTGCTGCATCGCCTGGTTGCCGCTCATCGCGCCGAGCGCGTTGATATAGTCCTCGCTCTTGAGCAGTTCCCACAAGCGGTTCGCACCGCGCCGTGCCAGCGTGTGTTCGATCGCGACCGATCCGCGCAGCTTCGCCACGTCGGCCGGGGTGTAGGGGCGGGTGATCCCGTCGAAACGGCCGGTGGGGGCGGGAACCAGATCCTCGAAAGTCATTGTCGCGTCCTTTACACTGCGATGCGTTGCTGACGGTCGGATCGACGATTTTCAGCGCCTGAGCCAGACTTATCGCGAGAAATCCGGGTCGTGCTGTCGGGGCTGGCGTCCTGCTTGATGAAATGCTGTAACTAATTTACACGAGCGATCTCCTGGATGAAACGGCATGGCGATGGCGGAAGGCAAGATACTGGCGGGGCATGCGGTCAGGCGGCTGCGGCGTCGGGCGGGGCTGACCCAGGCGGCGATGGCAGAGGTGCTGGCAATATCGCCGAGCTATCTCAACCTCGTCGAACGCAACCAGCGGCCGGTATCGGCGACCCTGCTGGTGCGCCTAGCCGAGCGCTTCGACTTCGATCCGCGCGGTCTGGCGGCTGGCGAGCCCGGCGGGGGTGCCGCGGCGATCCGGCGCCGTCTCGCCGACCCGATGTTCGCCGACCTCGAGATCGATCGCAACGAGGTCGAGGACTGGCTCGCCGCGGCACCTGGTGGCGCGGAAGCCTTTGCGCGCGTGTTCGATCGCGCCGGCGCGGGGGTTGTGGTCGACGCGGTCGCCGACCCGGTGGCGCTGGTGCGGCGCGAGATCGAGCGCTGGCGCGGCCATTTCGCCGATCTGGATTCGGCCGCCGAGGCGCTGGCCGACGAATTGCGGCTCGGCGCCAGCGACCTGTATGGGGCGATCGCCGAGCGGTTGCGCGTCAAGCACAGTCTCGCAATCCGTGTCCTGCCGGTCGACGTCATGCCCGACATGCTGCAACGCCTCGACCTGCACGCGCGGCAGTTGCAACTTTCCGAAACGCTCGACCCGGCGTCGCGCACCTTCGCGGTGGCGACACAGCTCGCGCTGATCGAGGCGCGTAGCGAGATCGAGGCGCTGGCGCGCGGGGCGGGCTTTGCCGAGCGTGCGGCCGAGCGGCTGTTCCGCCGCCATCTCGCCAGCTATTTCGCGGCCGCGCTGATGATGCCCTATGCCCGCTTCCTGCGCGCCTGCGAGGGTACGGGCTATGACATCGAGCTGCTGCAGCGCCGTTTCGGCGCCGGTTTCGAGCAGGTTGCGCATCGCCTGACCACCCTGCAACGCGTCGGCGCGCGCGGGTTGCCTTTCTTCATGGTGCGGATTGATCGCGCCGGCCAGGCCTCCAAGCGCTTCTCCGGCGCAAGTGGTGCGGCGCTCGCCGAGGCTGAGGGTCGCTGTCCGCTGTGGCGCCTGCATGAGGCGTTCGACCGGCCAGGCAGCCTCGTCGTACAGCTTGTCGAACTGGAAGACGACACGCGCTGGCTGACCATGGCGCGCACCGTCACCCCGCAGGGCCGTCGCTATGGCGGTGTGCCGGCGGAATTCGCTGTCGGGCTCGGTGTCGCGGCCGACGATTCGCTGACACTCGCGGTGGCGCGCGGTGTCGATCTGACCGGCGAGGCGATGCCGGTTGGCCTTGGTTGCCGCGCCTGCTTTCGCGGTGCGTGCCCGCAGCGTTCGCTCGCGCCGGCCGGCCGCGCCTTGACCGTCAACGATCGCGAGCGGCGCCTTTCGGCGCTGACCTTCGCCGGGGATTGATCGCGCGACGCGGCTCGCTACAGCGGCGCTCCGGGCCGAGCACAGGGGCGTATATCATCGACAGCGAGATCGCCGCGACGACGCACCTTCGGCTGGGCGGTTTCACTTTGCCGCGCTGGCTGGTCCTCACGCTGGTCGCGCTCGCCGCGCGGGTGGTGACCTTCGGCAACCCCGTTCTCCACGTCGACGAGCAGTTTTACTACGCCGTCGCCGACGCCATGCGCCACGGCGCGCTGCCGTTCGTCGATGTGTGGGACCGCAAGCCGGTGGGCTTGTTCCTGGTCTATTTGCCCGCCGCCCTGCTGGGGCCGGTCCTCGGCATCTGGGCCTATCAGGCGCTCGCGCTGGCCTGCGCCGTGCTCACCGCGGGGATGATCGCCCGACTTGCCGACCGTGCCGGTTGGGGGCGTGGTGCGCTGGTTGCGGCGATCCTCTATATTTTGTGGCTGAACATCGCCGACGGGCAGGGCGGGCAGTCGCCGGTCTTCTACAACCCGCTGGTCGCCGGGGCGATACTGCTCGTGGTGCCGCGCTCGGGCGAGCCATATCGCCCGCGCGCGATCGGTCTTGTCGCGATGGCGCTGATCGGCCTGTCGCTGCAGATCAAATATTCGACCGTATTCGAGGGTATCTGGATCGGGCTGGTTCTGTTGTGGCGGGAATGGCGCGCTGGCCGCGCGCGCTGGTCGGTCCTTGGTTACGGCGCCGCGCTGGTGTTGGTCGCACTCCTGCCGACGCTCGCCGCGGCGGGCGTCTATGCCGCGTTGGGCCAGGAGCAGGCGTTTCTCTACGCCAATTTCATCTCGGTGTTGCGCCGCCGGTCCGACAGCTGGCAGGAAAGCGGCGGCAATTTCGTCCTGCTCGTCCTCAGCATCCTGCCGCTGATGGCAGCGGCATGGGCCGGCCGACGTATCGGCGCGGGCGACGCCGAGCGACGGGATGCCCGTCGCTTCCTGCGCGGATGGCTGGGCGTGGCGATCATCGGCGTGTTGCTGTTCGGCTCCTACTTCAACCACTATGCCCTGCCGCTGCTGGTCCCGGGTTGCGTCTGCGCGGCGGCGTGGTTCGGCGAGAGCAAGCGCGGCCAGCGTGCCGGCTGGGTGCTCGCCGCCATCGTCGCGCTGGTCGGCCAGGCGATCGTGATCGACGATATCAACAAGCGCGGCAGCAATGCCGAACTGCGTGCCCTTGCTGCCGCGATCGGCAGCGGGCCGGGCTGCCTCTACGTCTTTTCCGGCGATACGGTGCTCTATCCCGCGACGGGCCGCTGCACCGAGACGCCCTATCTCTTCCCGAGCCATCTCGACCGCGAACGCGAGCAGGGCGCGATCGGCGTCGATCAGGTCGCCGAGGTCCGCCGCATCTTCGCCCGCCGTCCGGCGGTCGTGGTGATGCGGCCACCCTATCGCGGCGAGCGATCGGAGATGCGCGCGCTGGCGGTGCGCCTGCTCGCCGAAGGAGGCTATCGCCTCGCCGCGACCCGCCCGCTGGGCACGCAGCGGATCGAGATATTCACCCGCTGATCAGGCGCCCGCGAGGTCGAGCCGTTCGAGTTGCCCGGCGTTGAGCGTGAGATCCATCGCCGGCAGCAATTCTTCCAGCTGTGCCACGCTGGTCGCGCTTGCGATCGGCGCGGTGATACCCGGTTGCGCGGTCAGCCAGGCGAGCGCGATTTGCGGCAGTGTCGCCCCGCTCTCCGCGGCGATCGCGTCCATCGCCGCCAGCACCCGTATGCCCCGGCTGTCGAGATACGCCGTCACGCGGCTACCGCGCGTGCTCTTTGCGAGGTCCTGTGGGCCGCGATATTTCCCGGTCAGGAAACCCGCCGCGAGCCCGAAATAGGGCACAACGCCGATATTGTGCTCGACGCAATAATCCTGCAGTTCGCCCTCGAAAGCGTGGCGCGTGACGAGATTATATTCGGGCTGCAGCACCTGGTAATGCGGCAGCCCCGCCGCCCGCGCTGCATCGTTGGCGGATTTGAGCCGTGCGGCGTGGAAGTTGGAGGCGCCGAGCACGCGCACCTTGCCCGCCGACACCAGCTTGCCAAAGGCCTCCAGAGCGGCCTCCTGCGGCGTGTCGTCATCGTCCTGATGCGCGAAATACAGGTCGATGCACTCGACGCCGAGCCGCTTGAGTGACGCCTCGCACGCCGCGGCGATCCGTGCCGGCGCGAGCTTCTCGCCGCCTTCACCCGGCAGCATGCCGACCTTGGTCGCGATCAACACCTTGTCGCGCTTGCCCGACGCCTTGAGCCATTCCCCGATCATGCGCTCTGACTCGCCGCCCTGGTGGCCGGGCACCCAGACCGAATAGACGTCGGCAGTGTCGATCATCGTGCCGCCGCCGGCGACGAACGCGTCGAGCACGGCGAAGCTCGCCGCCCGGTCGGCGGTCCAGCCGAAGACGTTGCCGCCCAGTACCAGCGGCGCAATGTGAAGGTCGGACGAACCGAGCCGGCGTAGTATGGTCACTGGTTGTTCCCGTCGCTGTCGTCATCGCGGTGGTCGGCGCTGTTGGTGTCGATCGCGTTGACCTCCATGCTGTTGGCATCGAGCATGACCGCGGCGTCGTCGAGTTGCTTGTCCTCACTGGCGGTCGTCGCGCCTGGCTGGCGATCGCCATGGCAGGCGCCGAGCACCAGCAAGGGCGCTGCAAGCAGCGCTAGGGCGCGACGGCGCATCTTATTCCTCGATCTCGTTGCCCATGTCGCGCATCGCCTGGCCGGTCTTTTTCTTGGCCTTGCCGGTGGCATTGTCGATCGCCGCGGCGCTGTTGTCGATCATCGCCTCGCCCGAGCCGAAGGCGCGGTCGGCGGCGGCTTCGGTATCGTTGGTCGCTTCGACCATCGTGGCGTTGGCGTCGGCGGCAATCGTGTCGGCTGCCTCGGCAGTCTCGTTCTGCGCCTTGGGGCTGCAACCCGCCACGGCGATGAGGGCGAGGGCGGCGAGCGGCAGGGTGAAGATCGTGCGCATATGGGGATACTCCGTGTGGGGTGGGCGCGCCAATTTGGGTGTTGGCAACGCTACCGAACCCGCCAAACGCGCGCAATCGACTTCGGGTCCGCGAACGCATCGTTGACCTCATATAAAGATATCTTTATATCGTGATGCGACATGGCAATCGCTCTCGATATCTTCCGCGCCCTCGCCGACGCGACACGGCTGCGCATCATGGCGCTGCTGCGCTCGATGGAATTGTCGGTCGGCGAACTGGCGCAGGTGCTGGGGCAGAGCCAGCCGCGCGTTTCGCGGCACGTCAAGATCCTGTGCGATGCCGGGCTTGCCGATCGGCGCAAGGAGGGCAGCTGGGTGTTCGTCGCGCTCGGCCAGGCCGCGCGGGTCGAGCCGGTGCTCGCCGCGCTCGACAGCTGGGCGGTGCAGGAGCCCGACCACTGGCGCCTCGCCGATGCCGCACGGCTGGCGGCGGTGCGTGCGGATCGTGCCGCGGCTGCGGCGGGCTGGTTCGAGGCCAATGCCGGGCAATGGGACGCGATCCGCTCGCTCCACATCGCCGAGAGCGAGGTCGAGCAGGCGATGGGCGCGGTGCTGGGTGACGACAAGGTCGGCCAGTTGATCGATATCGGCACGGGCACCGGCCGCATGCTCGAACTGTTCGCAGGTCGGGCCGAGCGCGCGCTCGGCATCGATCGCAGTTCCGAGATGCTGCGGCTCGCCCGTGCCAAGCTCAGCGAGCGCGGCCTCGCCAATGCCGAGCTGCGCCAGGCCGATCTCTATGCGCTGCCGCTCGCCGATGGCGCGGCGGACGTCGCGATCATCCATCACGTGCTGCATTTCGCGCAGCAGCCCGGCGCGGCGATTGCCGAGGCGGCGCGCGTGCTCGCGCACGGCGGGCGCCTGCTGATCGTCGATTTCGCGCCGCACGAGCGCGAGGAGCTGCGCACCCGCGACGCGCATGCCCGGCTTGGTTTCTCGGACGAGCAGATCACCGGCTGGTTCACCGCCGCCGGGCTCACCATGGCGCGGATCGAGACGCTCGAGGGCGGCGAACTGACGGTGAAATTGTGGCTCGGGCGCAAGCTCGGACAGGCGTTGCGTGAGGTGAAGGCGGCATGAGTATTTCGATCCCCCAGCTCGAAGAGGCGCGCCGCGCGCTCGACGCGCCGCTCTATGCCGATGTCGGCGGCGACATCGCGCTGAGCTTCGAATTCTTCCCGCCCAAGACCGACAGGATGGAAGAGCAGTTGTGGGACGCGATCGGTGCGCTGGCGCCGCTCGCCCCGCGCTTCGTCTCGGTGACCTATGGTGCGGGCGGTTCGACCCGCGAGCGCACCCATGCCACCGTCGCGCGCATTGCGCGTGAGACCGGGATGGCGGCGGCGGCGCACCTTACCTGCGTCGAGGCGACGCGGGCGGAAATTGACGCGGTGGCGCATGAATACTGGGCCGCCGGCGTCCGTCACATCGTCGCGCTGCGCGGCGATCCGCCCGTCGCCGGGACCCGCTATGCCCCGCACCCCGGCGGCTATGAGAACGCCGCCGCGCTCGTCGCCGGTCTCAGCAAGCTGCATCCGTTCGAGATTTCGGTCGCGGCCTATCCCGAGGCGCACCCCGATGCCGCCAGCAAGGCAGCCGATCTCGACAATCTCAAGCGCAAGCTGGATGCCGGCGCTAGCCGCGCGATCACGCAGTTCTTCTTCGAACCCGAAACCTTTTTCCGTTTCCGTGATGACGTTGCCGCGGCCGGTATCAATGCCGAAATCGTGCCCGGGATCATGCCGGTGACCAACTTCGCCGCGATCAAGCGCATGTCGGCGATGTGTGGCACCGACGTGCCGAGCTGGCTCGGCCGGCTGTTCGAGGGTCTCGACGATCATCCTGGCGCGCGCCAGCTGGTCGCCGCGACGATCGCCGCCGAACTGTGCCGCAGGCTCTATGCCGGCGGCGTGCGGCACTTCCATTTCTACACCCTCAATCGCGCCGAATTGAGCTATGCCATCGCGCATCTGCTCGGTGTGCGCGCCCAGGGTCTGGCCCATGAGGTGGCGGCATGACGCCACGTGAACGACTGATCGCGGAAAGCGCGAAACGCATCCTGATCACCGACGGTGCGTTTGGCACCGAGATCCAGAACTGGAAGCTCGCCGAAGCCGATTATGCCGGCGATCTCGGCCTGACCGACGACCAGAAGGGCAATAACGACATCCTCGCGCTGACCAGGCCCGATGTGCCCGAATCGATCACGCGCGCCTATCTCGATGCCGGCGCGGATATCGTCTCGACCAACACCTTTTCGGCCAACATCATCAGTCAGGCCGATTATGGCGCGGAGGCGCTGGTGCGCGATATCAACATCGCCTCGGCGCACATCGCGCGCCGTCTGGTCGATCAATATACCGCACAGGACAGTCGCCCACGTTTCGTTGCCGGCGCGATCGGCCCGACCAACAAGACGCTGTCGCTCAGCCCCGACGTGAACGACCCCGGCTATCGCGAGATCGACTTCGACTATCTCAAGGGCGTCTACCGCGAGCAGATCGACGCGCTGGTCGAGGGCGGGGTCGACTTCATCCTGATCGAGACGGTGTTCGATACGCTCAACGCCAAGGCCGGGATCATGGCGGCGATCGAGGCGGGCGAGGCGCTCGGACGCGACCTGCCGATCATGCTGTCGATGACGCTCACCGACCTGTCGGGGCGCAACCTGTCGGGGCATACCGTCGAGGCGTTCTGGCATGCCGTCCGGCATGCGCATCCGGTGACGATCGGGCTGAATTGTTCTTTTGGTGCTGAACAGTTGCGTCCGCATGTCAAGACGCTGTCGCAGATCGCCGATACGCTGATCATGGTCTATCCCAATGCCGGGCTGCCCAACGAACTCGGCGCCTATGACGAAATGCCCGAAACCACTGCCGCGCTGGTGCGCGACTGGGCCGATGCCGGTCAGGTCAACATTCTTGGCGGCTGCTGCGGGTCGACCCCGGCACACATCAAGGCGATCGCCGAGACGGTGAAGGATGTTACGCCGCGCCGTCCTGCCACGCCTGAGGTGCGGACGCGCCTCGCCGGTCTCGAGCCGATGATCATGGCAGCGTAACGGCGTGAAAGTTCCTCCCCGGAACGGGGAGGTGGCACGCGAAGCGTGACGGAGGGGCTTGGAGCGCGGCACCCGCGCCGCGCTCCAAGCCCCTCCACCGGCTACGCCGGTCCCCCTCCCCGTGCCGGGGAGGAATGAGCAGAGTTTGAAACAGGAATTTCAGTGACCACCACCGCCAATACCTCCTCCTTCGTCAATATCGGCGAGCGCACCAACGTTACCGGATCGGCGGCGTTCAAGAAGCTGATCATGGCCGGCGACTATCCGCGCGCGGTCGAGGTTGCCCGTCAGCAGGTCGAGAACGGCGCGCAGGTGCTCGACGTCAACATGGACGAGGGGTTGCTCGATTCGCAGGAAGCGATGGTCACCTTCCTCAAGCTGATCGCCGCCGAGCCCGACATCGCGCGCATCCCGTTCATGATCGACAGCTCGAAATGGTCGGTGATCGAGGCCGGCCTGAAATGTGTTTCGGGCAAGCCTATCGTCAATTCGATCAGCATGAAGGAAGGCGAAGCTCAGTTTCTGTCTCAGGCCCGCAAGTGTATGGCCTATGGCGCCGCGGTGGTCGTCATGGCGTTCGACGAAGTCGGCCAGGCCGATACCCGCGAGCGCAAGGTCGAAATCTGTGAACGCGCCTACAAGTTATTGACAGGTATTGGTTTTGCGCCCGAGGATATCATCTTCGATCCCAACATTTTTGCCGTCGCCACGGGGATCGAGGAGCATAACAACTACGCCGTCGACTTCATCGAGGCGTGCAAGGAGATCAAGGCGCGCTGCCCGCACGTCCACCTTTCGGGCGGGCTTTCGAATCTGTCGTTCAGCTTCCGCGGCAACGAGCCGGTGCGCCGCGCGATGCACTCGATCTTCCTCTACCATGCGATCCCCGCCGGGCTCGACATGGCGATCGTCAATGCAGGCCAGCTCGACGTCTACGACACGATCGATCCCGAGCTGCGCATTGCCTGCGAGGATGTCGTGCTCAACCGCGATCCCGAGGCCGGCGAGCGGCTCGTCGCGCTGGCCGAGCGCTATCGCGGCACCGATGCCGTGGCCGAGAAGGCAGTGCAGGAATGGCGCGGCTGGGAGGTCAACAAGCGGCTTGAATATGCCCTGGTCCGGGGCATCGACGCGCATGTCGTCGAGGACACCGAAGAGGCCCGGCTTGGTTTCAAGCGCCCGATCGAGGTGATCGAAGGGCCGCTGATGGACGGTATGAACGTCGTTGGCGACTTGTTCGGATCGGGAAAGATGTTCCTGCCACAAGTCGTTAAAAGTGCGCGGGTTATGAAGAAGGCGGTGGCGCACCTGCTGCCGTTCATCGAGGCCGAGAAGCTGCCCGGTGCGCGCGGCAAGGGCAAGATTGTCATGGCGACGGTCAAGGGCGATGTCCACGACATCGGCAAGAACATCGTCGGTGTCGTCCTGCAGTGCAACGGCTTCGACGTCGTCGATCTTGGCGTCATGGTGCCATGGTCGAGGATCATCGCTGCGGCCAATGAGAACGACGCCGACATGATCGGCCTGTCGGGTCTGATCACGCCGTCGCTCGACGAGATGGTCACCGTCGCCGAGGAGATGAAACGCCTCGGCATGACGATGCCGCTGCTGATCGGCGGCGCGACCACCTCCAAGGTCCATACCGCGCTGCGCATCGCGCCGGCCTATGATGGCCCGGTCGTCCATGTGCTCGACGCCAGTCGCGCCGTCGGCGTCGCCTCGACGCTGGTCAGCGACACCCAGCGCGATGCGTTCGTGACGAAGACCGCCGACGACTATGAGGCGGTGCGCAAGGCGCGCGAGGGCAACAAGCAGAACGATCTGCTGCCGCTCGCCGCGGCGCGCGCCAATGGCTTCAAGGCCGACATGGCGCTCAAGGCGCCAACGCCGCTCAAGCCGGGTATCCACCGCTTCGACGCCTGGGATATCGCCGACCTGCGCAACTATATCGACTGGACACCGTTCTTCCGTGCCTGGGAACTGGCCGGCAACTATCCCGCGATCCTCGACGACAAGGTCGTGGGCGAGAGCGCGCGCAACCTGTTCGCCGATGCGCAGGAGATGCTCGACCGGCTTATCGCGGAGGGCTGGCTCACCGCGCGCGGCGTCGCCGCGCTATGGCCATGCTGTCGCGATGGCGACGACATCGTCTTGTTCCCCTCCCGCTTGCGGGAGGGGCTAGGGGAGGGCCGTGCCGATCAATCTGGCCTGGCAGTCCCTCTCCCGACCCCTCCTGCAAGCGGGAGAGGAGAAACAAGGTTGCCCTTCCTGCGCCAGCAGATCGTCAAGCGCGAGGGGCGGCCCAACATGAGCCTCGCCGATTTCGTCGATCCCGCGGGCGACTGGATCGGCGGCTTCGCGGTCGGCATCCACGGCATCGACCCGCACATCGCGCGCTTCAAGGCCGATAATGACGACTATTCGGACATCCTGCTCAAGGCGCTGGCCGATCGCCTCGCCGAGGCGTTTGCCGAGCGCCTTCACCTCCATGTCCGCACCGATCTATGGGGCTATGCCCCCGATGAGCAGCTGACCAACGAAGCGCTGGTCAAGGAGCAGTATCGCGGTATCCGTCCAGCGCCGGGCTATCCGGCGTGCCCCGAACACAGCCTCAAGGGCGTGTTGTTCGAGCTGCTCGACGCGGGCGAGAATGCCGACCTCGTTCTGACCGAGAGCTTCGCCATGCTGCCGACGGCGGCGGTGTCGGGTTTCTATTTCGGCCATGCCGAGGCGAGCTATTTCGGCGTCGCGCGGATCGGGCGTGACCAGGTCGAGGATTATGCCCAGCGTCGCGGCGTCGACCTGCCGACCGCCGAGCGCTGGCTGCGGCCTAACCTGGACTGAGCGTCAGGTCGATCGCCGCAGCCGCTTCGGGTGCGTGTTCGGCCACCTTCGCCAGCGCGGTCAGCGCGGCGACATGGTCGCGGAACGCCGTCCGGCCAGCGCGGGTCAGCGATGCCCAGGTGCGCTGGCGCCCGTCCAGCGCGGCCTTGCGCAGCCGGACATAACCCGCCTCGCTCAGCGCCGCGAGATGCTTTGACAGCACCGAATCGCTGACGTCGGCGGTCGTGCGCAACATCGCGAACTCGGCATCCTGCACCCCGGCGAGCACCGCCATGATCTGCAGCCGGGCAGGGGCGTGGATCACCGGGTCGAAACTCAGGCGCGGTGCGCTCACGCCGTCAGGCCCATTTCCCGTCGGAAGATGCGCTTCCACACAACACTGGCCTGAAAGGCAATCGCCGCGGCGACCGCGCCGGTGGCGAGCGGACCCCACCACAGCCCGCGACCGCGTGACAGCCAGAAGCCGGCGGCATAGAGGGCAAGCACCACCGCCAGCAGGAGGAAGGTGAGCGGTCGCGTACGACCCGCGCGATAGCCGTTGATGAACATGCCCGTCCGCCGTCGATCCCAGCGCACCAACACTGCGATGCCGATCAACAATACGCCTTCTGCCAGCAACGCATAAAAGGGCCGCAGCGCCGGCGTCGCGACCAGCCCGCCCAACAACACGGCAAAGGCAAAATGGCGTTGCGGCGGGCAGTTGGCGGCGAGCGCGAGGCGCGCCTGCGATGCGCGCATCGCGGCCAGCGCTTCGGCGGCTTCGACGGAAGATGGCTGCATGACGATTCTCCAGTTTCCAATGTGGAAAGCCATGAGCGTCGCTTTCCATATCGTCAAGTGATAGTTTTCCAATGCGGAAAGACACGCTCGATCGGCGCTTAACGACGCCATGTCGCGCACCGTAACGGGACAGCCGCCGCCCGCGCTAAGCGCCGGGCGCGCCGGGCCGCGCGATTAACCTTGTTCGACCCTTCCCCTCGGTGGCGCCGAGCGCGCAGGCATGGGGCAAAGGAACCGTCCCATGCGCCGCACCCTCCCGCTCATTGCCCTCGTACTCGCCGCCCCCGTGGCTGCCGAGCAGCAGCGCGCGCCCTTCACCATTGCCGAAACCGGCGAGGGTTTCGCGACGATCAACGACGCCGTCCAGTCGGTGCGCATGGGCACCGCGACGATCCTGATCGCGCCCGGCGTCTATCATCAGTGCACCGTCCAGCAGGGCGGCGACATCACCTTCAAGGCGGTCACACCCGGCACGGCGATCTTCGAGGGCACGGCATGCGAGGGCAAGGCGGCATTCGTGCTGCGCGGTCAGCGCGCAACCGTCGATGGCCTGGTGTTCCGCGGCATCCACGTCACCGACGGCAATGGCGCCGGCGTACGTACCGAGATGGGCGAACTGATCGTGCGCAATGCGATGTTCCTCGACAGCCAGGAGGGTATCCTCGGCGGCGAGCCGACCGGGCAACGCATCACGATCGATCATTCCACCTTTTCCGGGCTCGGCCAGTGCGACCAGACGCCCGACTGCTCGCACGGCATCTATCTCGCCAACGAAGGCTCGGTGACGATCACCAATTCGCGCTTCGAGCGCGGCACCGGTGGGCATTACGTCAAACTGCGCGTGCCGCACGTCACGATCACCGACAACAGCTTCGACGATACCGCCGGCCACAAGACCAATTACATGATCGACCTGCCGCAGGGCGGCACCGGGTCGATTACCGGCAACACCTTCGTCCAGGGTCGCGACAAGGAAAACTGGACCGGCTTCATCGTCGTTGCCGCCGAGCACCAGACCTATCCCGCCGCAGGCCTGCGCGTCGAAGGCAATGCCGCCAGCCTCGCCCCTGGCGAGACGCGCAGCCCGGTGTTCGTCGCCGACTACAGCCACGAGCGGCTGGCGCTCGGCAGCAACCGCCTCGGCGCCGGCATCCGCGCCTTCGAGACGCGCTAAGATCAACCTGTCGCCGGGGTTCGTGGTTACCCCAGCATCCCCGAAAACAGCCACCGCCGCGTCGCGCGCGTGCGCAGCAGGTCCGAGCCGCAATCGCGGCAGACCGCGCGCTCGACTTCGGGTGTCCCGGGCTCGCTGATCACGCGGTACGGGCGATGCTGCCCGATCGCGCAGCCCGGTTGTCGTATCGTCGGTGATCGTCTCGATCGCATCGCGCGGTCCTTTCGCGACGCCGCGATCGGACCCGCGCGTTACCGCGCGATGTCGAAATGTTGCAGCGACCGATCAGCGGCAGGGCCCGCCCTGACCAGCGCCGAGATCGCGGCAAGTGCCGTCGAGCTTGGGCAGCGCCAGCCCGATCTGCGCGGCGAGTGTCGGCGCGATATCGACCGTCTCGATTCCGGCGGGATGCTCGAACCCGACCATGCCCTTGCGCCAGAACAGGATCGGCACGCGGCGGTCGTAATCCCACGGGCTACCATGCGTCGCAACATAGCCGTGCAACGCATCGGGAATCGCCGTGACGCGTGGCTTGAGGAAGACCAGCAGGTCACCCGAGCGCTCGGCATCGTAGGAGGCGCGCGCCTTTTGCAGCAGCGTCCAGCCTTCCGGCGGGCCGCTTGGCTCGGCTGACGCGGAGATCTGCGCGGCGGTGAACACCGCCGCCACCTGCGGATGCGCGCTATAAGCGGCCACCGCCGCGTCGAGCACTGCCGTGCGCTGCGGCGGCGTTAGCGCGGCGTCGAGCCACACATCACCATTGGGGATGTCGCCGCGCAGCGTCGCGCCGGTGATGCCGAGCTTCACGGCGATCGCCTTGCCCATCACGGCGGGCGCCAGCGCGACGTCGACGCGCTGCGCTTCGGGAATGCCGCTCGTCACCTCGCGCTCGGGCAGGTCGTTACCGCCATGGTCGGCAGTCAGCACGACCTCGTAATCCACCCCGGTCCGATCGAGCACGCCGAAGAACTGGCCCAGCGTGGTGTCGAGTTGCGACAGCTGGATGCACATCTCGGCGCCCTCTGTGCCATAGCTGTGGCCGATATAGTCGGTCGCCGAGGCGCCGATCGAGATGATGTCGGTGGTCTTGCCCTGGCCAAGCTTCATGTCCTGCACCAGCCCCGCCGCCAGTGCGACGATCGCCGCGTCGAACGCCGGCGAGGCGCGGAACGCCTTGGCGTCGCCCGCCGTCCGCTCGAAATGGCCCGTACCGACCGACTTGCCGTCGGCCAGCGCGACGGCCTTGTCGTGCGACAGGCACCAGGTCGGCGTGTCGAGCGCGGGCTGGGCCTGCGCGATCAGCGCGGCGGTCGCGGCATTGGCGCGCGTCACCACCGGAGGCGTGAGGCGCCCGGCATAGGACACGAAGGCCTTGCCGTCCCACCACCATAGTTCGTCGACCTTGTGCCCGCCCATCATCACCGCCGCGCGGTCCTTGCCGGCGACCGAGACGACGCGCGTCGCCGCATTCGCCGTCTTCATCCGCTCGCCCAGCGTCGGCACGCGCAGATGCTTGTCCGACACGGTGTAGTTTTGCGAGGTCGAGCCCGGGACGCTCTCGTCCTCGGCGCAATAGACCGTCTTGTCGGCGCGCGCGACGCGCTGGTCGACCCAATTGTTGGCGATGATCCCGGTATGCTCGGGGCGCAGCCCGGTGAGGATCGTCGAATGGCCCGGGCAGGTTTCGGTCGCCGCATGGCTCTGATAGCCATGCGGGAACACTGCGCCTTTCAGCAACCGCGCGAAGCCGCCGCTGGCATGGTCGCGATATTCGGCGAACAGGTCGGCCGAAAACTGGTCGACCGACACGACCACGATCAGCTTGGGCGCGGCGGCTGCGGGCGGTGCCGCCTGCGCTCCAACCGGTGCGGAAACCAGCGCGACGGCAAGGGCGGCGAGCGAAGCCAGGCGTTTCATCTTATATCCTCGGTTGATCGGGTGCATTGGCGGCGATGGCCCGCTATGGGCCAGCCCGTATGTTGCGGCAAGGATCAGCGATGCGCGCCTTCGGTTACGTGATCATGACGATGCTTGGCCTGCTGGCCTTGGCCGGTGCGGCGCGCGCCGATATCCCGTCGCCCAACGATCCCGGCCCGCATCTCGCGATTCGCCTCGTCGCCGAGAGCCTGCAGCCTGCCGCCGGCGGCACGGTCACGCTCGCACTCGATACCACGCCGCAGCCCGGCTGGCATGGCTATTGGGAAAATCCCGGCGATGCCGGCTTCCCCGCCAAGCTCGACTGGACACTTCCCGCCGGCGCGACCGTCTCGCCGCCACGTTACCCGATGCCCGGCACCTTGCTCGTCGCCGGGCTGATGAATTATGTCTTCGAGGCGCCTTATGCGCCGCTCGTCACGTTGAATGTCCCCGCCGGGCTGGCACCGGGCACCGCGTTTCCGATCAAGCTCCATGCGCAATATCTCGTCTGCACGCGCGAGGTCTGCGTCCCCGAACAGGCCGATCTCGCGCTCGCGCTGACCGTCGGCGACGGTGTGATCGCCCCCACCACGCGCGCGCGTTTCGATGGCTGGCGCCGCGCCTTGCCGCGGCCACTCGGCGCCGCCGCGACTTTCCAGGCGAGCGACGGCAAGGTGCGCATCGCCATTCCCTATCCTGCCGTAGCACCGCTCGATCAGGGCTATTTCTTCCCCGTTACCACCGGCCTCATCGACTATGCCGCACCGCAAAGCGTGACGCGCGACGGTGATCGGCTTGTGATAGAAACCAAGGCAGGCGGCACCGGCGCTACCGGGCCGCTCCGGGGCGTGTTGCGCGTCGGGGCAGGGCAGGCGCTCGATGTCAGCGCGAGCGCCGGCACGGTCACGTCGGTTCCGGCAAGGGTTGCCGTGCCAGCCCGCGCTGGCGCGTGGTCGGCGACGATGATCGCGCTGGCGGGGGCGATGCTCGGCGGCCTGATCCTCAACATCATGCCCTGCGTCTTCCCGATCCTCAGCCTCAAGGCGCTCAGCCTCGCGCGCGGCCATCTCGGCGAGCGCCAGGCGCGGCATGAGGCGCTGGCCTATACTGCCGGCGTCGTCGCGGTCTGCCTCGCGCTCGGTGGTGCGATCCTCGGCCTGCGCGCCGGCGGCAGCGCGATCGGCTGGGCCTTCCAGCTGCAGGATGCCCGCGTCGTCATCGTCCTGCTGCTGCTGACCGTTGCGCTCTCGCTTAACCTCGGCGGCCTGTTCGAGATCCCGACTCCGGGCTTCGTCAACAGTAAGGGTGGGGCAGGCGGAGCGTTCGCCACCGGCGCGCTCGCCGCTTTCATCGCGACGCCCTGCACCGGGCCCTTCATGGGGGCGGCGCTCGGCGCGGCGCTGGTGCTGCCCTGGCCGGCGGCGTTGGCGGTGTTCGCCGGGCTCGGCATCGGGCTGGCGCTACCGTTCCTCGCGATCGGCTTCGTGCCCGCGTTGCGCAAGCGATTGCCCAAGCCGGGCGCGTGGATGGGCCATTTCCGCCGCTGGCTGTCGATCCCGATGTGGCTCACGGCGCTGGCGCTCGTCTGGGTGCTCGGCCGCCAGACCGGCGTCAACGGCATGACGCTCGGCCTGACCGCCGCGCTCGGGCTCGCGCTGATATTGTGGGCGGCGGGTCGACGGCAGACGCGCGGTCTCGGCTTCGGCGTGGTCGCGGCCGTGATGCTTGTTGCCATTGCCGCGGCCGGCGTGTGGTTGATCACGGAGACGCACCGCCCCACGAGCGCCGCCGCGGTGCTACCGGGCGATGCCGAGCCGTTCAGCGAAGCACGCCTCGCGACGCTCCGCGCACAGGGCAGGCCAGTCTTCGCCTATTTCACCGCCGACTGGTGCCTGACGTGCAAGGTCAACGAAAAAGCCGCGATCGAAACCGATGCGACCCGCGCCGCCTTCGCGAAGGCCAAGGTCGCGGTGCTGGTCGGCGACTGGACCAATGGCGACGCCGCGCTTGGCCGCTTCATCGAGGCTCACAACAGGGCAGGGGTGCCGCTCTACCTTTATTACGCGCCGGGCTCAGCCGAACCGCAGGTGCTGCCACAGGTGCTGACACCGGGGATGCTGGCTGGGCTTGCGCAATAGCGGTGAAGGTGGCGTGCACGTTGAAGGCCCGGCTTTTGGGCGAGTCAGAATTTCACCGGAGCAGACGGTCGCGCTCGGCGCAGGCGCGGATGATGCAGCAGCGTGCGACTAACGCGACCATGTCATGGGCTGGACGGTGTCGGGCGATCACTTCGGCTGAACGGGTTTTATCGGTGCGCTAGAGCGGGATGCGATTAAACTGAATTGGATCCCGCTCTATAATTCTTTGTTGTCGCGTGATTTATTACGAAAAACCGGTTCCCACTTTTTCGCATCACGCTCTAGTTCGGCGCGGATCGGCGCCGGAATATCGACGCCGAAAATCCTGAGACCGGTGATGTTGGCGTCTTCAATCGATACGCCGCTCAGTTCGACGTCGCTTAATCGGGCGCCTTTCAGATTGACGTTGGTGAAGGTCGCTCCGGAAAGGTTGCAATCGTCGATCTTCGCACCGGCGAGCGAACAATCCGGAACACCGCTTGCGTGAAATTCGCGCCTTCAAAGGCAAGCGGCTCCCCCGGAATGCCTGGCGCTGTCGAGGGGGCGGGGCTTCAATCACGCCAACTCGGGTCGATCTTGTCGACCTTGCGCACCATAGCGGCGAAATCGGCCGTGCCGGTGCCACCGGGCACCTGTGCCATGTGCAGGTCGCGCTGGTGCACCGCGATCACCTCGGGCGAAACCTCGATCGGTGTGCCCATCGAGGCGGTAGCGATCTGGATTTCGCAGGCGCGCTGCAGCGACCAATGCTTGATGAACGCCTCGGGCAGCGTCTTGCCCATCACCAGGATGCCGTGATTCTTGAGCAGCATCACGCGCTTGCTGCCGAGATGCTCCATCAGGCGCGTCCCTTCTTCATCGCGCACCGTGACGCCTTCGAAGTCATGGTATGCGATCTGCCCGGCAAAATTGCAGGCGTAGAAATTGGTCGGGCGCAGTCCGCCCTCGACCGAACTCACCGCCATGCCGGCAGTGGTGTGGGTGTGCATGATGCAATGCGCGTCCGGCAGATGGCGATGGAACAGTGCATGCTGGACGAAGCCGGCGCGGTTGACGGGGTAGGGGCTGTCGTCGAGCTTGTTGCCGTCGATATCGATCTTGACGAGGCTTGACGCGGTCACTTCGCTGAAATGAAGTCCGAAAGGATTGATCAGGAAGGCGCCTTCCTCGTCCAGCTTCACCGTGATGTGGTTGTAGATCATCTCGGACCAGCCGAGCATATCGAACACGCGATAGCATGCAGCGAGCTGCTGGCGCGCTTCCCATTCCGATGCGCTCATCTGGCTGTTGCGAAGGATGGCGGTCGCCATGGTCACTCTCCGATTTCGAGCTGCAGGTATGCACTATATTATCGCACTGCGGCGATGATGGCCAGAGCCTGGCGCTACTGGCCCAATGCGGCGATCTCTTCGTCGTCGAAGCCCGCTTCCTGCAGGATCGCACGGCCTTCCGACGCGCCGGCCATGCGGGGTGGCGTGGTGCCGCTCACCGAATAACGCGGCGCCGGCGCGGGCTGGGTGACGCCGCCCGCCGTTACGAAGCTCTGCCGTGCGACATTGTGCGGGTGTGCGACCGCCTCGTCGAAGCCGAGCACCGGCGCGACGCACGCCTCGTGCCCGGCAAAGGCTGCGACCCACTCGTCGCGCGTCCGCTCGGCGAAGCGTCGCGCTAGTTCGCCCTTGAGGCGTGGCCACATCGCTGGAGCGAACTGCGCGTCCCATTCGCTGTCACCAAGTCCCATCACCGTGCGCAGCGCCGCGTAGAACGGGGGTTCGATCGCGCCGACCGACAGCCATTTCCCGTCGGCGGTTTCATACGTGTCGTAGAAATGCGCCCCGCCATCGAGCAGGTTCGTGCCGCGCTTGTCGCTCCAGCGCCCCATCGCGCGGAAACCCCACATCATGCTCATCAGCACGGCCGAGCCTTCGGTCATCGCGCAGTCGACCACCTGACCCTGGCCAGTCGCCTGCGCCTGGAGGATCGCGGCAAGCATGCCGAAGGCGAGAAACATCCCGCCGCCGCCGAAATCGCCGGCAAGGTTGATCGGCGGCACCGGGCGGCGCCCTGCCTCGCCAAAGGCGTGGAGCGCGCCCGAAATCGCAATATAGTTGATGTCGTGCCCGGGTTCGGGCGCGAGCGGTCCGGTCTGACCCCAACCGGTCATGCGGCCATAAACCAGCCGCGGATTGTCGCCGAGCAGCATGTCGGGCCCGAGACCGAGGCGTTCCATCACGCCTGGCCGAAATCCCTCGATAAGACCGTCGCACGTCGCTGCCAGCCGACGCACCGCCGAAGCCGCGGCAGGGTCCTTGAGGTCGAGCGCGATCGAGCGACGGGATCGCAACAGCGGGTCGCGATCGCGCTCGGTCAGGCTGCCGGCGTTCGGCCGTTCGACGCGGATCACTTCCGCGCCATGGTCGGCGAGCATCATGCCGCAAAAGGGCCCCGGGCCGATCCCGGCGATTTCGAGGATACGCAGACCGGCCAGCGGGGCAGGGACGACCATCAGAACGCCGCGATGCCGGTGATGGCACGACCCAGGATCAGCGCATGCACGTCATGTGCGCCCTCATAGGTATTGACCGTCTCGAGGTTCATCAAATGGCGCATGACCTGATATTCTCCTGAAATGCCGTTGCCGCCATGCATGTCGCGACTCATCCGCGCGATATCGAGCGCTTTGCCGACATTGTTGCGTTTGACGATCGAAATCATTTCCGGCGCGAACCTGCCGGCATCCATCAGGCGCCCGACGCGCAAACTCGCCTGGAGCCCGAGCGCGATCTCGGTCTGCATGTCGGCCAGCTTCTTCTGGTAGAGCTGTGTCGCGGCGAGCGGCCGGCCGAACTGCGCGCGGTCGAGGCCATATTGCCGCGCCGCATGGAAGCAGAACTCGGCCGCACCCATCGATCCCCACGAAATCCCGTAGCGCGCACGGTTGAGGCAGCCGAACGGGCCCTTCAGGCCCTGCACATCGGGCAGCAACGCGTCCTCGCCGACCTCGACATCGTCCATCATCACCATGCCGGTAATCGAGGCGCGCAACGACAGCTTGCCCTCGATCTTCGGCGCGCTCAGCCCCTTCATGCCCTTTTCCAGCACAAAGCCGCGAATGCCGCCGCCATGCGCATCGGACTTGCACCAGATGACGAACACATCGGCGATCGGCGAATTGCTGATCCAGGTCTTGGAGCCCGAGATGCGATAGCCG
>JBBRSN010000015.1:0-67044 GCA_038245375.1 Sphingomonadales bacterium | reverse complement strand
TTCGCCGGGGAGGTGGAAGAGATGCGACGATATAGGTCGGATTTTCTGCAGAATGCTCCGACGGACCGCGGGTAATTGCAACCGATGTCATCCGCCCCACAGGTGCTGATCCGCGAGATGCAGCGTGAGGGCGAACGCCACCCCGCGCCTCAGCAACGCCGCTCGGTCTTGTTCCACGCCGGAATCACGCGCGCGCGGCGCTTGCTCCAGTAGCTCAGGTCCATCGAGATCCTGACCGGGGCGCCCTTGCGGGTGTAGATCAGCTGGTCGCCGCGATCGTCCGTGCCGGTACTGCAATGCTGCCAGCCCTGGCGGTCGAGCACCTCGGTGATCGCGTAGACGGCATATTGATCGCGCTGATGCCACAGCGTCAGCTCATCGAAGCCGCCGCTGCCGTCGCCGCCGACAAGGTCGACAGCGGCCTCGTAGGGGCCGGCGCCCTCGAACATCACGCCGTGCCGCGCGCAGTGCAGGCTGATCGCGTCGGGATGGACGCAGTCGGTAAAGCCGGCGCTTTGCGCGTCGGCGAGGCTGCCGCTCACGGGCAGGCCGGCGAACATGACGCGGGCCGGCGGCGGACGATGCGGGCCGCATCCCGCGAGCAGGAGCAGCGCGGGCAACCAGGCCTTGCGGGTCATCAAACCGGCGCCCCGGCCGCGGCAGCGTGCGCGGCGATCGCGCTGTGGATCTGCGCGACGACGGCGGCGCCCTCCCCGACCGCGGCCGCGACGCGCTTGGTCGATCCGGCGCGCACATCGCCGATCGCGAAGACGCCGGGCATGCTCGTCTCCAGCGGCAGGCTGCCCTGGCCGGTGACGATGAAGCCCTTGTCGTCGGTTTCGACACAGCCCGCGAGCCAGCTGGCATTGGGATCGGCGCCGATGAACAGGAACATGTGGCGCAGCGCGCGGTGGTACGAGGCGCCGCCGACGCGGCAACGGAACGTCGCGCCGGTCAGTCCGCCGGCGCGATCGCCCTCCAGCGCGGAAACCTCATAGCCGACATGGATCTCGACATTGGGCAGCGCGGTGATGCGGTCGATCAGGTAGCGCGACATGGTGTCGGCGAGCGGGCGGCGCACGACGAGATGCAGCCGCTCGACGCGCGCGGCGAGAAACACCACGGCCTGCCCGGCCGAATTGCCGCCGCCGACCAGCGCGATCTCCTCGCCGGCGCACAATTTCGCCTCGATCGGCGAGGCCCAGTAGGAAATCCCCGCGCCCTCGAAAGTCGCGAGATTGGCGATGTCGGGTCGGCGATAGCGCGCGCCCGAGGCGACGATCACGGCATTGGCGCGGATCCGGCGGTCGCCCGACAGCGCCAGCGCGAGCGGATCGCCGGGCTGCGCGTCGGCGGCGCAATCGAGCCGCAACACCTCCAGCGGCACCGCGATCTCGGCGCCGAATTTGAGCGCCTGGTTGAACGCCCGCCCGGCCAGCGCCTGGCCCGATATGCCGGTCGGAAAGCCGAGATAATTCTCGATCCGGCTCGATGCCCCGGCCTGCCCGCCGATCGCGCGTTCGTCGAGCACGATGACCGAAAGCCCTTCCGATGCGGCATAGACCGAGGCGGCCAGGCCCGCGGGGCCGGCACCGACCACCGCCACGTCATAGACCATCGCGGGATCGAGTTCCGGCATCATGCCGAGGCAAGCGGCGAGATCTGCCTCGATCGGCCGCCTGAGCAAGGCGCCGCTGGGGCAGACGACCAGCGGCAGTTCGTCGGGACGCACGCCGATGCGCTCGATCAGCGCGCGCCCTTCCGCATCGGTCGCGGCATCGAGCACGAGGTTGGGGTAGCCGCTGCGCGTCAGGAAGCCCTGCAGGCGGACGATATCGGGGCTGCCGGGGACGCCGATCAGGATCGTGCCGGCACCGCTTTCCTCGATCAGGCCGACGCGGCGCAGGATCAGCGCGCGCATGACGATCTCGCCGACATCGGCCGAGCCGACCATCAGCGCGCGGAGATGCCCCGCGTCGAACGGCAGCGCGGTGCAGCCCTCCGGCCCGGCGCGACCGGCGGCGATCGATGCGCGACCGGCAAGCTGGTTCACCTCGCCGGTGAACTGGCCCGGGCCGTGCACGGTAATCGGCGCCTCATGACTCAACCCGTCGCGACGGGTGACGTGGATCGACCCGTCGAGCACCAGCCATGCGGGCGAGCCCTGCTCGCCGATGGCATAGACGACCGCATCGGGCGCGAAGCGCGTTTCGGGACCGCTGGCGAAGCGTTTCGCGGTCTCGACCTGCGGCGCGTCGAGGACCGGGAACATCTGGTGGTGGCGGGTGTCGATGGTGCTCATCGAGCACGAGGCTAGGATAGCCGTGCGAGCGCTGCAATGGTCGCCATCAGCCGGGGCGATATGACGAATTGCCGCGCCGCTTTCACATCACTGTAACGTGCGGGCACCATGGGCGCGTGGGGTGCGCTGTGGGGAAATCGATGTTCAGCCAAAGTCTGGTAGCGCGCATGATGCTACCGCTGGCGTTGATGACGGCGGTGGTGATCGGCACGGCATGGCTCGAGCAGCGCGCGCGCTATGGCATTGCCGCGGCGCAGGCCGAGGTCGAGGCGCAGGTCGACCGCACGCTGGCGCTGACCGAACTACGATCGACCAGCCGCGCGCTGCAGCGCGACGCGCTCAATCTCGGGACCGAACCTGATCGCACCGCGCTGAAGGAGATCGGCGACCGCTTCAACCGGCGCTATCGCGCCTTTGTCGACGAACTGCTCACGCTGGAGCGCGCCGAGCCTTCGTCGAACAAGGACTATTTCCAGACCCAGCGCGAAGTGTTGCGGCAACTCAGGGTCGTGCGCGATGCCGCAAGGGTCGATCGCAGTCGTGCGCTGTTGCTGTTTCGCGAAGCGGTGCGCCCGGCCGAACGGCGCGCCTCGATCATCGCCGATGCGCTGATCAAGGCCGACATGGCGCGGATCGACGCGCTCCATCGCGAGGCGCAGCGGCTCGAACGGCAGGCCGATCTGCGCGTCTTCGAGGTGTCCGGGTCGATGTCGCTGATCGCGCTGGGCATCGCCCTGCTGGTCATCTTCCGCACCGTGCTCCACCCGCTGCGCGACATCCGCACCGCGATGCAGCAACTCGCCGCAGGCGATGCCGCGCTGACCGTGCCGCATACCAGCCGCACCGATGCGATCGGCGCGATGGCGCGCGCGATCGAGGTCTTTCGCGAGGCGGCGCGCGAGCGCGACAGCCTGTTGCGCGATGGCGCACAGGCGCAGGCGGCGATCGCCGCGCAGGACCAGCTGGCCGAGAAGCAACGCCGCCTGGCGGATGCCGCCGGCGCGCAACGCGCCGCGCTCGACGCGCAGCGCAAGCAGTTGTTGCATGACCTGGCCGACTTGATCGACGGCAGCGTCTCGACGGTCAACGACAAGCTCCGCGCCTCGGCCGAGCGGCTGTCGCAATCGGCCGACGACGTCGCGCGTCACGCGATCGAGGCGGGGCGCAAGGCGGGACTCACCGCCGGCGCGGCGGAGAAGGTAACCGGCGACCTCGCGGCGATGTTCTCCAACAATAGCGAACTGGCGCAGGTCGGCGACCGGCTGCAGCGCGAAACGCAGGTTGCGGCGCAGGCCATCCAGACCGCCGCGACGCGGTCGCGCACAGCAACCGGCCAGGTCGCCACACTGTCGGACAAGGCCGATCAGGTCGCCGCGATGGCCGAGCTGATCCGCAGCGTGGCACAGCAGGCGACGCTGCTCGCGCTCAACGCGACGATCGAGGCGGCGCGCGTCGGCGAGGCGGGCAAGGGATTCGCCATTGTCGCTTCCGAAATGGGCCATCTCGCCAAGCAGACCGCGAGCGCGACGATCGAGGTCGATGGTCAGGTCGAGAGCATCAGGTCGGCGGCGGCGAACGCCGGCCTCGCGCTGGGCGCGATCGACGAGGCGATCGCGCAGATCGAAAGGCACGCGGCGCTGGTCGCCAGCGCGATGGCGCAGCAGGGCGGGGTCAGCAAGGGCATCAGCCACGGCATGGGACTGGCGCTCGACAACCTCGCCACGGTGAGCAGCCACATGGCCAATCTGGGCGAGACGGCCGAGAGCACGGGCGTGGTCGCCGGCGCGCTGCAGGCCGAGGCGCGCAAGCTCGGCGCGGATGCCGACACGGTCGACAGCGCGCTGCGCCGGGTGATCGCGGAACTGCGCACGGCCTGACGGCCGTGGTCGCATCAGGCGGGGCGGGGCTTCAGCACCTTGAGCGCCTCGCGCGCCTCACGCTCGGAGGCGAAGACGACGTCGATCCATTTGTCGTGCGCGACCGAATAAATCCCCCACCGCCCCGGCAAATCCGGTTCCGGGCGACGGCCGGTGATCAAGCTCGAATCTGGCTGCATCGCACGTGAATAGGGCTCTTTCATAAATGTGTCACCCGCCGCCACGCGGCGCCGTCCGATTGCCGTGATCGGCCCCGCACGGGCTATGGCAACTGTCCGGCAGAGTTGCTAGAATGGCTGACGTTTTTCCGGGGGGAGCAAGCGGCATGGCGACATTGGCGGACGGGGTGCGGCCGCAAACGGCGAGCCGCGACCGCGGTTTCTTCCTGATCATGGCGATTGTCATCGCCACGACGGTGATCGCCGGTTTCGGGCTGCAGTTCGCAGCCGGGCGATCGAGCCTGGCGTCGCCATGGTGGGTGCATCTGCACGGGCTGACCTTCATGGGCTGGCTGGGCATCTATCTGACGCAGAACCTGCTGGTCTATCGCGGCAATTTCGCCCGGCACCGCCGCCTCGGCATGGTCGCGGCGGGGTATGTCGGATGGGCGGTGCTGGTCGGGCTGAGCGTGACGACGCTGTCGGTGGCGAACCACCGCGTCCCGCCGTTCTTCGAACCGAATGTCTTCCTGGTGATGGACTGGCTGACGGTGATCGTTTTCGCCGGCCTTACCTGGGCGGGGGTGCGAATGCGCGGCTCACCCGACTGGCACCGGCGGCTGATGCTGTGCGGCGCGATCCAGGTGATGACGCCGGGGGTCGGGCGGCTGTTGCCAATGCCGCTGTTGGGAAGCTGGTCGTTATGGGTGATCTGGCTGGTGATGACGGTCTATCTCGCCGCCGCGATGATCTACGACCTCGCCACGCGCGGAAAGGTTCACCCGGCCTATTTCTGGGGATTCGGCACAATCACCCTCGCAGTCGCCGTGATGCGGCCGCTGGCGTTCAGTCCGCCGGTGCTCGCGCTCACCGCCGCGCTGACAGGGTGAAACGCCGCCGTCAGCGGCAGAACTACCCCAGAACGGTCTTCAGATTCATGAACTCGTGCAGCCCGTACGGTCCGAGCTCGCGACCATGGCCCGAACGCTTGATGCCGCCGAACGGCGCTTCCGGGGTGCTGGCCAGTATTTGGTTGATTGCGGTCATCCCGGCCTCGATGTCGCGGACGAAGCGTTCGCGCTCGTCGGGGTCGTTCGTCCACACCGACGAGCCAAGCCCGAACGGCACGTCGTTGGCGAGCGCGATCGCCGCGTCGATGTCGTCGGCCCTGAACAGCATTGCGACGGGTCCGAACAATTCCTCCTGCGCGGCCGGGTCGTCCTGCGGCACATCGACCAGCACGCCGGCCGACATATAGGCGCCCTTCCCCGGCAACGCCTCGCCGCCGAACAGCAGCTTGCCACCGGCGCGCTCGATCAGGGCGAGCTGATCGAGCACGGTCTGGCGCTGCGCCGCGCTCGACAGCGGCCCCATGTCGGTCGCGGGGTCCATCGGGTCGCCGGCCTTGACCGCGCGCATCGCCGCCGAGAACTTGTCGAGGAACGCGTCGTAGATGTCGGCATGGACGATCATGCGCTTGCCGCAGATGCACGACTGGCCGGTATTCTGGGTGCGCGCCGTCACCGCGCCGCGCACCGCCGCGTCGAGATCGGCCGAGGGCATGACGATGAACGGGTCGGAACCGCCAAGTTCGAGCACGACCTTCTTGAGCGCGCGGCCCGCCGCCTCGGCGACCTTCATTCCGGCACCCTCGCTGCCGGTCAGCGTGACCGCGACGACGCGCGGGTCGGCGATCAGCGCAGCGACTCGGCCGGACGTGATCGCGAGATTCTGGAACAGCCCGGCCGGGGCACCGGCGGCGATAACCATCTCCTCGATCGCGGCGCCGCACCCCTGCACGCTCGACGCATGCTTGAGCAGGCCGACATTGCCGGCGAGGATGGTCGGCGCGAGAAAGCGGACGACCTGCCAATAAGGGAAGTTCCACGGCATCACTGCGAGCACCGGCCCGATCGGCAAATAACGCGCGATCGCGTCGCCGGATGCCGTCGGGATGGTGCGCGGGGCGAGCATTGCCGGGCCAGCCTGGGCATAATGGCGAAAGCCGGCGGCACATTTCTCGACCTCGGCGATCGCCGATTTGAGCGTCTTGCCCATTTCGCGCGTCGCGATTTCGGCGAGGCGGCGCTTGTTGGCGTCGAACTGTTCGGCGATCGCCTCGAGCAACGCGCTGCGTGTCGCGAGGTCGGTGGTGCGCCACGCACGATAGGCGGCCGTGGCGAAGATCAGCTTTTCCTCAAGTTCGTCGGCGGTCAGCTCGGCGAACGATTCGCCCGGCTCGTCGGTCGCGGGATTGATGCTGGTGAACATGGGCTACCTCGGGAATGGATGGCAGGATGGCGATGCCGGCATAACGCGGCAAGCGCGCGCGATATCCCGCATGCCGGTCAAGCAAGGCATTGCGGCGCCGAAACGGCCATGTCAGTCTTTATCGCATCGGGAGAGTGGAGGGTAAAATCATGTTTCATGTGATTCGCATGATCATCGTCGGCGCGATCGTCGGCATTCTGGCGCGATTCTTTTATCCGGGCGCGGTCCATATGGGACTGATCATGAGTGCCGTCCTCGGCATCGCCGGGTCATTCGTCGGCGGGCTGATCGGGCGAGTACTCAGCCCGAGCTCGGCCGACCAACCATTCCACCCGGCCGGCTTCGTCATGTCGATCATCGGCGCGATGCTGCTGATCTTCTGCGCGCATCTATTGCATCTTGGATGAGCGCATCCGGGCGAACGGGGTGGTTGACCCCCCTCGCCCGCCTGCCGCATAGCGTGACCATGGAAACTGCGCCCACCGACCTGTCATTTGAAGCCGCGCTTGCGGAACTGGAAAAGATCGTCGGGCGGCTGGAGAGCGGCGAGGTGCCTTTGCAAGACGCGATCGACCTGTACGAACGTGGCGACACGCTGCGCAAGACCTGTGCCGAACGACTCAATGCCGCGCAGGCGCGGATCGAGGCGATCAGGCTCGACGGCGAGGGTCGCCCGACCGGAACCCAGCCCTTTGCCGCCGGCTGAACCGATGGCCAGCCGCACGCTTTCGCTGCAAGCCGCGCTGACCCAGGTCGGTGCCGATATCGATCGTCGATTCGACCGGCTGCTCGCCATTCCCGACGATCCGCGCGCCGACCTGTACCGTGCGATGCGCCATGCGACGATCGGCGGCGGCAAGCGGCTGCGGCCGTTGCTGGTGTTCGCCACCGCCGGGCTGTTCGGTGTCGATCGCGACTGCACCGGGCGCGCGGCGGTCGCGATCGAGTGTATCCACGTCTATTCGCTGATCCATGACGACCTGCCGGCGATGGACAATGACGATCTTCGCCGCGGCAAGCCGACCGTCCACAAGCTGTTCGACGAGGCGACCGCGATTCTGGCCGGCGACTGTCTCCACGCGCTGGCGTTCGAGATCCTCGCCGACGTGGCGACGCATCCCGACCCGTTCGTGCGCGCCGAGCTGGTGCTCGACCTGGCGCGCGCCGCCGGCCCCAACGGCATGGCCGGCGGACAGGCAATGGACCTCGAGGCCGAGAAAGCCAGCTTCGACCTCAACACCGTCACGCGCCTGCAGGCGATGAAGACCGGCGCGCTGATCGCCGCGGCGGTCGAGGCCGGCGCGATCCTCGGCCGCATTCCGCCCGAGGGCCGCACCGGCTTGCGCGGCTATGCCCGCGATCTTGGCCTCGCCTTCCAGATCGCCGACGATATTCTCGACGTCGAAGGCGACGAGGAGGCCGCCGGCAAGAAGCTGCGCAAGGACGAGGGCGCCGGCAAGGAGACTTTCCTGTCGCTGCTCGGGCTCGACCGCGCGCGGTCGCAGGCGCGCATGCTGGTCGACCAGGCGATCGAGCATCTCCATTCCTATGGCAGCGAAGCCGACCTGCTGCGCGCGATCGCGCGCTTCGTCCTCGAACGCGACCGCTGAGGAAAACCCATGACCATTCGTACCGGCGTGTATCCGGGCACCTTCGACCCGATCACGCTCGGCCATATGGATATCATCCGGCGCGGCGCGAAGCTGGTCGACCGGCTGGTGATCGGGGTGACGACCAACCCGTCCAAATCGCCGATGTTCAACCTCGACGAGCGCATGGCGATGGTCCAGCGCGAGGTTGCCGACATCGAGGGCGAAATCGATGTCGTGCGGTTCGATTCGCTGCTGATGGACTTTGCCGAGCGCGAGGGCGCGCGCCTCATCGTCCGGGGCCTGCGCGCGGTGGCCGATTTCGAATATGAATATCAGATGGCGGGGATGAACCAGCAGATCAATCCGCGCGTCGAGACGGTGTTCCTGATGGCCGATGTCTCGCTACAGCCGATTCACAGCCGGCTGGTCAAGGAAATCGCGATGTACGGCGGGCCGATCGACCCGTTCGTCACGGCGCCGGTCGCGGCCGACGTGGCGGCGCGGGTCGAGAAAATCGGCCGCAAGGGCAGCTGAGCTCGCTATTTCCGCAGCCCGGCCTGCGCCGGGATGAACATGCTTCGCTTCGCTACGCCTCCTTTTTCTGGATCCCGGCCTGCGCCGGGATGAACATGCTTCGCTTCGCTACGCTTCCTTTTTCTGGATCCCGGCCTGCGCCGGGATGAACATGCTTCGCTTCGCTACGCATGTTCAGTTTGGCGCAAGGCGGGATTTGCTCTAAGCCGCGCCACCACCACCGCGTTGCCACGGGGACATGATGCGCTTTTTCGCTCGGTTGACTGCTCTTGCCTGCCTGCTGATCGCGTTCCCCGCGACGGCCCAGCTTCTCCCCTCCACCTCCAGCAAGGTGCCGATCGCGTCGCCGACCGACCCCGAGAACCTGCTGTATCTCGACCTGTCGACCGGCGGCCGCGTCACGATCTGGCTGCGGCCGGATGCCGCGCCGCAGATGGTCGAGCGCGTCAAGTTGCTGACTCGTCAGCATTTCTATGACGGCCTCGCCTTCCACCGCGTGATCGATGGCTTCATGGCGCAGGGCGGCGATCCCAAGGGCGACGGCACCGGCGGCTCGACGCTGCCCAACGTGCCGGCCGAATTCAACTGGTTGCCGCACGTTCGTGGTGCGGTCTCGGCCGCGCGCGCCGACGACCCCAACAGCGCCAACAGCCAGTTCTTCATCGTCTTCCAGCCGCGGCTCAACCTCGACAAGAAATATACCGTGTTCGGGCGCGTGATCGACGGGATGCAATATGTCGACGCGATCGCGCGCGGCGAACCGCCGGCGAATCCGTCGAAGATCCTCCACGCCTATATCGCGGCGGACAGCCCGCCGGCCTATGCGCCGCCGCCGCCGCCCGCCCCGCTGCCCTCGCTGTCGTCGGCACAGTCCGCGACGGTCTCGCTGACGCCGGCAAAGGCCAAGCTCGCCAAGCCCGCACCCAAGCCGGCGGCGAAGAGGTAAGGCCGACGCGAATCGTCCGTTCGGGACGGACGAGGACCCGATGAAGGTCGACCTGTTCGATTTCGCGCTGCCGCCCGAACTGATCGCGCTGCGCCCGGCCGAGCCGCGCGACGCGGCGCGGCTGCTGGTGCTCAACGGCGATGCGACGCGCGATCGTCGTGTCGGCGACCTGCCGGGCGAACTTCGTGCCGGCGACCTGCTGGTGTTCAACGACACGCGCGTGCTGCCCGCCCAACTGGTCGGACGACGTGGAGACGCGACGATCGGCGCGACATTGCACAAGCGCGAGGGGCCGCGCCGTTGGCGCGCCTTTGTGCGCAACGCGCGGCGATTGCACGACGGCGATACGGTCGATTTCGGCGCGGGCGTCAGTGCCGTCGCGAGCGAGCGCGGCGCGGACGGCAGCATCGCCTTCACCTTCTCCGGCGAGGAGCCGGTCGAACTGCTGCTCGAGCGCGCGGGGCGCATGCCGCTGCCGCCCTATATCGCCGCGCGGCGCCCGGCCGACGCGCGCGACGCCGAGGACTACCAGACGATGTTCGCGCGCGAGGAGGGCGCAGTCGCCGCGCCGACCGCCGCGCTGCATTTTACGCCGGCGCTGATCGCCGCGCTCGACGCCGCCGGCATCGCGCACGCCACGCTGACGCTGCATGTCGGCGCGGGCACTTTCCTGCCGATGAAGGTCGACGACACCGACGACCACCGCATGCACGCCGAATGGGGCCGGATCGACGCGGCGACCGCGACGCGGCTCAACGCGGTGCGCGCGGCCGGCGGCCGGGTGATCGCGGTCGGCACGACCAGCCTGAGGCTGATCGAAAGCGCGACCGACGCCGCCGGCCAGGTGCAGCCGTTCGAAGGCGACACCGCAATCTTCATCACGCCGGGCTATCACTTTCGCGGCGTGGACGGGCTGGTGACCAACTTCCACCTGCCGCGCTCGACGCTGTTCATGCTGGTCTCGGCGTTGATGGGGACCGAGCGGATGCAGGCGGCTTACGCTCATGCCATCGCCGAGGGGTATCGGTTCTATTCCTACGGGGATGCGTCGCTGCTGCTGCCGTGAACGGACGTTGGAGGGGGGATTGTGGGTGATCCTGCCCAACCGCCTTCTGAACCGCACCGGGTTTGCCTGAGGCTCCAACTCCCGAGAAGATGGAGCCTGTATGCGCAAGTCGACGAAAATCGATCATGCGCCGAATTTGCGGATGTCGAATGCTGATGGGGAGGAAGGTCGGAAGATGGCCCCTCTGAATCCGGGACCAGCCCAATGCCCCCCCATTGAGCCCCCTTCCAGACTGCCTATAGTCGTGCGCACCACCACCGAAGGGCTCCCCATGAAACGTCGCGTCCTGCTCCTCCCCCTCCTGTTGTGCGGCGCGTCGATCGCCTCACTGTCCGCCGCACGGCCGGTGCCCGAGGCCGACGCGCCGTCACGGACCTTCAGCCCGCGCGACGTGTTCGCGCTGGCGCAAGCGAGCGACGTGCAGATCAGCCCCGACGGCAGGCGCATCGCCTATACCCGTGCGACCGGCGACATCATGATCGATGGCGAGCGTCGCGACATCTGGCTGGTCGATACCGCCACCGGCAGCCAGCAACCACTCGGCGTGGCCGGCAGCTCGCGGCCGCGCTGGTCGCCCGACGGCACGCGGCTGGCGTTCGCCGCGAGCGGACCCGGCGGCCGGCCGCAGATCTTCGTCCACTGGATGGCATCGGGCGCCAATGCCGCGCTGACCGCCGTGCCCGAGGCCCCGTCCGACATCGCCTGGTCGCCCGACCAGGCGAGCATCGGCTTCACCATGTTCGTGCCCGGTAACGACACGACGCTGGGCCATGCGGCGCTGGCCAAGCCCGATGGGGCGAAATGGGCCGAGCCGATCAAGATCATCGGCCGGGTCAATTACCGCGCGGATGGCGCCGGCTATCTCCGCCCCGGCTACAACCATGTCTTCGTCGTGTCGTCGGACGGCGGCGCACCGCGCCAACTGACCTTCGGCGCGTTCGACGATGGCGGCAGTCTCGCCTGGGCAGCCGACAACCGCCATCTGCTGATCGGCAGCAACCGCGCCAAGGACTGGGAGCGCGACCCCAACAACAGCGATATCTTCAGCGTCGACGTGGGCAGCGGCGCTACGCAACAGCTGACCACGCGGCAAGGCCCCGACGAGCAACCCGCCGTCTCCCCCGACGGCAAGCTGATCGCCTATGTAGGGTTCGACGACAAGCTGCTCGGCTATCAGAACCACCAGCTGTCGATCATGAATGCCGACGGATCGGGCTCGCATGTCGTCACCGCCGGCTTCGACCGCGACATCGGCGATCCGGTGTGGGCCGCCGACGGGCGGTCGCTGTTCGTCAAATATGTCGATCATGGCGTGACCAAGGTGGCGCGCGTCACGCTCGACGGGCACGTCTCGCCGGTCGCCGAGGGCCTCGCCGGCGGCGAACTCGACCGGCCCTATTCGGGTGGCAGCTATTCGGTGGCGCGCGACGGCACGGTCGCTTTTGCCGCCGGCGACACGCAGCATCCGCCCGAGGTCGCGGTGACGCGAGCGGGCCGGACACGCCAGCTGACCGCGCTCAACCGCGACCTGTTCATGGGCAAGACGCTCGGCACGGTGCGCGCGCTGCCAGTGACGTCGAGCGCCGATACACTGCCGATCGACGCGTGGATGGTGACGCCGCCCGATTACGACCCGGCGCGCAAATATCCGCTGATCCTCGAGATTCACGGCGGGCCGTTCGCGAGCTATGGGCCGGTGTGGTCGACCGACGACCAGCTTTATGCCGCGGCGGGCTATGTCGTGGTCTATGCCAATCCGCGCGGCTCGACGTCGTACGGCGAAGCCTTCGCCAACCGTATCCACCACGATTATCCCAGCCATGATTATGACGACCTGATGAGCGTGGTCGACGCCGCGATCGCCACTGGTCATGTCGATGCCTCGAACCTGTTCGTCACCGGCGGGTCGGGCGGCGGGGTGCTGACCGCGTGGATCGTCGGCAAGACCGACCGCTTCAAGGCGGCGGTAACGCAGAAGCCGGTGATCAACTGGGCCAGCGAGGTGCTGACCACAGATGGCTATGCCGGGATGGCGCGCTACTGGTTCGGCAAGATGCCGTGGGAAGACCCCGAGCAATATTGGCGTCGCTCGCCGCTCAGCCTGGTCGGCAACGTCAAGACACCGACCGCGGTGATGGTCGGCGAGGAGGACCATCGCACCCCGCCAAGCGAGGCCGAGCAATATTATGCCGCGCTGCAGCTGCGCTCGATCCCGAGCGTGCTGATCCGCGTGCCGGGCGCGAGCCATGGCGGGCTGGCCGACCGACCGTCGCAACTGGTTGGCGAAAATGCCGCGATCCTGGCATGGTTCGAGCGCTATCGCGGCGCGGCGAAATGATCGGCAAGCTCATCGCGCTCGCCGCTGCGGCGGCCGCGAGCGTGGCGGCGCCCGACCAGGCAGCGCCGGACGCGGCCACGCAGCGCTGGTGGGCGCTTTCGACCGAGCTGTCGAACGACGCGATGCAGGGCCGCGACACCGGCTCACCCGGCTATGAGCGCGCGGCAAGGATGGTCGCCGCGCGCCTCGCCGCCGCCGGACTCAAGCCGCTCGGCGAGCATGGCGGCTGGCGCCAGGCGGTGCCGATGGCGCAGGTCGCGATCACCGCCGCGACGATCACCGTCGACGGCCGCCCGCTGCGCTTCCTGCACGACATCATGACCAACCCCGCCCCCGGCATGGCGACCTCGCTCAGTGCGCCGCTGACCTATCGTGGCTATTGTGGTGCCGACGCGATGGCCGATGTGAAGGGCATGATCGTCGTTTGTCACGGCACGCGCCGCGCCGGGCTGCCGTCGGATGCGGATCGGCTGGCGGCGGCAAAGGCCGGCCAGGCAGCGGGCATCATCACAATCGCCGATCCCGGCTTCACGATCGAACCGCCGCGCTGGCCGTTCGCCTATGCGCGCAGCGTGTGGCTCGCCGGGTCCCCGCCAGCGCCCGATGCGCTGCCGCGCTTCACGCTCAACGCCGATTCACTCATGACGCTGCTGGCGGGGAGCGGGCAGGATGCCGCCGCGCTGATCGCGGCGGGCAGCAGCGGCGCGCCCCTGCCGCGCTTCGACCTGCCGGGCCGCTTCGACGCGCGCTTCACGCTCGCGCAGAAAACATTGAGCTCACCCAATGTGCTGTTCATGCTGCCGGGCACCGACCCGGCGCTGGCCAACCAGGCGATCGTGCTGTCGGCGCATCTCGACGGTTACGGCCCGGGCGAGGCCGTTGCGGGCGACGCGCTGTACAACGGCACGCTCGACGATGCCGCCTATGTCGCGCTGCTCGTGCGGCTGGCGCAGCAGCGTCACGGCAAGGGCTTTCGTCGCCCGCTGATTTTTGCCGCCTTTACCGGCGAGGAGAAGGGACTGCTCGGCGCGCGCTGGTTCGTCGCCCACCCGACCGTGCCGCTGGGCAATATCGCCGCCGACATCAATCTCGACCAGTTGCGCCCGATCTTCCCGCTCGACCTGCTGACGGTCCACGCGCTCGACGACACGACGCTCGGCGACGATGTCCGCGCGGTGACGGCGGGCATGAACATCGCCGTGCAGCACGACCCCGAGCCCGAGCGCAACCTGCTGCGCCGCGCCGACCAATGGCCGTTCCTGCAGGCGGGCATCCCGGCCACGGCATTCGTGTTCGGTTATCGCCCGGGCAGCGAGAGCGAGCGCATCTACCGGCAATGGTACCGCACCGGCTATCACCGCCCGCAGGATGATCCGCAGCAAGCGATCGACTGGCAGGCCGCGTCCGACTTCAACCGCTTCTTCATGCGTCTCGTCGCGCGCGTGGCCGATGCCGATGCCGCGCCGGCGTGGAAGCCGGGAAGCGTGCTGAAGCCGGCGGTTCGTTAAGGAGCCATCGCGCGCCTGACGGGAGCGCTCAATAGGTGCCGCAATAGCCCGGCAGATAGATCGCATCCTCGCCATGCGCGGCGTGGAGCGCCTTCATCACCGCCTTGTCGAAGTCATTTGCCAGCAGTTTGGCGGAGATGCGCGGGCGGAGAAAGTCGGCCCATAGAAACTCGGCATAGGGTGTATCGACCTTGGCGTAGCCGCCGGCGCGGCGCATCTCGCCGGCAAGCGAGCGATAGGGGTCGTCGACCAGCTTCGCCACGCTGTGCGGTACCTGCTTGTAGGCGACGCGCTTCCCCGCGGCGTCATAGGGATGCAGCCAGTTGCGATTGTCCATGAAGGTCATGAAGCGGCGCTTGCCGAGATGCTCGAGCGACGCGACGATCTGTACCAGCACTTCCGGCACGCCCTCGTCGTGCAGCGCGCGCGCGAGGTGGTGATTGTCGATCAGCCACATCGTGCCGCCCGGCCCCGTCACCACGGGGATCATGTGGCGGCCGAGAAATTCCGGCCCGTCGCGGTCGAGCCGCTCGCGCCAGTCGTGCCGCTTGCGCGCCACTTCGCGGTAGCCGACCGTCATCTGGGTCGGGCGCAGCCTGGCGATCGGGACGGTGTGAAGCACGGGCTGGGTCGGATGATTGAGCATGTCAGGGTGTGTCCTGTTGTGCCACCGCGTCGGCGACGCTGAACGTAGCGCCGCGCGCGAGTTCGTCCATCCCCGCCGCGGCGAGCACGTCGCGCACGGCATCGTGCGTCCGCGCCAGCACGACGCGACGGCCATTGGCCGCGAGCGTGGCGACGAATTCCCCCAGTGCCTCGGTCGCGCTGCTGTCGAGATCGCTGCTTTCCTCGAGGCTGAGAACGATCAGGTTCGCCTCGGGCCGCGCCAGCGCGCGCCGCGCGATCTCGCCCAAAGCGGTCTCGGCATTGGCGAAGAACAGCGGCGCGTTGGGGCGGAACAATGCCACGCCGGTGAGTCCGCGCGCCTCGGAATGTCGCGCGATATCGACGAAATCGTGGCTGGTGCCGACGCGGCCAAGCTCGCTGATCGTCGGCTGCGAGAAGCGCCGGAGCAACGTGCCGAGCGACAGCAGGATCGCGGCGAGCATGCCGTTGAGCACCCCGAAGGCGAGCACGCCGAGCGCGGCGGCGATTGCCACGCCCTGGTCGCGATCGAGCCGGAACAGCCGCACGAACGGCGCCGGCGCGAGCGCATGGGTCAGCGCGGCGATGACGATCGCGGCGAGCAGCGGTTCCGGAATGCGCGCGACGAGCGGCGCGGCGAACAGGATCAGCGCAGCGAGCCCGAGCGCCGCGACCACCGCCGAAAGCCGCGAGGTCGCGCCCGCGCTATCATTGGCCGAACCGACCGAAAAGCCCGCACCGACCGGCATGCCGACGACCAGCGCCGAAGCGAGATTGGCCAGCCCCAGCGCGCCGAGTTCGCGGTTCGCATCGAGCGTGTCGCCGTGGCGCAATGCCATCGAGCGCATCGTCCCCCAGCTCTCGGCGAACAGGATCAGCGCGATCGGCAGCGCGAGTTGCGCGACCTGCGCCCAGCCGCCGAAGCTCAGCGCTGGCAGTGTCGGCCAGGACAGCGCGAGCGGGATCGACCCGGTCAACGCCACACCGGCCGCCGGAAGATCGACCAGCGAGGCGAGCGCCACGCCGGCGGCGAGCACGATCAGCGGCCCGGGCAGCGCCTTGAATCGCCGCAGCAGCAGCAGCGCGAGCAACGCGCCTGCACCGACCAGCAGGCTCGCGACATGCACCGTGCCGAGGCGCTCGGCCAGCCCGAGCAGCACACGCGCAATGTTGCCGCCCGGCACCTTCACCCCGGCAATCGCCGGCAGCTGGCGCACGATGATCGTCACCGCGAGGCCGAAGGCGAAGCCGCGCAGCACCGGCCGCGACACGAAGCCGGCCAGCCCGCCGAGCCGGAACAGCGCCGCCGCGCCGAACATCGCCGCGACCAGGCCGACGACCGCGATGACCAGCGCAGGGCCGACCGCCGGCAGCGCGGCAAGCGCCGCGGCGAGGATCGCCGCCGAGGACGAGGTCGGCGCGACGATCGCATAGCGACTGCGCCCGAGCGCGGCATAGCCCAGCCCGCCCACCACCGCCGCGGCGATGGCATGCGACGGCGCGAGCCCGGCGATGCCGGCATAGGCGACCGCCTCGGGCAACATGATGCCCGCTACCGCGGCGCCGGCAAGCAGGTCTCTGGTCGGAACGGTCATGCGGCGAGCGTAACGCCGTGGCGCGCCCACGCAACCGGCGCGGCGCCGCATCGATCATTCATGGTCTTGTCAGACGCGGGCGATGTAAGGGAGTGGCGAAGTCCCACCGACTGCACAAGGACGACCGATGCGCCCCTTTCTTCCGATCGCCCTGTTGCTGCTCGCCGCCGCCCCGGCCACCGCGCAGGATGCCCCGCCGCCGACCGCCGCCGTCCCGGCCACCGCGCAGACCACCACCCAGCCGACCATGGTGGTCGAGCCGGTCGCGATGATGATCGCCGCCTGCGATGCCGATGGCGACGGCCGTGTCACCCGCACCGAGCTCACCGCTTGCGTTACCCGCAGCTTCGCCGCGATCGACCCGACGCACAGCGGGTCGATCGGCTATATCGGCTATGGCGACTGGGCGCTGAAATGGCTCGGCGATGCCAACGCCCTGCCCAGCCAGTTCACCGTCGACGCCAATGGCGACAACCGCATCACGCTCGCCGAATTGCAGGCTGAGCTGGCACGCACCTTCGACCGGCTCGACAAGGACCATGACGGCGCGCTGACCCGCGCCGAACTGCTGACGATCCGCGCCAACACCGGCGGCGGCGGGCCGGAGCGCGGGGGGAAAAGGCGGCGCTGACGCGGGACTGTACCATAGCTATTCGGCTGGCGGCGCAAGGACATCGAGCCGTGGCCGCATCGAGGAAGCCGCGCTCGCCCGGCGCTTCGGCGCGGCCTTGACGGCGTATCGCGCGCGCAGCTGGGCGCTGCGGCCGCCGGTGTGGTAGGCGCGATGGCGGGCGACGGCGGAGTTTTAAAGGTAAGAAGAGTGGAAAGCAGTGCGGTCGCTATTGACGAGACCGTGTCGATTGCCGCCGGAAGTGGCTCGCCCATCGGGCGATCGCCTCGGCCACGGCCGGATCGCTATCGGTTTCGAGGGTCATCGACTGCATCGGCGCCAAACCGGCGGGTGCAACCTTGTAGAAGTGCGTGAGGCTCGGGAACGTCGCCACTTCTGTCGGCAGGCCGCCTCGACCGGCGCGCAGAATATCCGCGTGAGACGGCGGGACGGATTCGTCGCGGCCGCCCTGAACGATCAGTACCGGCTGACGCACTTTTGCCAACGCGGCGACCGGCTCGATCCGATCGGCGCTGCGGAGATAGGCGAGCCCCTGTTCCGGCATCGACGCGAGCATGGCGGTCTGCGGATTGGTTTTCGCCTCATCCGATGGCGGCCTGCCCTCCCGGATAGCGATAACCAGCTGGTCGAACATCGTCATGTCTGACGCGACACCCCGCGGGGTCATCGCGACGACCTGGCCGCGAATGATCGACAGGAGCGGCAAGGCAGGACCGGACAGGCTGACGACGCCATCGATGCTCTCGTCGGCCGCGCCGACGGCGAGCAGCGAGGCGACAACCGCACCCTCGCTATGGCCTGCCACGATGACGGGCCGCGCCGGCACGGTGCGCCGCAACAGATCGAGGCCTGCTGCCGCGACCTCGACACGGGTCAGAAAGTCGATGTGCCGACGGGCAGCCTCGGCATTCGTCGTCCGGGAGCCGGTGCCCGGGCCGATCTTCGCCATGCGCAACACGGCAAAACCTTGTTTGCCGAGTTGCCGTGCGAGATCGGCATAAGCATGCGGACGCATGTTCATCGACGGATAGTTGCCGTCCACGTCGCTGTAGAGCGATCCGGGCACGAGCAGAACGGCCCCGCATGGGGCACCGTGCGGCAGGGTGAAACGGCAGGCGATCTCGACCCCCGACACCGTCACCATGGCATCCCGCTCTTCCGGGACGGCGGCTTCCAGATTGCTCGTGATCATGCATGCGGCTCCCATGGCGATGGTGGCAAGGACGGATCGGCGGTTCATTGGCCGCTCCCGCGCAAACCGCTGCGGGCGTAAGCGGCCATCGCATCCCGCATGAACCCCGCCATGCGCGGGTGCAGCGCCTCATACATCGACCGGAAATCGGGATGCTCGACATAGAGCTGGCCAAGCGAGGCATAGGCTTCGGCATCCGGCCGCCACGAACGGCTCACCCACCGATAATGCCGCGCCGTCAGCGCTTGCGCCGCTGAAGACGAAGGCATGCCTCCCGCCTCGATCAGCGTGACGAACGCGCTGTGGATGGCGTCGATCTCCGCCTTGAAGTCGAGCAGTTCGGTGGGCGACAGGGTTTGCATTGCGGCCTTGGCGTCGCGGATCGCCGCCTCGGCGGGATCGCCGAAGCGCCCGATCATCTCCGCCTCCCATGCGGCCTGCTTCTCGGGCGACACCCCATAGAACAGGCGTCGCTCGTCGATCGGCTCGCCGGCGTCGAGCAGAGCCAGCGTGCGGTCGATCGTGATTGCAAGATCGCGGCGCTGGACGATTTCTTCTTCCACCCGCCGGCGAAGGTCGATCAACGCCGCACGCGTATCGAAGGCGGGATCATCGAGGATGCGCGCGATCTCCGCCAGCGGCAGGCCGAGTTCGCGATAAAACAGGATGTGCTGAAGGCGCAGCAATTCCACCTGTCCGTAATAGCGGTAACCGTTGTCGCCGACCTCGGGCTTTAACAGCCCGATATGGTCGTAATGGTGCAAGGCGCGAACGCTGACGCCCGACGCTTCCGCAACCTGTTTGACCGTCCGCATGACCTCACTCCGAATCACTATGTGATCCTTGTGCGGGATGACGTTGCGTCAGGGTCAAGAATTATCGAGCGTCGCAAAGTGAGCTTTCGGTGAGCAAGGTCACGGAACTATATGGCTCCAAAGGGGCGCAGGAGCCGACCAACCGTTGCTGACCCGAATCCCTCGACAATCCCGACCCCAAACGGCATGGCACCTTCGTGACAATGCCCCCTCGTTTCGCCTTCTCCATCACCGCCACCGACGGCAAAGCCCGCGCCGGCGCCATCGCGATGCGCCGCGGCGAGATCCGCACGCCGGCCTTCATGCCGGTCGGCACCGCCGCCACGGTCAAGGCGGTCAAGCCGGCCGATGTCCGCGCCGCCGGCGCCGACATCATCCTCGGCAACACCTATCACCTTATGCTGCGCCCCGGCGCTGAGCGCGTCGCGCGGCTCGGCGGGTTGCATGGCTTCATGGGCTGGGACCGGCCGATCCTCACCGACAGCGGCGGCTATCAGGTGATGAGCCTCGCCGACCTGACCAAGCGCTCGGAAGAGGGCGTGGCGTTCAAGTCGCATCTCGATGGCTCGCGCCACCTGCTCAGCCCGGAGCGCTCGATCGAGATCCAGCGGTTACTCGGCTCGGACATCGTCATGGCGTTCGACGAGCTCGTCCCCACCACCTCGACTCCTGAAGTACAGGAAGCGGCGATGGCACGCTCGATGCGCTGGGCGAAGCGCAGCCGCGCGGCGTTCGACGGCGGCGAGGAACATGCCGCCGGCGCCGCGCTGTTCGGCATCCAGCAGGGCGCGCTCGACGAGTCGCTGCGCCGGCAATCGGCCGAGGCGCTGATCGACATCGGCTTCGACGGTTATGCCGTCGGCGGCCTTGCGGTCGGCGAGGGGCAGGAGGCGATGTTCGGCTGCCTCGACTTCGCGCCCGGCCAGTTGCCCGCCGACAAGCCGCGCTACCTGATGGGGGTGGGCAAGCCCGACGACATCGTCGGCGCGGTCGAGCGCGGCATCGACATGTTCGACTGCGTCATGCCGACGCGCTCGGGCCGCACCGGCCAGGCCTTTACCCGCACTGGCCCGATCAACATCCGCAACGCGAAGTTCGCCGAGGACCAGGGACCGCTCGACCCCGAATGCGTCTGCCCGACCTGCGCGACATGGAGCCGCGCCTACCTCCATCACCTCGTCCGCTCGGGCGAGATTCTCGGCGCGATGCTGATGACCGAGCATAATCTGTGGTTCTACCAGGCGCTGATGGCCGATCTCCGCGCCGCCATTGCCGAAGCACGGATCACGTCGTTCGCTGACGCGTTCAGAGTTCGATATCGCGGTCCAAAAGGAGAGTAAGCGTGCCCGATCAGGACGACAGCAACGAAATCATCGCCGCGACGCGCGCCGCCAAGCGCAACCCGGAAGCCGCCGCCGGCACGCCGGAGCCGGCGCGCAACCGCGCCTGGCCGATCGCCGCCGCCAGCGTGGCGATCGGCTCGGCCGCGCTCGCCGCCGCGTTGCTCTACGCGCAGCAGCGCAAGAAATAGCAGCCCGCGTTCACGTCACGGCGCGACCGCCGTGGCGGCGTTCGGTGAGGAACAGCAACAGCGCCATCCCCGTCAGCGCTGCCCCACTCAGCGCGGTCATCGTCCAGCCGCCATGCGCATAGGTCAGCGAGGCAAGCGTCGAGCCGCCCGCACCGCCGATGAACATGCAGGTCATGTAGATGGCGTTGATCCGCCCGCGCGCGTCGGGTGCGATCCCGTAGATCACGCGTTGGCTGAGCACCTGGTTGAACTGGGTAGCGGCGTCGAGCAGCACCGCCGCCACCGCGAGCAGGATCAGCGCGTGCGCCGCTGCCGCCCAGCCCGCGCCGAGCATGGCGAGGATCGCTACGCCGAGCGCCGCCGCCGTGCCCGCACGGACATAGCCCCGGTCACCCAGACGCCCGGCGATGGGTGCGGCCAGCGCGCCGCCGGCGCCGGCCAGCGCGAACAACGCGATGCCGATCTGGCCGAGCCCGAAACGTTGGGCGAGCAGAAGCGGAACGGCGGTCCAGAACAGGTTGAATGTCGCAAACAACAGCGTCTGATAGGCGGTGCGCCGCCGGACCGCCGGCGTCCGCACCAGCAGCGACAGGCTCGAGGCGAGGATCTGGCCATAATGCATTCCCGGGCGCGGCTTGCGCGTCGGCAGCAGCCGCGCGAGCACAATGCCGAGCACGACCATCAACACCGCCGAGACCGCGAAGATCGCGCGCCATCCCGCGACCGCCGCCAGCGCGCTCGCCGCCGGGCGTGCCAGCATGATCCCGGTGATCAGCCCGGCCATGATGTTGCCGACCACCTGCCCGCGCTTCGCATCGGGCGCGAGGTGCGCGGCGAGCGGCACCATCACCTGCGCGCCCACCGAGCAGAAACCGGTGACGAACGAGAAGAACAGGAAGCTGGCCACATTTTGCGACAGAACCACGCCCGCAAGGCCCAGCGCAGCGCCGCCGACCATGATCAGGATCAGTCGGCGATTCTCGACCAGGTCGGCGAGCGACACGATCAGCATCAGCCCGGCGCCATAGCCGATCTGGGTCAGCGTCACGACCAGGCCAGCGATGCTCGGTGGCAGGCGCAGGGCCGGGGCGATCTCGCCGACCAGCGCCTGGGCGTAATAGAGATTGGCGACCATCAGGCCGCACGCCAAGGCGAAGACGAAGGTCAGCCGGGTGTCGATCGGGCGGGATACGGAAGGCGGGTGCACGGGGCGGGCGCTTAGGCGGCGGATCGCGCGACCGCAACCTCCGCTAATCTTGCACAAGCACGGCTCAGGACGACAAATAACCGTACCACAGGATCAGCAGCACCAGCCGTGGGGCGAAGGCCGAGCGACTGATCGTCGCCAGCGCGCTCGCCACCAACGCCGTCGCGCCGCCGGTCGCGATCGCAAGCAACAGTGGGCGCGTGGACAGGTCGAGCAGCGCGACCGGCGCGGCGAGCAAGACCGACCAGCCGACCCCGGCGACGACGAAGGCGACCCGCCGGACGACCGGCGATTGCGGCGTGGTGCGTGTCAGCGCGAGCAATCCACGCGCTTCGCTCCGTCCGGCATGGCCGGACATCGCAAAGATCAGCAACAGCGCCGCCGCCGGGCTGCCGATGTGACGATAGTCGCCGGCCAGTCCGCCGAGCGCAGCCAGTGCCGCCAGCAGCAGGAACGGACGCCCCCAGCCGATCAGCCGGCATTCCGCCCACACCAGATTGCCGAATGCGAAAGCGACCCGCCCCGCCGGCGCCGCGTTCGGATCGGCCGGCTTGGGCGGCGGCGCGGCGAGCAGTCGCGCGATCCGCCCGCTCCGCGCCGCCCGGCGCCGCGGCCGATGCGGGCGATAGACCAGCCCGGCAAGGACCGCGATCATCACGGCCACCGCCGCCCAGGCCAGGCGCGAGGCGACATAACCCGGAGCTGCGATGCCGGCCATCACGTCGAGCGGGACGCGACCCGGAGCGATCCTGTCCATGCTACCGATCGAGATATTGTCGTGCGCCGCCGGAGCGGGGCCGACCAGTGGGCGATAAAACCCCGGGAAATCGTAGAAATTGGTGGCGAAGCTCGATGGCAACCCCTGCACCGCGGCAGGCCCGGTGAGCGAAGCGATCCAGATGATGAGATACAACAGCTCGCCCCATCCGCGCCGCGCCAACGGTACGGCATCGAACAATATCCGCAGTGCGGCGATCCCCATCACCGCGGGTGCCGCGACCAGCCACAATGTCAGGCTCAGCTGTACGAGGTCGAGTGGACCGGAGACGATAAGCCAGCCGAGCAGCCAGCCCGCCGCCGTCAGCGTCGCGAGCATCCCGAACAGCACGGCAACATCCGCGCCGAACCGCCCGAGCGCGATCGCGACCCGCGCGCCGGGCGTTACTTCCTCGATCTGCCATGGCTGCCGCCGCGTGACATTGGCGCGCAGATAGAGAAAGCCGATCGGCAGCAACAGCGTCGACACGACGACCCCGAGCGACACCCCGACCATCGCCGAGGTCATCACCGGCAAATGGTCGCCGAGCGCGATCTGGACCCCCGAGCCATCATCGCGCGCGATCATGAAACGCGCGCCGACCGGCCCGAGGATCAGCAGCAGCCACAGCCCCCAACTGCGCCGGTAGCGCGTTAGGCTGGTGGAAAACGACGATCGCGCGACCGCGATCGCACTCATGCCGGTATCACCCGGCCACCATCGACGCGCAGTACCGCCACGGCGTGTGGCGCGAGTTCCTCGGCAAGGTGGGTGGTCATCACCACTGCCGCCGTCTTTGCCTGTTCGAGGATCATCGCACCGACCTTGCGCGCCGTCTCGCGATCCAGTTCGGCGGTCGGCTCGTCGAGCGCCAGCAGGCGGGGCGTGCCGAGCAGCGCCTGGGCGAAGATCAACCGGCGTCGCATCCCGCCGGAGAAGGTCGCGATGCGATGGTCGATATCGTCGTGCAGCCCGATCGCGGCGGTGATCGCGCCGAACTGGCGATCGGCGGCGGCGAGATCGAGTCCCTTCAGCGCCGCCATATGCAGCGCAAAACCGCGCGCGCTGAGATCGTCCGGCAAATCGACCGCCTGCGGCGCATATCCGAGCGAACGGCGTAGCGCGGCGCGCGCCGCCGGCAGCGGCACACCGTCCCACAGGATACGTCCCTTGTTCGGTCGTTCGGCGGTGGCGATGAGGCGGAGCAATGTCGACTTGCCCGCGCCGCTCGGCCCGGTGAGCAGCGTCAGCCCGATGGGAAAGCCGATGCTGACATCGTCGAGCACCGGCTTGCGGCGATAGGATTTGTGGACACGGTCCAGCGTGAGGATGTTCATATGGGCGTGTTATCCAAGCAATACAGTTTGCACAAGGCATCGCGTCAATCCTCTGCGCCGCCTGCGCCACCCGCCGCGCGGCTACTGTCGCCGGCATGCTCGGTATGTGCGCCACGGCGGCGCGCGCGGTGCCGCCCGCCGCGTTGCTCGACGCCTCGGTGATCAGCCACGGTCATCTCGACCATTATGGCGGCTTCGCCGGCTTGTTCGGCACGCATCGACCCGACCTGGATCATCCCGATGCACTGCACCGGCGAGGTGTTCATCGCCGAGGCGTTGCGGCTGAGGCCGCAGAAAGTGGTGCGGTCCTATGTCGGCTCGACCTTCGTGTTTTCGCGCGATCCAGCCCCGGCCTGAACGCGACCGGTCGCATCGTACGATGCTTTGCGACGAGCGGTGGAACCGACCCAAGCCACGGGCATTGAGCCGCGCGTGACCAACCCGACCAAGGCCGCTCGCGACCGCGACCGTGCCATCCGCCTGCGCCGTGAAGCACTCAATTGCCTGACCATCGCGGTCGGCGAAAAGGTCGAGGCGCACGCCGCGCAACTGATCGACGAAGCAGAGCGCCTGATCCGCCGCGCGGAGCAATTGGCCGCAGGCTGACGGGCTATTTTCCGTCGATCACCGCATCGACGAAGCACACCGCCAACCGCCGCGATGGGTGGCCGGCACGCGCCTGCGCCCAGGCGATCGTGTCGCTGCGCTCGTCGGGAGCGATCACCCCGCCCCAGGTATCGACCAGGCGATAGCCATGGCGACCGGCGCGATGGAAGAAGAACACGCCGCGCTCGGCATCGCTCGGCGTCGCCCACACCAGCCGCCAATCGCCCTCGGCAAGGACAAAGCCGACCTGCGCCGCGCTGACGCGCTGTTTTCCGACCCGCGTCACGAGCGCGGCATCCGCGCTGCGCTGGGCGGCGGAGTTCGGCGGACGCAGCGCCGCGCAGCGGTCACCCGGCGCGGCGATCACCGGGCTGGCAAGCACGCCGGACATCATGACAAGCGGCACAATCGAAACGCGCATCACGCTCTCCCCCTGATGCCGCGCCCGCTTTCGTCGCATCGAACCGGCGCCTCATCATAACAAAGCCAACGGCCCTTGGCAGCCCTTTGCCGAGCGTGCACAACCGCGCCATGCTCTCCCTGCTCCTGCTTCTCGCCGCCCAGGTCGCCGCACCGGTGACGGCCAGCCCCACGCCGCCTGCTACCGCACCTGCCACGGTCTGGCCGACGCGCGAGGCCGACTATATCATTCCCGAATTCCGCTTCGCCTCGGGCGAGACCCTGGCCCAACTCCGTATTCATTATACGATGCTCGGCCAGCCGCGCCGCAATGCCGCGGGCGAGATCGACAATGCCGTGATGGTGCTGCACGGCACCGGCGGCTGGGGCGGCAACTTCCTCGTGCCGATGTTCGCCAACGAACTCTACGGCCCCGGCCAGCCGCTCGACATCTCGCGCTACTGGATCATCCTCCCCGACGGCATCGGTGCGGGCAAATCGTCCAAGCCGTCCGACGGGCTGCACATGCGCTTCCCGAAATATGATTATGACGACATGGTCGAGGCGCAATATCGCCTGCTCCATGACGGCCTCGGCATCAAGCGGATGCGGCTGATCATGGGAACCTCGATGGGCTGCATGCACAGCCTCGTCTGGGGCGAGAACCACCCCGATTACATGCGCGCGCTGATGCCGCTGGCGTGCGAGCCGGTCGAGCTTGCCGGGCTCAACCGCATGTGGCGGCAGTTGCTGATCGACGGCATCGAGCGCGACCCGGCGTGGGCCGGCGGCGACTACAAGACCGAGCCGTTGCAGGGACTGCGCACAGCGGAATCGCTGCTGTTGGTCGCTGGCGCGGCGCCGTTGAACTTTCAGAAGCTCTACCCGACCCGCGACAAGGCCGCCGCCTTCGCCAGCGAACGCGTGACGCGCGCGATCGCGTCGCTCGATGCCAACGACCTGATCTACCAGGTCGACGCCTCGCGAAACTACAACCCGTGGCCACGGCTCGCCGCAATCACCGCGCCGACGATGTGGGTCAACTCGGCCGACGATTTCATCAACCCGCGCAATCTCGATTATCCGGCGCAGGCGGTGATGCGCATGAAGGATGCGCGCTTTCGCTTGATCCCCGAGACCGACGAAACGCACGGCCACGGTACCCACACATGGGCGGTCAACTGGAAGGCTGACCTCGCCGATCTACTCGCCCGGACCGAACCGCCGCGCTGAAACCTTGCTCGCCACATTGCATGACCCGCGCGACCGGCTAGATTGTTCGCTTCCCCCCGGTTCGCTTCACATCAGGATGACTCGATGCGCCTCCTCCCGATCGCTCTGCTCGCCGCCATTGTCCTGCCCGTCGCCGCCATCGCGCAAAGCACCCCCGACGACCCGTATCTCTGGCTCGAGGATGTATCATCGCCGCGCGCGATGGAGTGGGTCAACGCGCACAACGCCACCAGCACTGCCTTGCTCCAGGCCGATCCACACTACGCGGCCTTCTACGACCAGGCGCTGGCCATCGCCGGGGCGAAGGACCGCATCCCCGCGCCGAGCTTCGTCCACGGCGCAATCTACAATTTCTGGCAGGATCCCGAGCATCTGCGCGGCATCTGGCGCAAGACGACGCTCGCCGATTACCGCACCGCCACGCCGGGCTGGACCACCGTCCTCGACATCGACGCGCTCGGCAAGGCCGAAGGCAAGAGCTGGGTGATGAAGGGCATCCAGTGCCTGCGTCCCGACGAGAAGCGCTGCCTCGTCTCGCTGTCCGATGGCGGCGAGGATGCGGTCGAAATCCGCGAGTTCGATCTCGACACCGCCAGCTTCGTCGCCGACGGCTTCCATTTGCCGCGCGGCAAGCATCGTGTGGCATGGGAGGATGCCGACCATCTGCTCGTCGCGACCGACTGGACCCCGGGCGAACTCACGCCGTCGGGCTATCCCTATGTCGTCAAGCGCCTGACGCGCGGCAAGCCGCTGGCCTCGGCGGTCGAGGTCTATCGCGGCGACAAGCGCGATGGCGGCTATGGCGTCAGCCCCGACGTGCTGCGCGACGGCCAGGGCCGCCAGCTCGCCTTTATCGAGCGCCCGCTCGACACCTTCCACCACCAGACCTTCATCGTCACCGCCGCCGGCACGAAACGCGTCGCGATCCCCGACAAGGTCAGCCTGGTCGGGCTGGTCGACGGCCGCGTCATCGTCCAGCTCGACGAGGCGTGGCGCGCCGGCGGCGTCAGCCTGCCCGCGGGCGCGGTCGCCGAGGTCGATCTCGCCGCGCTGAAGGCCGCCCCCGGCGCGCTCAAGCCAAAGCTGATCTGGGCACCCGGCCCGCGCGATTCGCTCGACGGCGTGCGCACCACCAGGGACAATCTGCTCATCTCGACGCTCGAAAACGTCCGCGGCCGCGCCTGGGTCTATACGCCAAAGGCCGGTGGCGGCTGGGCCAGCCGGCGGCTCGCGCTGCCCGACAATCTCGATATCGGCTATGGCGCGACCGACGAAAATTCCGACCTCGCCTTCGTCAACGTCGCGGGCTTTCTCACACCGTCGACGCTCTACCTCGCCGACACCGCGGCGGGCACGCTCGCGCCGGTCAAGACGCTGCCGGCCAAGTTCGACGCCTCCAACGACGTGGTCGAACAGCTCGAGGCGATATCGAGCGACGGGACGAAAATCCCGTATTTCGTCGTCCATCGCAAGGACATCACCTATGACGGCACCACGCCGACGCTGATGACCGCCTATGGCGGCTTCCAGGTCAGCGAGACGCCGAACTATTCCGCCACCACCGGCAAGCTGTGGCTCGAACGTGGCGGCGCTTTCGTCCTCGCCAATATCCGCGGCGGTGGCGAGTTCGGGCCGAAATGGCATGAGGCCGGGCTCGGCACCAAGCGCCAGATCATCTACGACGATTTCGCCGCCGTGGCGCGCGACCTGATCGCGCGGCACATCACCAGCCCGCGCCGGCTCGGCATCGAGGGCGGCTCGAACGGCGGACTGCTGATGGGCGTGGAATTCACCCAGCATCCGGAATTATGGAACGCGGTGGTCATCCAGGTGCCCCTGCTCGACATGATCCGCATCTCGAAGATCGCCGCCGGCGCGTCGTGGCAGGGCGAATATGGCGACGTCAACGCCGACCCGGCGGTGATGGCCTTCTGGCAGAAGACCTCGCCCTACCAGAACCTCAAGGCCGGCGGCGCCTATCCCGAGCCGTTCATCTTCACCACCACCAAGGACGACCGCGTCGGCCCGCAGCACGCGCGCAAGTTCGCCGCGCGGATGGAGGAATTAAAGCTGCCCTTCCTCTATTACGAGAATACCGAGGGCGGGCACGGCTCGGGCGCCGACCTCAAGCAGAGCGCGCGCACCACGGCGCTGACCATGACCTATCTGCAGCGCAAGCTGATGGATTGAGCGGGTACGGGCGGCGGAAACGCGGTGACGGAGCGCCCCTGACGGACGATCGGTCGGCGCGGCGCCGCCCGGACGGCCGGTCGATCACCCCACCGGCGAACAGCGCCCACCAAACGATCACCGGCTGCGACAGCAGCCGCGGGCCGTGATAGCCCCAGCCCAGGTCGTTGCGCGCATAGACCAACCCGTCGATCGCGCGCTTGATGTTCGCCGGGAACACGCACACCGCATAGAGCGCGAGCATCGTCGCGGCGATCCAGCGCCAGCGCCGCGTCATCAGCCCGACCGCCCCGGCGATCTCGCACAGCCCGGTCAGCAGCACGACCGTAGCGGGGAACGGCACCCAGCCCGGCACGATGCCGAGGAATGGCCCGGGCGGCGACACGTGCAGCACGCCGGCGAGCAGATAGATCGCCGCCAGCAGCCAGCGCAGGATCATGCGGGCGCGGTCCATGGCGCTCATGTGCGGTATAAGGCGTCGACAATAGGAGCGGAGGATCGCGCCATGTCACATCGCCGGGGTCGGGCATAGCGGGCGGGGATGCTGCAACGAGAATGCTGACGGCCCGCGATCGATCTTATTGACGGCGAAGCGTTGTGCCAGCTTCTCAAGGAAAAGGCGCGCGGCGTTCGCGTTCGACCGGTCGTCACGGAAGAAGTGACGATCGACGAGCGTTTCTTTGCTGAAATTTGAAGCGATCACGCACCTGCGGCGCGCGTAGCCCCTCGCTCGAATAACTGGCCGGCGCGGGCTGGCATCGCCTCGACACAACGGGCGTTCAGGTATAGAATGAAAGCAGTATTCTATACGGAACCGATGCGATGGCGCTCAGCTTCAAGGACCAGGAAACCGATAGCCTTGCGCGTCAGGTGGCGCGCCTGACCGGCGAGTCGCTCACCCAGGCGGTGCGCTGCGGCTGCGACTGCGGCATGAGCAGCTCAGGCGCGGCGAGCAGCCTTGGAACGACGCATCGATCGATGCGATCATCGATCGCTATGAGGCCCTTCCGCTTCTCGACAGTCGGACGACAGACGAGATTCTCGGTTATGATGAGCATGGCCTTCCTTCCTGATGGTTGTCGACAGCTCGGCGCTGATCGCGATCCTCGGCCGCGAGCCCGAGGCCACCGCCTTCCGCGAAGCGATCAGGGCGGCGGCAACACGGCTGCTCGGCGCTGCAACCAGCGTCGAGATCGGCCTCGTCGCCCTTGCCCGCAAGGGCGAGCCGGGGCTGGAGCAGATGCGCGCGCTGCTTGACGGTCTCAAGCTGGAAATCGTTCCGCTGTCCGACGACCAGGCGAGGTTGGCGATCGATGCGTTCCGGCGCTTCGGCAAGGGGCGGCACCCGGCCGGGCTCAACTTCGGCGATTGCTTTTCCTACGCGCTCGCCAGGGCGACCGGCGAGCCGCTGCTCTTCAAGGGCAGTGATTTTCCGCTGACCGATATCGAGGCGGCCTTGTGACAGGCAAGCGGGCTGACGGGTTCTGGCGTTGAACGACGCCGTGCCCGGGGTAACGTGGGATGGTCGCGAACTCGCCGGGGGTGGGCCCGGCGTTCGAGGCCGAACTCGCCGCCGCCATGCCCGGCATCACCATCGGCGCCGCGCGGCGCGCCAACGCGCGCTGGGACGCGCCGGATCTTACGGGATATTAGGCTGCGCATCGCGGCCACGGCGCAATGACATGTATGTGGTGACGTGCTACATTGTGTACATCGGCACACAGGTGAGCACATGAACGCCAGCACGACCATGACGATCCGCCTCCCCGCCGGCCTGAAGGAGAAGCTCGAACGCCTGGCCGACGGCACGCACCGCAGTCGGTCGTACCTCGCCGCCGAAGCCGTATCGGCTTATGTCGAACGCGAACTGTCGATCATCGACGGTATCCAGCGCGGCCTCGCTGACGTGGCGGCGGGGCGGGTCACCGCGCATGACGAAGCAATGGACCGTGTCGACGCCCTCATTGCCGGAGCGCGGACCCGCCAGGCGTGACGCGACGGGTCCAGTGGTCGAACGACGCGCTCGATGATCTGTTGCTGCAGATCGCTCATATCGCGGCGGACGATCCGGATGCCGCCGAACGCGTCGCCAGGCAAATTCGCGCCGTCGGGTCGGCACTCGGCACTTATGCGACCGGTCACCCGGGCCGGGTGAGCGGAACCTATGAAAAATCCGTCTCCGGCCTGCCCTATGTCATTGCCTACGCGCTCACCGATACCGATCGCGCCGTGTCGATTCTGCGCGTGATCCACACGGCGCGCGACTGGCGGGATGGGGCGTGGCCGGGATAGCTGGTGGCGCACCTAACTCCACGGGCGCTTGAGCGAGATAGGTGCATCGTCACCGGAATCTAGAGCGTGATGCGAAAAAGTGGGAACCGGTTTTTCGCAATAAATCACGCGACAACAAAGAATTATAGAGCGGGATCCAATTCAGTTTAATCGCATCCCGCTCTAGGTGGAATCTAGGATGTTGTTAAAGTTAGCCCCCTCGCCTTGACGCATGGCGCATAGGCTTGCGGTGCCAGTTTACCAAAAGCACCAAATTTCGTCGCGAATAGAGACCCACTAGAGGGGAAGTCGGACCGGCCGGGGCGCGTAGCTGTGCCCGCGCCAACTGCGTCAGGGCCATATCCTCGATATCTTCGCCCACCCTTCACTACCACCCACATTGCCCCCCATCCCACCCCATGCCACCACCGCGCGCATGAAAGCCGCTCCCATCATCCAGACCGCGTGGCGGATGCTCGATCTCATCCTGCAGGACGAGCCGCCGACCGACGCCGTGCTGGCCGGGGCGCTCGACGAGCTGGCGCTTGCCTATCATGAGGTGCCCGAGGGCCGCGCGGCGACCGGCATCGAGGAGCCGCCGCGCCGCGACGGCGCCGGACTGCGCGCCATTATTTCCGCGCGTTTCCCCGACTATCGCTACTACGCCATCGTCGATCCGCTCAACCTCACGCCGGACATGGTCGGCATCGGCGATGCGATCGACGATCTGGTCGATATCGCCAGCGACCTGGCCGAGGCGGTGTGGCGCTTCGATCATCTCGGCGCCGACGACGCGCACTGGTTCCTTCGTCTGCTCCATTTCCACTGGGGCCGGCATTTGCGCGAGTTGTCGCTCTATCTCCATGCCCGGCGCTTCGGCTGACGCGGCGCGCGCCGATTCACCGCACGCCCGACCCGCGGTAAACCGCTCCGCGCGATGCGTCGGTCGAACGGCGACGTGAGGCATTCGGCATGAACGATCGCGCGGCCGGAGCAGCGAGCGAGCGCGCGGCGGCGATACGGTCGTCCGCCCCGCCGAAGTGGTTTAGCCAGCCTCGTTCCGAAATCTTCCAGTGATCTCCAATATAAGCCAAGCACTTCACTCGCATCACCGGACGTTACGACAGCCTCGCCGCGACCTCTCTCGCGGTGGTCCAACTCGCCTCAATGCGGCTGCGGCTCCGCGCTTGTGAAACCTGGACCCGGTCTTGTGGCGGATCAGAGATTCACGGCCAATTTGAGATACCATTCGCGCGGCCGGTCATAGCTGCCGTAGATGACCCCGACGTCGAGATTGGCGCTACCGGTCGTAATGTATCGATCATCGGTGAGGTTGGTGCCGCCGGCGGTCAACGACCATTTCTGGCCCCGCGGATTGAACGTGACGCTGGCGTTAATGATGTCCGACTGGTTGCGACGAAGCGCATAGGTTCGCTGCGCGTCGTTCCAGATGCTGGTTGCGTGCGTCCAGTCGGCGATGAAGACCATCGATGCCCCATTAGCCAAATGTGCCTCATAACGCGGCGACACGTTGAACTTCCATTTCGGGATCTTGGGCAACGGTGCGCCGACCAATATCCCCGCTTGAAGCGGATTGGGTGAACTGACCGCCGCGACGCCCGCGCCGAGCCTGATGTAGTGCGCATCGATATAGCCAAGCGAGGCACTAATCGTCAGGCCATTGGCCGGCGCGGCAACCGCCTCGAACTCCAGCCCCTTGATTCGCGCGTCCCCCGCATTGCGCAAGGTGGGTGACGCACCGATCTGGACGTTCAGCTGGATATCCCTGTAGAGTGTCGTGAAGGCGGCGGCGTTCAGCTGAAGCCGGCGATCGAACAGCTTCGACTTGATGCCGACTTCGAACGTTTCGGCCTTTTCCTCGCCAAAACTTTGTGCATCGGGCAGAGGATTTGTGAGCCGGGTCGTCCAGCCCCCCGTCTTGTACCCACGCGACCAGCTGCCATAGGCCATGATGTCGCGCGCCGGGTGCAACTGCACGCCGACCTTCGGGGAGAAATTATTGAACGCCTGCCTGTTCAGGCCGGGCGCATAAACGCGCAGCGGATTGTTGGGATCGGGATAACCTATGCCCTGCTGACAGGTGATCGGCGCCAGTGGGAACGCGCCGGCGGGCGTGATGTCGCCATTGGGCGCGACGCAATTGAACAGCTTGTAGTTGAAGCCGTTCAAATCCTGCTGCCCGCCCTCGAAATCCTTGCTCTCATGGGTGTAGCGGCCGCCAAGGGTAATCCCGATCAGCTCGATCGGTCGCAGATCGACCTGGCCGAAAAAGGCATAATTGGAGGTCTTGAACGTGTTAGGTCCGTCGACCTGCAACAGGCCTTCGTCAAAGGTGACGAAATCATGCAACGAACCGGATTCATTGAAATAATAGCCACCGAGTACGTAGTTGACCTTCTTGTCGAACAGTGACCCGAGCAGCTGCAACTCCTCGCTGAACTGGTGCTGGCGCTGGTCGAAGCTGAGCTGGGCGATATTGAGCGGGGACGCGTCCCCGTCGAGCCCCGAGCGCCATGCCGTCTGGCGATAGCCCGTGATCGACTTGACGGTCGTGTGGGCGGCGATGTCCGCCTCGATCGTGCCGGAAAATCCCCAATTCTCCAGTTTCGAGAAGCTGTTGCCCGTGGCATAGCTTTTGTCCGGGTCGGCGATCAGGAAGCGGTTGTCGAAGGGCAGTCGGTCATTGGCGGTGTTGCCGTCGACATTGACGCTGCCGAAGCTCGGCAGGCGTAGCGTCGGCCGGAATTGCGTACCGATGCCGCCGCAGACGCCCTGGGCATTGCGCGAAGCGATTTGCGCTGGGGTCGAAGCGATGCAGAAATTATAGAGGCCGGCGAAGTTAAATCCCCCACCGGTCAAATCGAGTGCGGTCCCCGGCAAGTTGTTCGCCGCCAGCCCCGCGAACACACCGGCACCCGGTACGGCGGCCAGCAGCTTGTTGGCGATACCGCTCGTATCCTCGTTGCTGTAATCGCCGGTCAGGGTCAGCCGGACGGATCCGCCATTGTCCCATTTCATCTTGCCGCGCACGACATAGTTGTTGGAGCCACCCTCACGGTCGGAGCTGTCATATCCGGACGCGGCAAAGGCGGTAAAAGGCGGCGCGTTGTTCGCGCGTTGATCGGGAAAGGCCACCCGCTGCAGATATCCCTGGCGGTTCTTGACGCCGAACGTGATCGACGTGCGCAGATCGTCGGTGATCGGCAGATCGACGGTACCGCGCACCTGGAGCAGGCGATAACTACCCGTGGTAACGTCGCCGGTGAACTTGAAATGATCGCCCGGATCGCGCGTGATGATCGAGATTGCGCCGCCGATTGTATTGCGGCCGAAGAGTGTACCCTGCGGGCCTTTAAGCACTTCGATCCGAGCCACATCGAGCAGATCCTGGTTCGCACCCACCGTACGCGCCAGATAGACGCCATCGACATAGATGCCGACGCCGGGATCGATGTTGAATGCGAAATCGTCCGATCCGATACCCCGGATGAAAGCCGAAAGGACCGCCGACGAACCCGAAAAGGGCGTTCCCCCATCGAGGTTGACGTTGGGCGCCAGGTTAGACAGTTGCGCCACGCTGGTCACGGCGCGTTCCTGAAGTGCCGCGGACGTGAACGCGCTGATCGCAATCGGCACATCCTGGACGTTCTCGGCGCGCTTTTGCGCCGTCACGACGATATCCTGGAGACGGTCGGTTTCAGGACCGGCTTGCGTTTCGGCCTGGCCCGGCTGTGCACTGGCGGTGGCTTGAGCCATGGCCATCTCCGGCGACGAAGCAAGCGCGAGTGCCGTAAGACTGACCAAACCATGGATCGTCGTCTTCATTTTCATCCTCCCCCTTGATCTGTGCACATTTTCAGACGTCGTCGGCACAGTATTCACGATCGGTCGACTATATCTGCCAATCCAATCGCAAGTTCATGCGACGCTCTTCCCGCCACAAATGCCAATAGGAAATCTCGGCCGACCATAAGAAAATCAGAAGTGTCGAAAAAACGACCGCCGGCGCTATTATAAATCAAGTTAACAGTGAACATTTTGATACGTGACAAGTTTCTTCAAAATCGAACGGCAGGCCACACGCAGCGAACCCGACGCAGGAATTTGGTAGTTCCAAGAGCGCGCCGTCGCGGAATCGCATATCGAAGTCGCCAATCGAAGCGTTCGACAAATGGTTCAGTACTTCGGCGTTGGGACTTCGCTGCGAGTTGGTCAAATACACGTAAGTGACCGCGTGGCCGGTCCCCGATCTCATTCCGCCAGACGGGCGGCCGACCGATGCCGCGCTGGCCGGGACGCTGGATGAGCTTTCGCTCGCATATCACCAGGTTCCCGAAGGTCGCGCGGCGAACGGCATCGAGGAGCCGCCGGGCTGCGCGCGATCATCGCCGCGCGCTTCCCCACCTATTGCCACTACGCCGTCGTCGATCCGCTCGACCTCACGGCGGACGTGGTCGGCACCGGCGATGCGATCGACGATCTGGTCGATATCGCCAGCGACCTGGCCGAGGCGGTGTGGCGCTTCGATCATCTCGGCGCCGACGACGCGCACTGGTTCCTTCGTCTGCTCCATTTCCACTGGGGCCGCCATTTGCGCGAGTTGTCGCTCTATCTCCATGCCCGGCGCTTCGGCTGACGCGGCGCGCGCTGATTCACCCGCGCGGCCATCGCTGGCATGGTGCGTCCGCATGTCTCGCGCCACCACATCTCGCACCCCTGCCCCATGCCGGCTGCCGGCACCCCGCGGCGCGGGCGCGCTTGCTCCCTGTTCGGCGCCGCGACGCTCCCAGTTCGGCGCCCGGTTTCCGCATGCCGCTCCCTGTTACGCGACATCAGGGAGCGTTCCACAATCCCATGAAATACAAGGATATTATCGCGCATATTTCGGCATGAAACGCACAAAAAGCGCACCCTCCCTGTTCCGCTCCCTGTTATTCTCCCTGTTATGCCGCAAAAACAGGGAGCGGCCGCGCACCGGCGGACAGCGCGACCTGTCTCGCCCGATTGACACAGGCCGCCGCCCGCCCGACACATGCCATCATCCCCTGCCCGCCCTGTGCCCGGAGTTCCCGATGCGTTTGATCCGTATTGCCCTGTTGCTCAGCGTCGCCGCGCTGCCGCTTGCCGCCCCGGCGAAGCAGCCCGTCCGCCACGCCCCGCGCCCCGCCGCCACGGCCGCAGCGACAGCAGCACCGGCGGTCAAGCCGATCGCCTTTACCGAGCGCACGCTCGCCAACGGCCTGCGCGTCTACGCCATTCGCGACACCGGCACGGCCAACGTCTCGGTCCAGGTGTGGTACGATGTCGGCTCGAAGAACGATCCGGTCGGCCGCTCGGGCTTCGCGCACATGTTCGAGCATCTGATGTTCAAGGCGTCGCGCAACCTCGTGTCGGAGCAGATGGACCGGCTGACCGAGGATGTCGGCGGCAACAACAATGCCTCGACCAATGACGATTACACCGAATATCACGAGGTCATCCCGGCCAACCATCTCCAGCGCCTGCTGTTCGCCGAGGCCGATCGCATGGCCAGTCTGGTGGTCGAGCCGAAGAGCTTTTCGTCGGAACGCGACGTGGTGAAGGAGGAGCTGCGCCAGAACACCAATGCGCGGCCCTATGGCAAGCTGTTCTCGCTCTATTACCCGGCGATCTCCTATGCCAAGCACCCCTATGCGCGCGGCACGATCGGCAGCATCGACAATCTCGACAGCGCGCAGATCGACGATGTCCGCGCCTTCCACGCGCTCTATTACCGCCCCGACAATGCCGTGCTGGTCGTCGCGGGCAATTTCGACCCCGCGCAGCTCGATGCCTGGGTCGACCAGTATTTCGCCCCGATCAAGCGCCCCGACTGGTCGATCCCACGCGTCACGGTGAGCGAGCCGGAACGCACCCACGCCGTCAGCCGCACCGTCTATGAGCCCAACACCCCGCTCCCCGCGGTGCTGATCTCCTGGCAGATCCCGCCCGATCGCGATCCGGACGGCCCCGCGCTCGCCGTGCTCAACACCATATTGTCGGGCGGCGAGAGCTCGCGGCTCTACCAGAGCCTCGTCTATCGCGATCAGCTCGCCCAGTCGGCCGAGAGCTTCGTCGATTCCAAGCAGGGTCCGGGCAACCTCGCCGTGCTGTCGATCATGGCCTCGGGCAAGTCCGCCGCCGATGGCGAGGCGGCGCTGCGCCGCGAGGTCGCCCGGCTGCGCGACGCGCCGGTGACCGCCGCTGAACTGGCCAAGGCGCGCAACCAGATCCTCACCACCGTGTTGCGCGCGCGCGAGACCGCCGAGGGCAAGGCGACGACCATCGCCGAGTCGACGATCATCGACGGCGATCCGCACGCCGCCGATCGCGACCTTGCCGCCATCGCGCGCGTCACCGCTGCCGATGTCCAGCGCGTCGCGCGCAAATATCTCCGCGACGATCGCTCGGCGACGATCCGTTATTTGCCCGCCGAAATGGCACCGGCCGGCACGAAGAGCGAGCCGATCGCGGTCGCCGCGACGGTCGTGACCCAGCCGCTGGTCGCGCCGCCGCATGTCGAGGTCTTCACCCCCGCCAGCGAGGCGCAGCGCATCGCGCCGCCCGCGCCCGGCGCGCCGGTCGTGCCCGCCATCCCGGCGCCGGTGACGATGAAGCTCGCCAATGGCCTGACCGTGCTGGTGGTCGAGCGCCACGAGCTGCCGTTGCTCACCGCCTCGCTCGTCACCACCACGGGCGGCTCGGCCGACCCGGCCGATCGCGCGGGCCTGTACAGCCTCACCTCCGACCTGATGACCAAGGGCACCAGGACGCGCTCGGCAACGCAAATCGCCCAGCAGATCGAGACGCTCGGCGGCAGCATCGGCAGCAACGCCGATTGGGACGGCTCGACCGTGTCGATCGACGTCAAGGCCGACCAGGCCGGCCCGGCGCTGGCGATCCTCGCCGATGTCGCGCAGCACCCCGCCTTCGCCGCCGAAGAGATCGAGCGCGCTCGTATCCAGGCCATCGATGGCGTCAACGTCGTCCTCAAGGATCCGTCGCGGCTCGCCGGGCTGGTGTCGGCGCGCACGGTTTATGGCGACATGCCCTATGGCCATGCGCTGTCGGGCACCCCGACCTCGCTCAAGGCGATCACGCGCGCCGACATTGTCGACGCCTATCGTACGGCATGGTCGCCGCACAACGCCACGCTGGTGATGGTCGGCGACATCACGCCAACTGCGGCACGAGCACTGGCCGAACGAAATTTCGGCACATGGGGCCTCCTCGCCGACGCGAGGGCCAGATCGCTCTTCAGCCGAACGACGACGAGTGGTACTCTAACCGTCGTCGGCGGGCCCAAGCCGACCCGCGTCGTCGTGGTCGACATGCCCGGCGCGGGCCAGGCCGGCGTCGTCGTCGCGCGGCTCGGCATCGCTCGCAGCGATCCGAGCTATTACCCCGCCTCGGTCGCCAACACGATCTTGGGCGGCGGCTTCTCGTCGCGGCTCAACCAGGAAATCCGCATCAAGCGCGGCCTCGCTTACGGGGCGGGCAGTTCGCTGTCGGCGCGGCGCGACGGCGGCTCGCTGTCGGCCCGCACCTCGACCAAGAACCCCAGCGCGCCGGAAACGGTGGCGATCATCGCCGCCGAGATGAAGCGCATGGGCGCCGAGCCGGTCGCGGCGAGCGAGCTCGACACGCGCAAGGCGGTGCTGATCGGCGGCTTCGGCCGCGCCACCGAGACGACCGGCGGCATCGCCGGCACGCTCGCCGGCTATCTCGAACAGGGCGTCCCGGTGTCCGAGCTACAGCGCTACATCCCGTCGGTCAGCGCCGTCGATCCCGCCGCCGTGCAACGCGCCGCCGCGGCGCTGATGGACCCGGCCCGCGCCAGCATCGTCGTGGTCGGCGACGCCAAGCTGTTCGTCGACGCGCTGCGCAAGGACTATCCGCAGCTCGAGGTCATCCCGGCCGACAAGCTCGACCTCGACAGCGCGGCGCTGAAGTGAGCGCCGCCGGTCTCGCCCCGGTCAGGGCGAGGCCGGGTCGACCAGGTCGAGCAGCAACGGCGCGACGATCGCGATCGCGCGGTTGATGATCGGGTGGTGCGGCGGGTGGACCGGATCGAAGCGCGCCACGCCGAGCGCGGGATTGGGCACCATCGGCGAGGAGAAGCCGGGCCACTGCGACACGTCGGTGCCGTCGGTGGGCGCCGGCAGGCCGAGATGCTCGCTCCATAGCCGCATGCGGAACTGCTGCGCGAAGGTCAGCCCGCTCGCCGAGGTCTCGGCGCTCTCGCCGCGCGCGGCGAGAGCGATCATCGGCGGGCTGGCATTGGCGTCGTCGAAGATGAAGGCGTCGACCTCACTGTCATGCTGGTAGCCGCGCCGGTTGCAATTGGCCGATCCGATCACCGCCAGCTCGTCGTCGAACACCCAGCATTTGGAGTGGACATAGCTCTCCCGCCCGAAGCTGTTCGGCGCACTGCCGCGCGGCTTGTTGAGCTGGAAGACGTTGAGCTTGGCCGCGACGTCGGGGCTCTTGCCGGCGACCACGGTGTCGATGAACTGCTGGCGATAGAATTGCGGGAAGATCAGCCCGCCGCTGATCTCGTTGCCGGGGATCAGGATCGTGACGTGACTCAACCGGTCGATCACCCTGTTAAGAGCACGGGCCGTGGCAAGGTCGATCAGATACTGGTCTTCGATATAAATGAAGCGCTGGGCGTTGGCGATCGCGGTGATCAGCAGCCGGCCGATGTCGCGCTGCCGGGGCGGGCGCGTGCTGCCGGTGACCGGCGTCCAGGTCCGCGCGATGATCACCGAGGCGCTGCCGCCGAACGGTGCATCGCGGAGCGTGGGGTTGGGGATTGCCGGTGCGGGAATGCCGGTGATCGGGTCGCCGCGCAGCGTCCCCTTGGCGGCGTCGATCGCGCGGCCGTCGGGATGGTCGAGCCAGCGCTCGACAAAGGTGCGCAGCAGCTCGCGCGTCGCCGGCCCGACGATGCGGCAGTGCGTGTCGTGCTGCGGGTCGCTCGGGCCGACCGTGCCATGCGTGCCGGTGCCGCAGCTGGTGGTGTCGGGCAGCATGCGGTTCGGGTTGAGGTCGAGCCCGCCGCAATAGGCGACCAGCCGCTCGCCGTTGAACACCAGCAGCACCTTCTGGTGGTGCGCCGCCTTGATGCCCTGCAGCTTGCGCGCGATCTCGTCGCGGATCCGCCGCCACTCGGCCTCGACCGCGGGGTCGAGCCGCGCCAGCGTGAGGACGCCCGACGCCATCTGCATCGCCGCCTCGACCTGCGCGCGGCTGATCGGGATCGCTCCGCCATTGCGGCCGTCGACGATCCCGCCGCCATTGGACAGTGCGTTGATCCGCCCGATATTCTCGCGGATCACGCGCGGCTTGCTGAGATTGTCCCACACCATCGCGCGGACCTGCACGCCACTCGACACGGCGACGGTGAGCAGCGCATTGAGGCTGGTGGTGCAGTCGCTGCGGCGCAGCGGGAAGTTGTCATACATGTCCCAGCCGAGCAGGTAGATGAACGAGCGGTCGCCCTGCGCGGCGCGGATGTCATCGACCATCGCGTCATAGGTCGCGGCGCCGTCGACCAGCGCCTTGACCGCGTTCTGCGTCGTGGTCGGCGCATTGGCCGAGCCGCGCAGGATCGACAGCCAGCGGTCCGGCTGCAGGACGACGGTCGAGATCGGGATGATCGGCGGGATGATCGGGGGAATGTTGGGCGGGATATCGGGCGGCGCATCGTCGCGCGCATGGAGGTCGAGCATCGCCCAGGTCCGCGGGCCGATCACACTGTCCCACTCGCTCGGCTGGCCGGGAAAGGCGACATGCTGGAACGACAGTGTCGCGGCGGCGGTGTTGGAACCGAAGATCGCGTCGACGGTCAGCGGGCAACGGTCGAGCGGGCTCTGCATAGCGATGACGCGCTTTGCATGGACGCGGTTGAGTTTGGTCTGCGCCTCGGCGACCGCCGGGCCGGACGAGCCGCGGCGGATCATCGGGTGCGGGCCGGGCGGGGGCAGGACGGACTCGTCGGCGGCTTCGCCGGCATGGCGCAGGATGACGCTGTCGCGCAGCATCAGCCCGTCCGGCCCGGTGACGCGCCGCGCAAAGCCCATCGCGCCGCCACCGGGTTCGATCACGCGAACATAGCGACCGGGCAGCGGGCCTTCGGTGACCACGCCGAGCCGACGCATCGCGCCGGCGCCGAGCAGAGCGGGATCGGCGATGACCGCGACATGCGGCGCGCGTGTCGGGCCGTGGCGCAGCAGCACGTCGCCAGCGCGGAGATCGCCGACGAGGCGCTGCCCTTGCCACCCGACAACGCCGATCGAGCGATCATCGGGATCGAGCGCGCGGCGCAGCATCGCCAGCGGCGGCTCGCCGGCGAGCGCGGTCGGAAAGTCGGCGGGCGCAACACCGCCGTTGAGCAACCGCGTGGCGGCATCGACAAGATCCTGGGACATGGTTTCTCCTTCGCGGGGTGGCGCGGGTGGACGTGGCGGGGTTGCGACCGGCGCGGGAAGCGCGCGGGCGCGCGCCACCGCTTCGGCGATGGCGAGTTGGCCATATCCCCAGCGCGGGTCGTCGGCGCCCGGCGGGGCGAGCGTGGCGAACAGCGCACGGCGCAACGCCGTGACGCGCTGCCGACCGGCGGCCTGCATCATCAGCGCGATCGTACCGGCGACGTGTGGCGCCGCCATGCTGGTGCCGCTCATGCGCAGATAGCCCGGCGTCGCCGTCGGGTCGCTGCGCGCCCTGACCGAAAGCACACGCACGCCAGGCGCGGCGAGCAACGGCTTGCGGCGCCCATCGCGGGTCGGCCCGACGCTGGAGAAGCCGGGCAGCGGATGGGCCGGATCGTGCGCGTCATAGGCGCCGACCGCGATGGTGCGCAGCGCATTGCAGATGCTGCCGGTGGTCGATTGCGGTTCAGCGAGATCGTGCCGGAACTGCGCCTGGCACGAGCGGCACGCGGCATTGCGCTCGATCCAGGCGTGCCAGCGGCCATCGACCACGTCGACGCCCTCGATCTCGATTTCCCACACCCCCGCCGCGGCCTCGCGGCGCAGAAACAGGTTGATCAGATTGTCGCCATTATTGGGGTCGGCGATGCGGTGATAGAAGTGACCGACTTCGCGCCCATCGGCGAGCCGCACCGGCGCGTCATGGCCGAGCGCCGCCACCGCCGACGCGCCACCGGGACCGCGCATCCGGGCGGTGAATTCGTCGGCGCCATTGTACCAGAGCTCGACCGATACCGGGACGGCGTCGCGCTGGGTCATGCGGAACGGCAAGTGCGCGGTGCGCGTCTCGCTGATCCGCCCGGACATATGGACATCGCGCGAATAATAATTGCCCGCGCTCTGCACCACGGCGGTACCCGGGCGGTTCATCAGCAGCCAGTCGATCGCGCGCTCGACCAGCAAGGTGCCGTCATGCGGACCGGCGTGGCGACCGAGGCTGAGATTGATGACCAGCGGCCGGTCGCCGGCGGTGTGCCGCGCGAAATCGATCGCCTCGAGCAGCTCGATCGAGTTGCCGAGGTCGCCGCCGCCGCTGCCGAGATGGATGAAGATCAGCCCGGCTTCGGGCGCGATGCCCTGCGGCCCCCCGGCACGGCCATTGCCGGCGGCGATGCCGAGGACATGCGTGCCGTGCGCATTGGCGGCCGGCGTATAGCCGAGCGCGGCGAACGGATCGGGCTGGCCGAGCGCGCGGTCGATCGCGGCGGGGGTATGCATATGGCCATAGCCGTAGCGATTGGCCGGCACTGCCGCGCCGCGCTGGTCCCACAGGCCAAGCAGGCGGGTCGAGCCGTCGGGATTGCGGAAATCGGGATGGGCATAATCGAGCGACCAGTCGATCACGCACACCGCCGTGCCGCGCCCGGTTTCGGGCAGGTCGGGCGGTCGGCGGACATCATCGGGCGCGGCGTCGGGCGGGTCATCCGCCTCGCCCGCGCCATGAATGCGCTCGAGCTCGCGGGCATAGTCACGCGGCGCCTTGAGGCTGGCGATCGCCGGGTCGGCATGGAGTGCGCGGAGCGCACTGCGCGCGGCGCGCGCCGTGGCAACGACGCCGAATTCGGCGACCAGCCGCAACGCGGCGGGCGCGCGGGCGCCGTGATGAAGCCGGACGACGACGGCTACCTCGTCGTCCGGCTCACCCTCGGCGATCAGTTCCCGGAGTGCGGGATCCATCGCGTTTCACCTTTCTCCAGGGTGCGACGCGCCAGCGTCAGCTGGCACTCTTCTTGGGCGTGTTACCGGCCGCCGTCTGCGCATCGATGCTCGCGGCAAGCGCCGCGATCGCCGCCAGCAGCTTGGCGTTCTGCGCGTCCATCTGCTTGCCGAACTGCGCGAACGCTTCGGCCATCCCGGCCTTCATCTCGTCCGCCGTGATACCCGTTGACGGTGTCGGTGTCGGCCAGGACGGAGTGCCCGATGCCGTCGGCTGCGGCGTGGGTGGCGGCGGCGAGACGCCCTCGCCGCCCGCCGTGCCGAGCTCGCTTGCCCGCTGTCGGCGACGGGCGCTCCTGATCGAGCTTTGCGCGAGCACGATGCCAGCCGGCGTCATGCCACCAATGCTCATCAGCAAGCCGGCCTGGATTGCCGCCTTACCCGTCACTTTCTCCTTGCGCGCGATCAGCGTGCCGACCGCGAAGGCTGTTTGATTGGCGATCATGTTTCGTCTCCTGGCTTGCGACGGCTCACTTGGTGAGTGCCATCAGCATGACGAGCGGGCCGATCCCGCCATCGCCGCCGAACATCCCGCCGCCGCCAGAGCCCGACGATCCGCCGAAGCCACCGCTGAGCATCAGGATCGGCAGCAGCTTCGACATCTGGTCGCCATTGTCGATCACCACATTCGGCGTACCGGCGACGGTGGTGGTGTCGGTCGTGCTGAGCAGCGGCAGGATCATCGCCATCTGGCGCGATTCATCGAGGCCCTTTTTGAGCGCGTCGGTCGCCTTGATGCGTTCGGCGACCTCGTGCTTCAGGCTGGCACGCAGCCGGTGCGTCTCGCTCTCGATCGCGCGGGTGCGCCCGTCGACGGTGGTGATCGCCTTGCTGTTGGTGGCGATGCGCGCGTCGAGCCGCTGGGCCGTCGCATGCAGCTCGGCCTTGGTGGCATAGCCACCCGCGACCGGTTGCGGCACGGGGTTGCCGCGCTTCGCGGTCGGCACCCGCAGCCGCGGCATCGGCCGGCCACGGCGACGCACCGCCTCGTCGGATTCGAACGCCTCGTCATAGGCCTCATCGCTCTCGACATCTTCGAGCAGCTCGCCAAAATCTTCGAAGGAATTAAACATGTTGCTGTCCTTTCACCGTCAGTGAGTGGTGTTCTGCTCGGGCACGGTTGGTCGCGGGCGCGGCGGGCCGAGCAGCCGCGCGCGCAATTCGAGATCGGGTCGGACCATCCCGGGCCGGCCGCGTCCGCGGCAGCTCGGGCAATAATCATCCTCGCCCCAGCACAGCCCGCAGGCGCCGAGCGCGGCGGCGAGGTCGGCAAGGCGTTCGCTGGCGCCGCGATGTGCCTCGAACAGGCGGCGCGCCTGGCGCTTCATCGCCTCGATCCGGCCTTCCGCCTCGGCGAGCCGTTCGGCCAGCGCGAGTACCTCGTCACCGAGATCGTCGGCACAGGGCTCGGGCACGATGGCGCGCGCCTGCATCATCTGGGCAAGCATCGCGAGTTGCGGGTTGCTGCGCTGAAGGTCGGCGATCATCTGCTGGGCGAGCGCGGCCGGATCGGCCGCGGCGAGGGCCGGATCAACCATAGACCGGTTCCTCTTCATACCATTCGGCCTCGCCGAGCGACCAGGTTTCGTCATTCTCCCAGTCCTCGACCGCATAGTCCTCACCGGCGACGACGAGCGGCGGGGCGGGCGGCAGCGCCGGTTCGGCCGGTGCGACGTTGACCGTCACCGGGCGCGACTGGGCATTGGGCCCCCAGATCGAGGGCGACAGCGCGAGCAGCGTGAGCAGCGTGTCGGTGCGTCCCTCGGCGTCCTCGATATCGACGCCGAGCGCCTCGCCGGCCTCGGCGACGAAGCCGGGCATGGTCTCGGCCGATTCGTCATATTCGGCCGCCTCATGCGCCGAACGGTTGGCGAGCGTGCCGAGCGCGCTGAGCAACATATGGACCGGGATCTGCTGGCCGCCGATCGGGATCGACTGGCGGCCGAAACTGCCCATCGCGGCGGACGACAGCGCCTGCAGCGTCTCAGGCCGGGCGAGCATGCCGATCAGGCCATTGGCGCCACCGCCGCCACCGCCGGTGAGCATCGCCAGCGGATTGCCGCCGCGACCGCCGGCCGCACCGCCACCTATCGCGCTCAAGGCAGCGAGCGGCCCCCCCGCGCCTCCACCGCGGACGGTGGAGACAAGATTGCTGACGGTGCCGATGCCGCCGCCGATCGCCCGCGCGGTCGGGTTGCGGGAGTGCGACAGGACACTGCCGGCGCCACCGGCGACCGCGCCGGCAAGAGCGCCCCATGGTCCCAGCGCCGAACCGGCCATCGCCCCCTGCACGATGCCGGGTGCGGCCTGCTGCGCGAAATGGCCCACAGCGCCGGCGGCATGCGACAGGCCGCGGCCGATATCGTCGAACAGACCTTCGACATCCTCGGCGCTGGCGCCCTCGCCATAGATCTGGCGCACCAGGGCATCGAGCTGGTGAACGTCCGCCTCGGCATAAGCGGGCGAGAGGCTGGCGCGAAGCAGCGGGTAGTCCTCATACATGGCGGGGTTCCTCATTCAGGCTGATCGGGGGCGGGCTGATCGGGCGGCGGGGCGACGTGACGGTCGACCAGCGCGGCAAGACTTTCGAGGCTGTCGAACGCGCCGAGCATCCGCCCGCCAAGCGCGGCGACGGTGCCACGCAGGACCGGCGCGCCGCCGGCGACCGGCTCGAGCCAGGCACGCACCACCAGCGTGGCGGCGCGGCCACCGATGGTGAATTGCGAAGCGGCTGGGCCATGATCGTCATTGTCGGCTCCATTCATCGCGCTCGTCCGAGGGACCTGAAATACCGAGTCGCGGGCGTTGTGAACGGGGCACGTCACGCCGCGATCACGGCGCCGTCACCGGACCATCACGGCTGGGCGAGCGCGTTGTCGATCAGGCCGATCGCGGTACGCATCTGGTCGCGCGTGGCGGCGAGAACCGCGCGGAGATCGCCGTTCCCCGATTCCGGCATTGCCGATGCTACCGCCATGGGTTGTGGCGGCGTCGTCACCGCGGCGCGGCCACCCGGCGCACAGAGACCGCGGTACAGCGCGCTGGTTTCGTCCATCGGCTCGACACCGAGCTCGGCCGCGAGCACGGCGGCGCAACGGCGATATTGCCGCAAGGCGAGTGCGCGATTGCCGGTGCGGGCATAGCCGGTCATCAGCAGGCGATGGGCATCCTCGCGCAGCGGCTCGGCGGCGGTCAGCGCGCGGGCGCTGGTGACGACGGCGCGCCAGTCATCGGCGCGGGCATGGATGCTGGCGAGTGCATAGAGTGCGTCGAGCCGCAGGCAGCGCAGCCGCTCGCGCTCGATCAGCGCCCATTCGGCATCGACCATCGGCATGAAATCGCCGCCATAGCCGAGCAGCGCGCGGTGCAGCCGGCGCCGCGCCGGCGGATCGAGCGCCACAGTGCCCGACATGGAAGCGAGCGGCGCGGCGCGGCGTTCGAAGGCGAGCATGTCGACCCACAAGCTGTTGTCGAGCCGCAGCCGGACGCGCTCGCCGCTGGCCTCGACCGGGCAGGCGAGATCGCCGAACGCGCCCTTGATGCGATAGAGCGCGCTGGCCAGCGAATGTCGCGCGGCGTCGCTCTCATGGTCGGGCCACAGCGCCATGGCGAGCGCGTCGCGTTGCGCCGCGCGGCGCGGCGCGGCGAGCAGATAGCCGAACACCGGCCAGCAATTGGGCGGCACGGCGATGGTCGCGCCGCCGATCCGCGCGGCCGCGACGACACCCAGCACCATAAGCTTCCACCGCGCCACGCAATCCCCCGGTTCCGTACGGATTGCGACCCACCGGACCAACGATCGCCTCGTGACGACCACGCCGTACCTGCGCGACTCGCGTCACGTGGCAACGCCATGCTGTTCCTTGTCGTCGCGCTCGACAAGAATAAAACGACGTTCATCATGATCTCTTTTGCAATCTCGTCGCACGCTTCTTCCCGTTCGTCGCCGACGCGGCACGAATCTTACAGACGCGACATTGAATAGAACCGATATGCTGTGCATTTTATGCAATGCCGTCTTATGTTAACTTGCCCTGTGTTGGCATGATTTTGACACGTTACGTGTCACTTCGGCCAGGCAACGCAACGGCTTGTCACCATGACCGGGACGATACGGCTGAAAGTGTGCCGCATGTCGGATGCGAGCGACGGTCGGGGCTCAAACTCCACGGGGGCAAGCCGGTCCTGCCGACGATGGTCGCTGTTTCCGTCCCTTCCGGTCGACAAACTGGCTATGCCGGGGTTCCTTGACAGGGGCGTGATCGAAATCCGCGGCGCGCCGGATACAGCCGTCGGGACCATAGCGCGGATAGGGGTGAGGCGGCATGTCTGCACGGCTGGTACAAATATTCATCGCCGAAGCCGAGATCGGGCGACTCGAAGTGATATTGTCGCATCACTGTCGCCGCTATTGGCGCGAAGCCGTACCGGGGGGCGATGAAAAATATAGCTGCGTCGTGCAGCAACGCTATGCCGGGCGCCTGCTTGACGAACTGGAGGCGGCCTTCGGGACAATGCCGAATTTCACGGCCTATGTCGCGCAACTCGAGGCGGTCGTTCCGCCCGTCGTGGAGACGGTTGAAACCGAATTGCCAACGCAACAGGCATTGCGTCCACCAACCGCCATCGAACGCTTCTTCAGCCGCGACAGGATCAGCACGGATGAGCTTTACGACGACATCGAGGAAAGCCTGCACGTAACGCCAAGCTATTTGCTGACGGTGATCCTGTCGTCCCTTATTGCCGCTCTGGGCATGCGCAGCGGGCAGACCGCCGTCGTCATCGGCGCCATGATCATCGCACCGCTGCTGGGCCCGACGATGGGCATCGCGCTGGCAGCCACGCTCGGCAACACCAGGCTGGCCGGGAGGGCCGCCGCAACGCTGTCGATCGGTGCGCTTTTTGCGGTCGCCGTGGGGATATTGGTCGGGCTGATCGTGACCATCGACCCGCTCGTACCGGAGTTGAAGAGCCGCACCGTCGTGCAACCCGCCGACATCGCGCTGGCACTGGCCTGCGGCGCCGCCGGTGTGCTCGCCTTCAGCCGCGGTGCGTCGTTGGCGCTGGTCGGCGTGATGGTCGCGGTAGCACTCGTGCCGCCGCTTGCCGCCACCGGGATCTTCCTGGGAGCCGGCCAGCCAATCGTGGCGGGGAACGCGCTGTTTCTCTTTGCGGTCAACCTGGTGTGCATCAATGTCGCCGGAATCATCATGTTCATGATCCAGGGACTGCCGCCCAAGAACTGGCGGATGACCGGCGGCATATTGGGGTCGTGGTTTTTTATCCTGCTGCTTCTTTTCCTGATGATGGCCGGGCGGCTGGAGTTCAGCCTCGGCTCTCCGCAACCCGTCGCGCGCCATCCGACGAGCAATGGCTGAAGCCTGGTTTGCGCCGGCGACGGCTGGCGACGTGGTGTCCGCAACCGAACCGTGCACAGACCTTCCCGACAAGATCTGTCGCCGTCGGGGGCCTGCGCGCGAAGGGCCTTGACGAGAGCTTTACCGATGACGCGGTATCGCGACCGCGCACCCTCAAAAAAGGAGCCGGAATGAGCGGAAATGCAGCCTCCCTGTCAGGTCGCGCCGGTCGGCGGCTCTGCCGTACCGGCCCGCTGCTTGCGCTCTGCGTGCTGCTTTCCAGCTCATGCTCGGTCGCGAACGCGCAGTCGTGGCAATGCCACGCGCCGGCAGGAGCCTTCGCCGACCATGATATCGCCGTGCCCGCGACCGCGACGCAGTTCACCGGCGAAATGGTGATCCACAAGGCACAGGGGCTCAGCCGGTGGCATCCGACGGCGAAGGTCGCGTTCACCGACCTCGATCTCGCCGCGTCCGGATGCCATTGCAACGGCGTCGTCGCGACATGGTACCCGGAACGGCCCGATACATTCCTGGTATCGCTGTCCGTCGACGGCAAGGAGACCCCGCTCGGGCTCGTGCCCTATGACAAGCCGGTGACGTTCAAACTGACCTTCGCATGGGACGGCGCGCTGAAGCTCGAGGTGGGGACCGGCGTTGCGACCGGCCGGTCGGCAATGCCGAAACGCAACAATCTGCACCTGAGCTGTTCGACCGCCGACGTCGATTTCAACATCGTCGTCGCACCCCCGCTGGCGCGCTCGCCGGAACGGTGCCCGTTTGCCGCGCAGGAGCAATGGCCCGCGGCGGATGTCGATCGCTATTGCCGGGTTCGCCGATAGGTGGGGCAGGTCGGCGGCCAACGGTTCGCTTGGCTACCGGCCGCGTTTCCTCCTGAAACCCTCCCGATCGCTTTCCGGTACGAAAATCGCGATTGGAGCCGGCGAACGGCGCGACCTGGTGGACTGCGGACGTCCGCTAAGCCGCGAGCGAACGGCGAGGATTGGCGAATCAACGCAATCGACAATTCCCGACATATTTACTGGACGTCGACAGGGTGAGATTGGTGATCACGGCTAACTCCTTGGACAGTGCCGATACCTGCACCTTGGCGTTCATTGTCGCACCAGAGATGGCGGCCTGCACGTTCGTACGAGCTTGGAACCCACCAGATGCTTTTCCACAGACGGAATTGAGCGCAAGACTGCGCGTTGTGGCCTGAACATTGCTGAGGGCACAGTCGCCACCAATACTTATACCGGGCAAGATCAATTCGCCATTGGCGCCCCCGCTCGTTCCAATGCAATCGTCCGTTTCAAAGGAGGTGCCAATCTTTCTCTGGAGTTCCGATCGAACACTGTCGGGAACCTCGCCTCCCGGCTTCACCGGGGCCGCCTCCGCCCCAGTGATGCGGATCTTCGTATGCCACTGGCCAACTTTAAGGCCGATTTGGCGCATGACACTATTTGCGTTCATCGCCGGCAATGCGAAAACAGATGCCGCTCCAAGCAATGCCGCGCCCGACAAACAAATCCACCAATAGCTTTTTCGCATCGCTCGCCCCCTCGGCGTGAGGATAGGGCTGAGATTAAACCTCCACAACGGGGTGCTAGCTACCCGGCCGGCTTTTCTCCCGAAACCCGCCCTACGGCTTTCAGGCCAGTCGATCGCGGTTGACGCGGGTCAACGGCGTGACGTGGTGGAAAGTGCACTGGCAGGTATCGGCGTTGAGACAGTCTAAAGCGCAGGCGCAGAACTCGCTTTAAAACGCCCATATGCGCCGCTCCCTGCCACGCCCAGCGCCAGCAGAAGCCAGTAGGGCGAAAGACGAATCGAGGCGGTCGGCATCAGCCCGAGGATCGTCAACACCATCCCGATGCGCTCGGCAATCGCAGCGCTGACCCTCATCGCATCTTCTCTCCAACAGGACGTCCGTTTCAGGCGTCACATTTAATGGCGCCAAGGATCGTGCGTTTGGATTGACAGCGGGCAATGCGAACAAATCATTCTCCTGCCGATCCGGAACAACCGCGCGATCGAATCGTTATTTTGAGATCATTTAGAAAGGCCGAAATGGATATTCCACCCAACGCACACATACTTGTCATGGATGGCGGCAAGATGCTGTTTTTCAAGAACGAAGGAGATGTGGCGGCGCCACGATTCAAAATCGTCGAACAGCGCGAACAGGACAGCGCCGCGACGCGCGACCAGGGGAGCTCTTCGCCCGGGACGAACCATGAGAGCATGGGCGCGAGGCGATCGAGCTATGAGCAGACCGATTTCCACCAGCAGGACGAAGACCAGTTCGCCGTCGATGCCGCCGATATGCTCAAGCGCGAGGTGCTGGCGCACCATATTGACGATTTGATCATCGTCGCCGCCCCGCGAACCCTCGGTGAGTTGCGCAAGCACTTTCACGGCGAGGTGCAGAAGCGCGTGATCGGCGAAATTTCCCGGGACGTCGTGGCGCGCCCGATCGATGAGATCATGGCGACGATTGCCGACAATTGATCCGCGTGACGCCGATCACGCCCAAAAAGAGAGAGCCGATTCCATGCAGATACAGGTCAATACCGACAACGCGATCGAGGGTCGCGAACGACTTGTCGAAAAGATCGAGGCAAACCTGAGGGAAGGATTGGCGCGATTTTCGGACAAGATCACGCGGGTCGAGATTCATCTGTCCGACGTGAATGGCGATCGCGGCGGCAACGACAAACGCTGCGTCCTCGAAGTCCGGCCGAAGGGGATGGACCCCGTCGTCACGACCGACCAGGCCGAGACGATCGACCAGGTCGTCCGTTCGACGACCCACAAGATGGTCAGCCTACTCGAAAGTGCCTTCGGAAAACTGTCGGCTCGCGTCGATCATTAGAGTATCGGTGGTGGCCAAGCGGTAGCCTTGCCCCAAAGGGGGTCAGCGTTGAGCAGCGCGCGCGATCCCGAACGCCTGACCGGACCCGTCGTCGCAGCCCGGCAGCGCTTAACCATGCAGGAAGCGCCGCAACGCCGCACGGCTCGCCGCTCCCGCCGCCTCGCCGACGCGGGTGCCGGGCATCATGTCATAGCCGTGGAAACCACCAGGGAAGACATGCAGTTCGGTCGGCACGCCGGCGCGGATCAGGCGGCGGGCATAGTCGATATCTTCCTCGACGAAGAGATCGAGCGCGCCGGTCGAGATGAAGGTCGGCGGCAGGCCGGCGAGATCCGTTGCGCGCGCCGGTGCGGCATAAGGCGAGACACCCTCACGGCCGGTTTCGTGGCCGAGCAGCGACGACCAGCCGAACTGGTTGCTGGCGGCGGTCCAGATGAACTGGCCGGTAAAAGGATGCGCGTCGGTGGTGACGCAGGTGCGGTCGTCGATCATCGGATAGATCAGGTGCTGGAAGGCCAGCGCATATTCGCCGCGATCGCGCGCGAGCAGCGCCAACGCGGCGGCGAGCCCACCGCCGGCGCTCTCGCCCATCACGCCGATCCGCGCGGGGTCGATGCCCAGCGTTTCGGCATTGGCGACGAGCCACGCGAGGCCGGCATAGCAATCCTCGACCGGGCCGGGGTGCGGTGTTTCGGGCGCGAGGCGATAGTCGACCGAGACCAGCGCACAGCCCAGCGCCTTGACCAGCGGGCGGTGCCGCGCCTCTCCCATCGCTGCCGTCCCGGCGACATAGCCGCCGCCATGGATATGATAGATGCACGGCAGCGGCCGCGCCGCATCGTCGGGCAGATAGATATGCAGCCCGATATCCGGCGCGCCGGCCGGACCGGGCACCGACCGCAACGCCAGCGTACTGCCCGAGGCATCGAACGGGATGGCCGGCATCTCGCGGTTGCGCATCGCGTCGAGCGTGGCGGCGGAAATCGTCATGGTCGGCCAGAGATCGAGCATCGGGGCGACTTCGGGGTCGACGAGGTGACGGGTGTCGATGGTGTCCTCCGGCGTTCGATGAGCGGGGTGCAACGCCCGTAGCGCCATATTGACGGTGTTTCCGCCGCCGCACCAGACCCCGCCTCGCGCCGATCCGGCGCCTGCGACGGCCATTGTCCGTTTTACCTTTGGCAGCCGGTCGGGCATGGCAGGAGGTGCAGGCGTGCCCGGCTGAACCGATTGCCGCCTATCCTTGTCAGGAGCACGCCCGATGCGCATGATCGATCGCGACGAAGTCCGCCGGCGGCTCAGCTATGAGCGCTGCATCCCGATCGTGCGCGAGGCGATGATCGCCTTCTCGACGGGCGAGACGCGGCAGTTGCTGCGCTCGTTCATCCCGTTGACCGAAGGACGGCTGTTCGGGATCATGCCCGGCGCGCTGGCGGCCGACGGGCCGTTCGGGGCCAAGCTGATCAGCGTCTATGCGGACAATTTCGCGCATGGGCGGCAATCGCACCAGGGCGTGGTGGTGCTGTTCGACCCCGAGAGCGGCGCGCCGGTGTGCGTCGCGCATGCCGGCGAGATCACCGCGATCCGCACCGCGGCGGCGAGCGCGGTGGCGACCGATGCGCTGGCGCGGCCCGAAGCGTGCCGGCTCGCGATCCTCGGTTATGGCGAGCAGGCCGCGACGCATATCCGCGCGATCGCCCGGGTGCGCCCGATCGAGCTGGTGCGCGTCTGGGGGCGCTCGCCCGAGCGCGCGGCGGCGTTCGTCGCGAACATGGAAGACGAGTTCGATTTTGCCGTCGCGGCGAGCGACGATGTGCGCGACGCGGTGGCGGACGCCGACATCGTCTGCACGGTGAGCGCCGCCCATGACCCGATCCTCGCCGGCGCTTGGGTGCGGCCGGGCACGCATCTCAACCTGGTCGGATCGAGCCATGCCGGGACGGCCGAGGTCGATGACGATCTGGTGGTGCGGTCGCGCTTCTTCGTCGACAGCCGCGAGGGCGTGCTGGCGCAGGGCGGCGAGTTCCGTCGCGCGCGTGACGCCGGGCTGATCGGCGACGATCACATCGTCGCGGAGATCGGCGCGGTGCTGGCGGGGCACAAGGTCGGACGGCGGTCGGCCGACGAGATCACGGTCTACAAGTCGCTTGGCCATGTCGTGCAGGACCTCGCCAGCGTGTGGGCGCTCTATCGCGACGAGAGGTGACGCTGAGGCCACGCTGACGCTTTCCGCAATAATTACATTAACCATCAACTGTTTCGCCGCGAGACACGGCAAACTTCGCGGCGGAAACGCTAACGAATTTCGGCTATGGCGCGAGGCGCCGGTAGGTTCCGGCGGTGGAGCGCCAGGCGCCGATGAATTTGTTCGCGATCAGGGAATGGTTTCGCATGCGGCGGCTGAGCAGGGTCGGCGCGCTCGCCATCGCGTTCGTCATCTGTGCCGGCGTGTCGGCGCATGCGGCGTTGCGCGCGATCGCGGCACGGCCCGATGCCGTCGCCGAGGCGCCGCCGCCGCCGGTCGGTTACGAAGCGGAGGAGCATTTCCCCGGTGCTGCCGAGCTCTATGCCGATGACCCCGAGCCGGTGCCGGCAGCGCCACCGCCGGACGAGACCGCGACCGCCGGGGCGACCGGCAGCATCGCGCTGCCCGATATCCCGCTGCCGCCCGGTGCGGCGGATTATGTCGCCGATGCGAGCATCCACCCGGCCCAGCCCTTTTCGATGAAGAATGCCAGCGCGGTCGACAAGGTCCGCGCGCTGCAATGCCTGACCGCCGCGGTCTATTACGAGGCGGCAACCGAACCCGATGCCGGGCAGCAGGCCGTCGCGCAGGTCGTGCTCAACCGGGTGCGCCACCCGGCCTTCCCGGCGACGGTGTGCGGCGTGGTCTATCAGGGATCGGAGCATAGCGGCTGCCAGTTCAGCTTCGCCTGCGACGGCGCGGCGGCGCGCGCGCCGGGCCGCGATTACTGGATCCGCGCGGCGAAGGTCGCGGCGGCGGCACTGGGCGGGCGGGTGTTCGCGCCGGTCGGCCTGGCGACGCACTACCACACCTATGCCGTGACGCCGCGCTGGAACCGCAGCCTGGTGATGACTGCGGCGATCGGCGCACATTTCTTCCATCGCTGGCAGGGTTGGTGGGGCACGCCGGCGGCGTTCAGCCAGGCTTATGCCGGTGGCGAGCCGCTGCCCGCCCCGCACCCCCGCGCCGACGCGCCTGCACCGGCGCTGGCGGCGATCCCCGCCCCGCCGGTGGTCGCGCCGCGCGTTACCGCCCCGGCGGCGATCCAGCCAGCCTATGCGCAGAGCGGCAAGCCGCTGGCGGGCGCGCCGCTGGTGGCAGCGGGGCGCGCGACGGCAACGTCGGTGGTGCCGCCGGGCTATCAGAGCGACGACTCGCAGATCCTCGACCGCTGGAAGGATTCGGGCAAGCCGCTGCGCTGACGGCCCCGCTGCACCCACGGCGCGCCCTGCCTTCCCTCGTCAAGCGATGCTCATGGATCCAGCGATGCAATGAACCGCGCCACGCTATCGGCGAAATCAGCCCCGCTCATCCATGACGTGTCATCGCTCGACAACCACGCCGCGGCGGCGACGATTCTGCCGCGGTCGGCGAGGAAGCGGTTGGCCTGCCCGATATCGTCGAACAGCAACGGATAATCAGGCGTCAGATATTCCTCGATCGCCGGGTGGCGATTGACGAGCAGCGGCACGCCGCGCGCCATCGCCTCGACGATCGTGTTGCTGGCCGAGACCGAGAAATATTCGTTGAAAATGACGCTCCTGCTCAGCAGCTTGTCATATTCCGCGCTTTCCAGCTCGTCGACGATCATGACGTCGCCATGATGTTGCCGGGCGCGATGTGGGGACATCGCATCGATGCGGTCGATCGCGGCGAGTACCCAGGGCCTGCGCTGCAACAAGTGGATCTTGTCGAATCCGGGCGGCGCCTCGAGCTGGTAGATTGCGCGGGTGTTGCGCGCATACCAGCCGACCTGGACCAGCAATTGCCGCTCCGCCGCGAGGAACGCGTCGATCGAAAAGCTGATCTCCGGGCGTTCGGTCGGATGTTTGAGCACGAGCACCGGGATATCGAAGCGTTGCTCGATCCACTTGCCGAGATAGTCGCTCAAGGCGATCGCGCCCTTGAGCCAGGGTAGCGAGCGCCGAAACTCGGGCGTGCTGGTGATCGCCTCGAGCGACGCGGTTTCGTCGAGCCAGCCGGGCAGATCGGGGGGATGATGAAACATGCCGACCCAGGGCTCGCACCATTGCTGGCGACAATCGGCATGCTGGAAGCTGCGCTCGATAAAGTCGTCGAGCAGGATGCCGCCGGGATCGAGATGCCGACGCAGATGCGCCATGACATAGGGCCAGCCCGAACGATGCCGGCAATTGGCCTCCTCGCCCATCTGCTTGAGATGCAGCGGCAGCCGGAAGCCGACGGGTGACCGTTCGCGCGCGGCCGCGGGCACGACGCCGCTGACGGGTTGCGCCCGTTCCCCCAGGTTGAACGCGCCGCTATGCATTGCCGCGCTTTTGGCGCTCGAGCAGGGGAAGCGTGCGCTTGCCCCGGGTGAGATGGCCGGCCCGGCGTTCGGTCTCCGCAAGATAGACCACGCCATCCGACCATGAATCGCGGGTGCTGGCGGCAAATATCCCGGCAACCCATTCGTCCGACCATGAATAATTGGCGGCGTTGCAGCCGATGCAGCGCGATCCGCGTGCTTCGGCAACGATATCCCGGCACAGATCGCTTTCCAGCGCCGCGATCAGGCTTTCGCCGGGCAAGGCCCGTCCCTGGTGCCAGCACGGATAGATGCCATGGCTGGAAATCCCGAGGAACAATTGCGGGATGCGGCAGCCGCCCGGCGGTCGATAGCGCTTCGTCTTGTCCGAGAAGACATCGTACATCCCGGTCATGATCGCATCATCGTTGAAATGAACCTTGGCTGCGGCACATTCGGCACGGATCGTCGCCAGCTGGCGCTTGGCCTGACCTGCGTCTTCCGCGTCGGGCTGCAGATGGCGCGTTTCGGGCACCACCTCGACATGGGTGAAGCCGATATAGGCGGGATGGCCCGCCGCGTGGATCGCGTGCCAGGTGTCGAGCAGGGCGTGCGCGTTCATCCCCTGGATGACCGTGTTGGTACCCCATTTGGCGCCGATGCGGTTGAGCAGGGCCAGCGTCGCCATCGACTTGTCCCACGCGCCCACCATGCCGCGAATGTGATCGTGAATGTCGCGCGGACCGTCGATCGAGACGGTGATGCATTTCAGCTGCCGGAGCAGCGCCGCGTCGTCCGCCCTGACCAAGGTGCCATTGGTGACGAGCTCGACATCGAAGTCATGCGCCAGTGCCAGGCGCAGAATGTCGCGGAAGCGCGGGTGGACGAAGGGCTCGCCGCCGGAGAACGACACCGTCCCGACCCCTATCGCGCTGGCGTCCTGCAGCATCCGGCTGATCACCCCGAAATCGAGGAACGCCTTTTCCTGCGGTCGCCGGCACATGTTGCACGACAGGTTGCAGACCTCGCTCAGGCCGATGTCGATGCGCTGATAGTGGCTGGCATAGACCGTCGCGCCACAACCGGCACAGGCCGCCGAAGCGATCGCCGCGTTGGCCGGCAGCATGATCTCGACCTGCCGCGCGCAACCACGACATTGCGATGATTGAAGGAGATCGGCTGTCATATCACATTCCACTTCCGTCCAGCCTATGTCGAACCGATGAGATGGTGGGGATGGGGCGCCTGTCCGTGGCGCCCGGCTAGATCCGTTGCCTGACGTTGCCACAGCGTCGGGAACGGGACGATTTCATCTGCGGTGGCAATGATGCCGGAGGCCTGGAACGGCGCGACCAGTTCGAGCGGACGGCCGACATCGCCGGCATTGACCAGCGCATCGGTATTCCCGACGATATCGCTGATGAACCACAGAAAAGTCGCGGGATAGCCGGCAGCGATCGCCTGCTTCATGCGCTCGGTGAGGCGCTGCTGGCATTTTTCCCACGACGCGCTGTTCTTCGGCCAGCCGCCGGGCATCGGCCAGCCGAGTTCGCCAAGGATGACCGGGCTGTTCGCGGATATTTCGCTGGCCGGCAGCAGGACCGTGTCGGCACCATGGGCATGGGCGTGATAGGACAGCATGTCGAGCGGCAGCCCGTCATAGCGCCCGGCCTGCAGGCAGCGATGCTCCTGAAAGCCTGACCCTATGGTCACCGCGAGGCGCGCGCGGCGGTGCCGCACCGCGTGGCACAGCAACGCCAGTTGCGGCGTGACGGCCCACCAGTCGACGCCGAGGCCGGTGCCGTTGCCGAGCCTGCCGCAGACGATCGCCTCGGGCTCGTTGCAAAGGTCGATCGCCCAGGCGACGCGCGCGATGATCGGCAGAACGACGTCGAGCGCCTTGTCGACAAAGCATTGTGCGGCCAGCGGGTCGGTCAGGATCGCGCGCGTTGCCATGTCCGGCCGGCGCCGAACGCTGTTGGCATCGAGCAACGTCCACAACACCAGCATGCCCCATTTGTCGGCAAGCCGGACGAAGGCGGCGAGATTGTCGAGGAACAGCGGGTCGATGCCGGTAACCTGACCGCTTTCATCGACCAGCAGGCCCTCGGCGTCCTCGAACAGCCAGCAGCGCAGGAGCGCGATGCCGCGTGACCGCAACAGCGCGAACAACCGGTCGGTACGCCACCAGTCGAAATCCGCCGGCCAATCGGGATAGGACGCGTTGCGTCCGAAATCATGGCCGTAGGAATCTCCGAGCCACGGCACATTGACGCCCAGCGCGGGCTTGCCGCCGATCATGCGACCGCACCGATGACGCGCCGCCAGTCGGCCCGCCAGCGCCGTTCGTCGTGGCGCGCAAGCGCCCTGGCGCGGCTGGCGGCGCCCATCGTCCGGGCGAGATCCCAATCGGCGAGAAGCAGGTTGCAATATTCCCGGGCCTGGGCGGCGTCGTGCGCGACGAAGCCGTTCACGCCGTGCGCGACATACCCCTCGATACCCGGCAGCGCGAAACTGACCACCGGCATGCCCGTCATCATCGCCTCGATCAGGGCAATGGTATATTCGCGCTCGCCATCATGGAGATAGACGCGCGACTGGCGGAACAGCGCGCGCAGTTCGTCATAACCGACCGGCGGTACGGCACGATCGAGATGGTCGACATGGCGCGCGGCGAGACCGCGGACCGCATCGGCATAGAGATGATGGTGCCAGCCGCGATCCTTCCAGCTGTGGATGACCGTCAGCACCTGCGCGACATCGCCGGTCCACCCGTCATATTCGGATGAATCGATGCCGAGCTCGATTTCCGCGACGCGCACGCCGAAGTGCTGCTGCAGCCATGACGTGGTGCGCGGATAATAGGATGCTACGGAAAAATCGGCACGATCGAGCAGGCGCGCCCAATCGTCGTGTGCGAGTTCATCCTCCTTCGCCGCGAAATAGATTTTCGGGAATCGCCGGTCGTCGGCGAACAATTTGACCTGCCATGGGAAATGCAGCCAGGCGAGGTCGCAGCCGGCCATCTCGTCGCCGAGGCCATCGAGCAGCCGGCGATAATCGGCCGCCGTGTAGCCCAGCTGCGCCGGCCGATAATCGGCGATCAGGTTGCGGACATTGTCGGGCTTGGGGCGCCAATATTTGAACTGTTCCCAATTGCCCAAAATCGCGACGGGCAGGCCGACACGGGCGAAATGATACTGGATGCCGGGATGCATCGGCACGACCAGCACATCGGACCCGGCGGCGCTCATGCCGCAGCGACCGACCGCAGTGGTGCCGCTGCCGCCAGCCCGAGCCATGCACAGGCATTGTCATGATAGAAACGCGCAAGGATCGCGTCGGACAGCGCGAGTTCGCGTTCGAAATAGGCGAAATCCCACGCCAGCCGCGCGCATTGCTCCTCGATCAGCGGCGCGGCGGCGGCGCCGTCCATCGCGTCATACTGCGCCGACCAGTCGCTCCCGAAGATGATGCGGTCGGGATAGGCCTCGAACAGCGCGACGACCCGTTCGCGGTCCTGCTGCCGGAGATCGGCGTGGCGCGCCGAACTGTCGACCGCGGCATTGGGGTGCGCGGCGAGAAACGTGCCGACCAGCGCGACGTCGTGCGCGAGCGCGCCGAAATGGGCGGCGATGAAACGGATGCCCGGCCACCGCGCGATCAGCGCGGCCTGCGCCGCCATCAGATCGGCATGAGACGGCGCGCCCGGCTTTGCGTAATGATGATAATCGGGGTTGCGACTATAGTAGCGATAGTGCGGGCTGGCTTCGTCAAGCGGCTGCCACGCGGCGATCGGATCGCCGATATGCAGATAGACCGGAACCCCGCGCCGCTCGATCCAGGCGAAGATCGGTGAAAAGCGGGGATCGTCGCATTGCACGAGGCGACCGTCATCGTCGCGTAGCGTCAGCCCGACATTCTTCCAGATCTTGACCGCGACCGTCCGGGGATCGGCCGCGAAGCGATCTTCCAGTGCGGCGATCGCCGCGGCGGCGAAGTCGGCACCGCCGAACCCGTCGAGCGGAAAGGTGGTGCAGGAAAGAAAGCGCCGGCCATACCCGGCCGTGTCGCAATCGAGCGCCGCAGCGAAGGCCCGGGTCGTCGCGCGGTCGCCGTCGGACATGTAGTTGATGTTGACGACATGCCGCAGATTGGCACGACGCATCACCTCGACCGGGACCCGCTTTTGCCCGCGCAGATGGACATGCGCATCGATCACGGGAAAGCGCTGACGGTCCGCCGGGGTCATCGACACAGCTCGTCGAGCGAGAACTGGCCGAGATGCCGGCGGAGCGGCTCGGCATCGTCGCGCAACACGACCCCCTGTTCGGCGAGGCACGCCGCGAAGCGCCGATTGCCCGGCCCCTCCCCTATCGCCTGGGCCAGCGCGCTGCCGCGCGGGCGCAGCGCCGACCGCGCGGCCAGAACCTCGAACAGGACATGCGGCAGATCCTCTTCGCCTTCGAACAGGCGACTGTTGTCGGCGTTGAGAAAATGCAGCCCCCCGCCGCGCAAGCCGGCATAGGCGACGACGGGCAGGTCACAGAGCAGATATTCGGGGATCGCAAAGGCGGGCCCCTCTTCCTCGGACATGAAGACGCCGACCTTGCACCGGTTGAGCATTGCGGCAACCTCGGCCTCGTTGTTGCCCCGCTCGCCCGTCGTGTGGAACGTCACGTCGAGCTCCGCGTCCCGGACCCGTGCGCGCACCAACTCGGTCGTCGCCCGGGTGTCTTCGTTGTCCTTGGGATAGAACAGGAACAAGGTCCTGAAACGATGCCCCGCCGCCTTGAGCCTGGCGAGCGCATCGACCAGCATGACATGGCGTTTCACGCCACAGATGCGCGCCGAATAGACGAAATCGTAAACCTTCTCCACGCCGGGATCTGGCGCGTAGATGTCCGATGGCGTCAGCTGGCTCTGACAGAATTCGAGCAAGCCGAGATCGGGACAGCGATCGCGGAAATAAGCGTGCTCGGCGGGATCGACGCTGAACCGCGCATTGGCCAGCGGCAGGATGTAACTGGGCGGGAGATTGCGAAAGGTCGTATCCGCCATGATGACGTACCAGTCGTCGGGGTGGGCACGCTCCATCAGGCCGCGGCGCACGACGTTGCGCAGTTCCCACGGGATCGTCCAGAACGGCGATACCACCACCCCCACCGACCCGGCCCGTGGCCGCTGGACGATCTGCCCGTGGATCGGCCGGTGCAGCAACGCCCTGGCCGCCTCGACCTGATCGCCGCCCGCGGTGCCGCCGGCTTCCGCCGCCCGCAAGGCGAGACTGATGACCGGGCGGCCGCGACATTGGTCGGCGGTCACGTTCGCGACGTGCCAGATCGCGGGATGATCGTCGCAATCGGCGAAGGCATGGGTCGCGAAATGGGCGAACGGGCCGCCGCGCGCCTCCGCATCGCGCAGGCATAGCGCGATCGCGCCGCGCACATCGCGATAGCGCGATTGCCAGCCACGATCCGTCAGGTTGCCGCTGATCACAAGATCAGATGCGCCGGGGGTCGCCACATGATCGACCTTGCGATGACCTGCGCCGTTCCCGAACAGTGCAAGGACAGTCCAGTCGATGTTATCGTGCGGCAACTTAGCCCAAGCCGCAGCATAATCATGTCGTGATGCAACGATCGCCAGGCCCCGGGGGCGCACGTCCGGTTCGGAATTGGTTTGCGGCAGCGCCACAGATCGCACAGAAAAGTCCTTATGTGACCTCAGCCGACGCGACCCGGCCCCCTGCTCCGCATGTTACGAAAGCCATTATATTTTATCTTGAAATGATTCGATTGAAAGATCAAGGTTCACTTTATGATGAGATCCGGATTGTCGTGTAACCCATGTTAACCGACGCAAATGGCCTCCGCTTTTTTCTCGGCCACCATAAATCTGGCACGCGCTACATTGGGCTGGTCATGGAAGGGATGTGCAAGTTTAACGGCTCTTGCTACGCCGAACTAAACAATCCGAAATGGTTCGATCATGATGTCTTGCGCGCACTGCCGGACGGTCGGCCGCTATATGTGAAATATATGAATGCCGATTATCGATACATTGGTGACATTCCCGACTTCCGGGCATTCCACGTCATCAGAGATCCGCGCGATCTGGCAATATCGGCTTATTACTCGCATCTCTATTCGCACTCTACCGATTGGTGGCCGGAACTGGCCGAGCATCGCGGCGTGATCCAAGATCTCGCCTTCCAGCCCGGGTTGATGCGCGACATGCAGTTTACCGATCAACTGCCGACCGATGGCTTCCCGATCACGGTATTTCCCGCGATGGCGGCGTGGGATTATGACGACCCGCGGATCATCGAACTGACGTTCGACGACCTTGTCGCGGATCCACTGAGCTTCTTTGTCACGGCATTCTCGTTCATCGGCTTGATCGACGCATCGTCGGACCGGCAACGGGATCATCTGCGGGAATTGATCGACACATACAGCTTCGAAAAGATGTCGGGCGGTCGTCGCCGCGGCGAGACGGACCCGCGCCACCACTATCGCAGCGGCTCGCCCGGGGAATGGCGTACCCGCCTGCCGCGCCGCCATCAGGCATGGTTCCAGGAACGCTACCCCGCGTTGCTTCGCCGCTTCGGCGGATGATCCGGATCGACGCGCGGGGATTCAGTCCGCCTGCGGCGTCGCCTCGGCGAGAAATCGTTCCCGCCATTCGCGGTTGATCGAATCCCGCTGGATCGTCTTGCCCGATCGTTGGTGGGCAAGATCGGCGGGATCGACTCCAAGTCGCCGGGCGATCTCGGTCACCGATGCTTCAGGCGCGACCGAGAGATCTTCATAGGTCAACCGCATCGGCACGATGTCGTGCAACCGGAAATACCCTTCCCAGCCGACCATCTCCGCGTCGATACTGGCAAGACATTGGCGGATCAGCGCGGGCCGATAACGCGGCTGCGTCGTCTCGGACTGTCGCGCCGACCAGCTGGCCGTCTGGAGCGCGCGGGCCAGCGAAAGCGCCTGGCCAAGCCGGTCGCCGCGATCGAGCAGAACAAACGCGAACCCTGCGACGCGGCGCGCGATCGCGGCCATGTACGGCGGCTCGATATGGCTGAAGAACAGCTTGATCCCGACCACCCCATTGGGCGTGGCGGCCGAGGCCACGATGCGATCCCACGTCGCCGCGGCCAGCGCATCGGTCGCGACATCCGCCAGTGAGATCTTGTCCGGATGAAAATGTTCATCGGGCCGGCCGAGCGCGCCTGTGCTGTTCAACAGCGCGCACAAATGACTTGATCCGCTGCGCTTGGCGCAAGCAATGACGTAGCCGCGATCTGGATTCATCACCATGTCGCGCTGCTCTTACACGATTCGGCGACAACAGGACATTGCGACAGGACAAAATGTAAATGACTGATCTTGCGAATTCGCCAACGGCCAATGGGTGACGACGAAGAATTGCCTTGCAATCAGGAGCACGGTGCCGCGCCATAGGGGCGGCGGGGCGGGTTCAAGCCGCACTCGCCGCCCGTTCTTATTTGCCCCCGCCGAGATACCGGTCGAACCACGCCACCGTACGCTTGCGCACGTCGGCGCTGTTCACCGCACCGCGGATGCCGTGGCCTTCCTCGGGGTAGATCACCAGGCTTGTCGCGACACCCATGTCCTTCAGCGCGTGCCAATATTCGATCGACTGGGTCGGCGGGACCTCGATGTCGCGCTCGCCGACATAGATGAAGGTCGGCGTCTTCGCGCTCTTGATGTGGTAGATCGCCGAGACGTCCTCATAGGCCTTGGGGTCGTCGTACATCGTCTTGCCGAAGAACGGCAGCATCCACTGGTCGATGCCGTTGGTGCCGTAATAGCTGACCCAGTTGGACAGCCCCGCCCCGGCGACGATCGCCTTGAAGCGGTTGGTCTGGGTGTTGGCCCACATCGCCATGAAGCCGCCATAGCTGCCGCCGGTAAGGCCGAGCCGCGCATCGTCGATCGGCGCGACCTTCTCGGCCGCGTCGATCCCGGTCAGGATGTCGCGCAGGTCGCCGCCGCCAAAATCGCGCTTGTTGGCGGCGGTGAACGCCTCGCCCTGGCCGTAGCTGCCGCGCGGATTGGGCAGGAAGACATAATAGCCGGCGGCAAGCAGATCGGCCATCGCGCCGCGCTGGACATAGTTAGGCACGCTGGCGGCGGACGGACCGCCATGGACGATGGTGACCATCGGATGCTTGACCGCCGGATAGGCACCGGTCGGCGCGAGCAGCCAGCCCTGCACGTCGAAGCCGTCATTCTTCCACTCGATGCTGCGCGCAATGGCGAGCGCGGGCGCAGCGTCGTTGTCATGGGTGATCTGGACCGGCTTGCCGACCGGGCCGGCGAAAATCGCGGGGGCATGGGTGAAGTCCTGCACCACCATCGCCACGGTGCGGCCATCGGCGCTGAAGGCGGCGCGGCCGTCGCCGGCGGCGAAGCTGGCCGGGCGGCTCCAGCCGACGACCGTGCCACCCTTGCCGTCGGTCAGCAGGCCGGCACTGTCGCCGCGCAGCACCGTGCCGCGCACCATGCTGCCGGCCCGGACGAGCGAGGTCAGCGTGTAACGCGCGTCCTTCGTCGCATCGACCGGGTTCCCACCGGCAAACGGCACGGTCCACAAATCGCCGCCGACGGAGCCGAAATCGCTCATCAGCCCGCCGATATAGGCCACGGTCTTGCCGTCGGGCGAGACGCGCGGGAAATTGAGCTGCGTCGTCGGCCTGGCGATATTGCGCACGTCGCCGGTCGCCGCGTCGATCGCGTCGAGCGTCGCGACCCACCAGTTGTTGTCGCCATTGCCGAGCGCGGTGGTCGCGACGAAGCCCTTGCCGTCGGGCGTCCAGTCATATTCGTACACGTAGCGATCGGCCGGCGAGACCGGCTTGACCGCCGCCGCTGCGACCAGCGCGCCCGTGGCGTTGAACACGGCAAGGCGCTGTTCGTCGCTATGCTCGCCGATCTCGCCGATCTGGCGCACGCCGGCCTGGGTCGCGCCGGCTTCCTTGGCGGCGCCGATCGTGACGAGCAGCGCGATGCGCGTGCCGTCGGGCGACCAGCGCGGCGTCTGCGCAATGCCGGCGATCGTCGCGATGGGGCGCTGTGTCTTGCCGCCATCGACCATCAGCGTGACGGTGCCGGCGGCGCGATCACGCACGAGGAAAGCGAGATCGCCCGATGGTCCGAAGGTAAGCCCGGCATAACCGCATTTGGCGCACGGATCGATCGTGCGTTCGACCTTGCCGGTCCTCACCGAGCGCAGCGTGACGACGCCGTGATCGGCGGCATTGTCCTCGACCGTCGCCAGCACATCGCCCTTCGGCGCAAGCGCCAGGCCGCCATATTGATGGATCGGCGCGGCCAACGCGGGCGTAGCGGTGGCGGCGAGGAGCAGGGCGACGAAACGCAGGCGCATAGACAGTCTCCGGGAGAAACGATGCGCGGGGATAGCATGGCGGCGACGGTCGGCAAGCCATGCGGCATCGCCCTTCGCGCGACAATGTCGTCTCGATCCTATCGACCGTGACCGATCGGGTGTATCATCCTCGGATCGGATCCAATGCAGACAGGGGAGCACGACCATGGCGACGCAGTTTCCGGGCGACCGTTCGAAGGGCATGATCGAGCGCATCAAGCGCCTGATCCTGAGCCCGACCGCCGAGTGGCAGGCGATCGAGGCCGAGTCGATGACCGCGATGGGGATCTTCACCAGCTGGGTCGTGCCGCTCGCCGCGATCGGCCCGATCGCCGGGCTGATCGGCGCGCAGCTGTTCGGCTTCGGCTTTCTCGGCGTGCACTATCGGCCGTCGATCATCGGATCGGTGGAGGCGGCGCTGATCCATTATGTCTCGTCGCTGGTCGGGATCTTCCTGATGGCGCTGATCATCGATGCGCTCGCACCGAGCTTCGGGGGGACGAAGAACGCCGTCGCCGCGATGAAGGTCGCGGCGTTCTCGGCAACGGCGGCGCTGATTGTCGGCATCGTCCAGATCATGCCGAGCCTGTTCTTTCTCGGGCTGCTCGGTTTCTATTCGCTCTACCTGATGTGGATCGGCCTGCCGCTGCTGATGAAGCCGCCGGCGGACAAGGCAGTGGCCTATTATGCCGTGTCGCTGGTGGTGTGCGTGGTGGTGTTCGCCGTGGCCGGCGCGGTCGCCGGCGCGGTGACCGGGGGGATGATGCGCCCGATGATGAGCACCGATGCCGGCGAGGTCAGCGGCACGCTCGCGGTGCCCGGGGTCGGCACGGTCGATCTCGACAAGGTCAGGGCCGCGGGCGAGCGAATGAAGGCGGCCGGCGCGCAGATGCAGGCCGATGCGGCGAGCGGGCACAGCTCGGCGGTGCCGGCCGATGCGCTGCAGGCGATGCTGCCGGCGACGATTGCCGGCTTCACGCGCGGCGATGTCGAAACGCAGAGCGGCGGCGCGGCGGGCATCAGCGGCAGCAAGGCCGAGGCGCGCTACACGATGGGCGACCAGAGTTTCAGCCTGTCGGTTGCCGATGTCGGCGCGATGGGCGCGGTGGCGACGCTCGGTGGGGCGATGAACCTGCAATCGAGCAAGACCACCGCCAATGGTTACGAGAAGAGCGTGATGGTCGACGGATCGATGGTCAGCGAGAAATGGGACAATGGCGACCATCGCGGCAGCTATTCGACGATGGTCGCGAGCCGCTTCGCGGTCGATGCCTCGGGCAACGCGCCGAGCATCGACGTGCTGAAACAGGCGGTCGCGGCGATCGATACGGGGAAACTGGCGGGACTGGCGAAGTAGGTCGATCGGGTTGGGGAATTCACACCCTGATCTTTGACCTTCGGGCGCGCATCCTCCCGAATACCGTCGGCGGCTTTCGAGCGATTCGACGGATCGGTAGCAGGCAGAATGGCGATGAGTGGTGGTTAGCTGCCATTGCGGCTGTATGGTAAGCTTGGGTATGTCAGATGCGTTCGACGCCTACCTCGACCTTACTGCTGTCGCTGCGAGCCGGCAGGCATCACCCGTCGCGGCTAGTTTTGTTGACTAATTTTTTGATGGGATCGAGACTGGTGCTG
>JBBRSN010000014.1:0-67102 GCA_038245375.1 Sphingomonadales bacterium | reverse complement strand
CTAGGGTGCGCGACCGGAGAACTGCCGACAATCGGGTAGCACTCAGAACCCGGTGACGGGCCCCTCGCGACTATGCTGACGCATGATGGCTTCCTTCGCAGCCCGGGCTTCGTTACGAGCCCCACGTTCTATACTCATCGGCATATAAGTCGTGTTGCGCTGCGTTAACAGCATTTCGTACCGGTCGTTAGAAATATTCTTGTGCTTTTGCGGTCGCATCGTGAAGAGCTGAAAACCGGTCCCCACTTTTCAGCACGATGCTAACGTGAAGGCCACATCATCATGCTGGTGTCGACCAGGCGGTCGAGCTCGGCGCGATTGGCCCCTGCCCCCGCCTGCACGGCCATGCCCTGCATCAGCGCATAGAGGAAACCGGTCAGCGCCTCGACATCGACATGGTCGGGCAGGTCGCCCTCGACCTTGGCGCGTTCCATGCGGTCGATCAGCGCATGCTTGGCGACCTTACCGCGTTCGAGCACTTCCTCGCGGATCGACTCGGCTTCGGAGCCGCACGCGACCGAACTGATCACGCCCAGGCAACCACGCGGTTCGCAGCTGCTGGTCTGGTTCTCGACGCTGCCACGCAGCAGATGCTCGGCAACCTCGCGCGCGGTCGGCTTGTCGAGCGCCTGGCCGACATAGGCCATCTTCTCGCGCTCATAGAGATCTAGCGCCTTGCGAAACAGCGCTTCCTTGTTGCCGAAAGCGGCGTAGAGGCTGGGTTTGGTGATGCCCATCGCCTCGGTCAGATCGACCATCGACGCGCCTTCATAGCCCTTCGACCAGAAGACGCGCAGCGCCGCCGCCAGCGCAGCGTCGAGGCAGAACTCGCGCGGGCGACCCTTGGTCGCGGTGCATGCCAAAGCTTCCATAACGGTCGGTATATAAGATCGCCTCGGGGAAAGTCGAGTCCCCGGATCAGCGCAGCGCCTTGCGCACCGCCGGCAGGATCCGCGCGACGATGATCTCGACGCCGCGCGCATTGGGGTGCAGGCCGTCGCCCTGCAGCAGGCCGCGCTGCGCCGCCACGCCGTCGAGGAAGAAGGGATAGAGCGGCACGCGGTGCGCAGCGGCGAGCGCCGGATACATCGCCTCGAACGCGCGGACATAGTCGGCGCCGAGGTTGGGCGCGGCGCGCATCCCGGCGAGCAGCACCGGGATGTGGCGGCGCTGCAGTTCGGTGAGGATCGCATCGAGATGGGCGCGCGCCTGTGCCGGCGGCAAGCCGCGCAGCATGTCGTTGGCGCCAAGCTCGACGATCACCAGGTCGGGCGTCGCCCCCAATCCACGCAAACCCCAGCGCAGCCGCGCCTCGGCCTGCGCCGCGGTATCGCCGGCCACACCGCCATTGCGCACCGTCGCGGCGACCCCGGCACGGCGCAGCGCGGCTTCGAGCCTGGTCGTGAACCCCTGTGCCGGCGGCAGACCGTAACCCGCTGTCAGGCTGTCGCCGAACGCCCAGATCAACGGCGCGCGCTTTTCGGCCGTGGCGGGGGGGGCGATAATGCTCGCCAGCAGTATCGCGAGATGGACAAATGCCTTTCGCCATCCATATCGTTGGAACAGTGACCATATCATCATCCCCCGCCGATAGCGCGCTGATCGCCGCGCGCAACGTCACATTGTCGCTGGGGAAGCCGCCCGCCCGGGTAGATATCCTGCGCGGCATCGATCTCGACGTCGTCGCGGGCGAGAGCGTTGCACTGCTCGGACCGTCGGGATCGGGCAAATCCTCGCTGATGGCGGTGCTGGCGGGGCTCGAACGACCGAGCGGCGGCTCGATCAGGGTTGCTGGTCTCGATTTCGCCACGCTCAGCGAGGACGCGCTCGCCATCGCGCGGCGTGGGCGGATCGGCATCGTGCTGCAGGCCTTTCACCTGCTCCCGACGATGACCGCGCTGGAGAATGTCGCGGTGCCGCTCGAACTGGCCGGCGAACCCGATACCTTTGCGCGCGCCGCGGCCGAACTGGCGGCGGTCGGGCTGGGCGACCGTACCGGCCATTATCCGGCGCAGTTGTCGGGCGGCGAGCAACAGCGCGTGGCGATCGCGCGGGCGCTCGTCGCCCGCCCTGCGCTGGTCTTCGCCGACGAGCCGACCGGCAATCTCGACACCGCGACCGGCGCGACGATCATGGACATGCTGTTCGCGCGCCACGCGGCAAGCGGCGCGACATTGTTCGTCATCACGCACGACCCCGCGCTGGCGGCGCGCTGTGCGCGGGTGATCGAACTGGCCGACGGCCGCATCGTCGCCGACCGGCGCGCGGCATGAGCATCGCGTGGCGGCTGGCGCTGCGCGATCTGCGGCGCGGCGGGCGCGGGCTGTTGCTGCTGATATTGTGCCTGTTCCTCGGCACGGCGGCGCTGGCCGGAATCGGCAGCCTGTCGGCGAGCCTGATCGCCGCACTCGACGCGCAGGGGCGGCAGATGCTCGGCGGCGACGTCGAGCTGGTCGTCTCGCAACGCCGGGCGACAGTCGAGGAAATGGCGGCATTCGCCGGCCAGGGCCGTGTGTCCGAGACCGTGACGATGCGCGCGATGGCCGATTCAGGGGGCGGGCCCGTGCTGGTCGACCTGCGCGGGGTCGATGGCGCCTGGCCGATGGTCGGCGCCTTCCGGCTGGCGGCGGGCGCGATCGCCGATCGGCCACATGGCAATGAGATCGCGATCGCGCCGGCGCTGGCCGATCGGCTCGGCGTGAAGGTCGGCGACATGTTGCGGCTCGGCGCGGCGCGGCTCAAGGTGATCGGGCTGATCGCGGCGGAGCCCGACCGGCTCGGCGCGGGCTTCACGCTCGGTCCACCGGTGCTGGTCGACATGGCCGGGCTCGACGCGACGCGGCTGGTGCAGCCGGGCAGCCTGTACGAGAGCCATTACCGCATCGTGCTGCCGCGCGTCGACGCCACCAAGGCGACCAGCGACCTGCTCGCCAAGCGCTTCGCGCGCGACGGCTTTGCGGTGAAGAGCAGCGATCGCGCCGCCGGCGGGCTACGCCGCGGCATCGCCCAGCTCGGGCAGTTCCTGCTGCTCGTCGGCCTCGCCGCGCTGGCCATTGCCGGGGTCGGCGTGGGTAGCGGCGTTGCCGCCTATCTCGCCGGAAAGACGCGCATCATCGCGACGCTGAAGGTGCTCGGCGCACGGACGGGGACGATCGCGGCGATCTTCCTGACGCAGTTGGGCGTGGTCGCCGCGGTCGGGATCGCCGTCGGGCTGGCGCTGGGTGCGCTGGTGCCGGCGATCGTCGTGGCTGTTGCGGGCGATGCGCTGCCGGTGCCGCCGCGACTCGCGCTCTATCCGTTGCCGCTGGCGACGGCGGCGGCGTTGGGGCTGCTCGTCGCTTTGCTGTTCGCGCTCCCGGCGCTGGCGCGGGCGCGGCATGTACCGGCGGCGACGCTGCTGCGTGACGCGCTGGCGCCGAACGGGCTGCCGTCGTGGCGCGTGATCGGGGTGATGATGCTACTGGTCGCGGCGCTGGTCGCGCTCGCGGTGCTGACCGCATCGGACATGATGCTGGCACTGGGTTTCGTCGGTGCGGTCGCCGCGCTGATCCTGCTGCTGTGGCTGATCGGCCTGCTGGTGCGGCGCGGCGTCGCGCGCCTGCCGCGCGCGCGGACACCGTTGCTGCGGCTGGCGCTGGCCAATCTCCACCGGCCCGGCGCGGAGACCGACCGGCTGGTGGTCGCGCTCGGCCTCGGCTTCGCGCTGTTCGTCGCGCTGGCAGTGATCGACACCAGCCTGTCGGCCGAACTGGCGGGCGCCGCACCGGCCAAGGCGCCGCGCTTCTTCGCGATCGACCTCCAGCCGGACGATGCGGCGGTGTTCCGCGCGACCGTCGACCGCGCGGCGCCGGGCGCGCGGATCGAGGCGGTGCCGTCGTTGCGCGGCGCGATCACCGCAGTGAAGGGCGTGCGCGTCGCCGACATGAAGACCCTGCCCGACGGCGCCTGGGTACTGCGCGGCGACCGGACGCTGACCTGGTCGGCAGGCGTGCCGCCGCGCAATGAGGTCGTCGCGGGAAAATGGTGGGCGGCCGGCTATCGCGGGCCGCCTTTGGTATCGCTGGAGGATCGCGCCGCCACCGCGCTGGGGCTCAAGATCGGCGACATGATCACCGTCACGGTACTCGGGGTCGACGTGCCGGCGCGGATCGCGGCGCTGCGCAAGATCGACTGGAGCGGGCTTGGGCTCAATTTCGCGATCGTCTTTTCGCCCGGCTATATCGAGGAGGCGCCGCACAGCCTGCTCGCAAGCGTCTATGCGACTCCGTCACGCGACGGCGTGGTGGCGCGGGACGTCGCAACGGCGCTGCCATCGGTGACAATGATCCGCGTCGGCGACCTGTTGAGCCAGATCGGCGTGGCGCTGGGGCAGATCGCGCTGGCGATCCGCGCCGCTGCGGCAGTGACGGTCGCGGCCGGCATCGCCGTGCTGGTCGGTGCGGTCGCCGCCTCCTCGCGCGCGCGGCGCTACGATGCCGTGATTCTCAAGTTGCTCGGCGGCAGCGCGCGGCAGGTGCTGACCGCACAGGCGCTGGAATATGCGCTGCTGTCGCTGATCGTCGTGCTGGTGGCGCTGGCGGTCGGGGCGACGGGCGGGTGGTTCGTCGTGGTGAAGGTGTTCGAACTTCCCTGGGCGCCCGACTGGGTCGTCGTGGCCATAACGCTGGCGGCCGGCGTGATCGTCACGCTGGGGGTCGGGGTGGCGGGAAGCCTGCCGGCGCTGCGCGCGAGGCCGGCCGACGCACTGCGCGAGCTGTAACTGTGCATTTCGGTCCCGAAGCCCGCCACGGCTGCCGATTGCCCGGGTAGCGCCATCATCCGAGCAGGAACTGCACATCCTCTTCGGTCAGTTTCACGGGTGCGGCGCCGTCGCCTTCACCCCAAAGCGTCGCGGCGAGCGAGCGCTTGGTGTCTTGCAGCGCAAGGATTTTCTCTTCGATCGTGTTTCGGGCGATAAGCCGATGGACGAAGACGGGTTTGGTCTGGCCGATGCGGTGAGCACGGTCGATGGCCTGAGCTTCGACTGCGGGGTTCCACCACGGATCATAGAGAATGACGGTATCGGCGGCGGTCAGGTTGAGACCCGTACCGCCCGCCTTTAGACTGACCAGGATGACCGGCGCTTTCCCTGCCTGGAACGCTGCGACCGGGCCCAGCCGATCCTTGGTAGTGCCGCGGATCTCGGTAAAGGGGATCAAACATTTGCCCAGTTCGGGCTTGATCAGATCGAGCATCGAGGTGAACTGGCTAAATAATATCACCCGCCCCCCTTCGGCAAGGAGTTCGGGGAGCATTTCCATCAGACGCGACAGCTTTGCGGAGTGCCCCGTCGCGGCAGGCTGCCCCGCCAGCAGCCTGGGATCGCAACAGATTTGTCGAAGCTTCAGCAACGCATCCAGAAAGACGATGTGTGACCGCATCAGCCCGACCCGCGCAATCTCGTCGCTCACCCGCTTCTGCATCAGCAGCCGCATCGATTCGTAAAGTGCGAGCTGCGTGCCGCCAAGATCGATCCATTCGGGAATTTCGGTTTTGGCGGGCAGATCGCGCGCCACCTGGTCCTTCGTCCGTCGCAACATGAAGGGCCGCAGCCGGCGCGCGAGCATTGTCTTTGCGGCAGCGTCATCGTCACGCGTGATCGGCCTGGCGATGCCGCGGCTGAACTGGTCGAGGCTGCCGAGCAGCCCCGGCGTTACCAGATCCATCAGGCTCCATGCGTCGGTCAGCTGATTCTCCACCGGTGTGCCGGTGAGGGCGATGGCCTGTTTGGCGTTCATCTGCCTGGCGGCCTTGAACCCCGCCGTCTTGGGGTTCTTGAGCATCTGTGCTTCATCGTGAATGATGATGCTGAGTGATTGCTTTTTGAGCAGATCGACATCGCGAACAAGCAGCGGATAACTTGTCAGGATGACGTCCTGCTGGGCAAGTTCGCAAACCAATGTCCTGCGGGTCGCCCCGTGCCAGAGGAGGACCGAGAGTTCGGGCGCGAACCGCGTCAGTTCGGACTGCCAATTGGGCAACACCGCCGTCGGACAGACGATCAAAACCGGCCCCTCGAGCGCGCCCGCAGCCTTGAGCGTGGTGATATGCGCGAGCGCCTGAACGGTCTTGCCCAGCCCCATATCGTCGGCCAGCACGCCGCCGAAGCCGGCGCTGTGGAGCGCCTGCAGCCAGTTGACCCCCTCCTGCTGATAGGGTCGCAGCGTCGCCGTGAAAGTGTTCGGCGTCTTTACGGCGGCCAATTCTCGGTGCGACAGCGCCCGGGCCAGGGCGCGGAGCGGCTCGGCACCCGTCCACGCGATATGCGTATTGGTGCCGCCCTCAAAATCTGCGAGCGCCGCCAGATCTCGCGCCGGCAACCGCAGCTTTCCGCTTCCATGACGGTCTTGCACCGCAAGCATGAGGAGCATCTCGAGCACTGGCCTGAGCTTCTCCATCGGCGCTTGTGCGAGCTTGCCTGGCACGATCTCGATCGTGAGAAGTTCGCCGGGATGATCCAGCAAGGCAGCGCCATGTTGCGCAAGCATTCGCCGCAGCAGCGGCAATATATCGATGACCTTGCCGTCGATGCGGGCACCGAGGCCAATATCGAACCAGTCGATTCCCGACGGTTCGACGTCAAATTTCAGACTGTCGGGTTCGATCTCGACAAAGGCGAGCGACCAGCGCGGCGCATAGGTGATCCGCCAGCCTTCCTCTTTCAGGCGGGGCACGTGATTGAGCAGGATATCGGCGTAATCGGCCGGCATCGCGCCTATCCCGATCGCCAGATCCCATGCCTGACTGGCCTTGGCCTTGGCCTGGTCGAAGGAGCAAATGCGCTTGAGGCCGAGTGCGGCCAACCGTGCATGGGCTTGCTCTTCCGCCGCGAGATCGCGCTGAAACTGGATCGTCGCTTCGTCCGTCACTGACACAAGCAGCGTCCCGGCGGTCGCATGGGTGACGATGGTGCCTTCATAGGCAAAGCTCAGGCGTGCGACCGCCATGGAAGCCCTGACCGTCGGCGCAGCGCGATAACGGCTGCGAGACGGCAGGTAGACATCGACGGCTTCGTCACGAAAGGTCAACACCGGCGTCGGCGCGATCTTGCCCTTGTCGACAAGGTTTTTGAGCGTTGGCGCGGGCACCGCAGCGCCGACGACCGTATCCCAGTGGTCGGCCAGCGCGGGGACCGCCTGCGGGGTTACGGGCGGAAGGCGGAGCAGGCGTTCGGCCAACATGCTCTCCACCCCGGAGCTGATCCGATGCACGATACCCGATCCACCGTCGATTGCGAGCGGCGGCGCAAGCGCGACGAGCGTCATGCCCGGCGGAAGGTCGGCGAGTGTGAGGCGTTGATCGCCCTCCCCGACCGTCGCCCAGCGAAACGCCGCGCTTATTTCGCCCCCGAAATCAAGCATCGGTCCATCGGGATTGCGCCAGCGCGCGCTGCCGGAGCCGATCGCCTTGTCGATCCAGTCCCCACCAGCAAGGCCCCGGGCCGTGCCACCCGCCATATCGCCGTTATAGTCTGTCAACCGCCTGAGCAGCCAGGCATCGAGCGATGTGGGGGCCAAGCCGATCCAGTTGCGGTCATAGCGATTGGGTTCGTGCCACGCGTAGCGGCCATCCGGTGCGCGTTGCTTGAGCCAAACCCTGACCGATAGCTCGAACGGTTCCGCGATCTCCCCAGGTGCGACTTCGCCTTTTCGCTTCTTGATCGGATGCAGTACGCGTGGGGATATCACATAAGCGATCGCGGGTCCGTTCCCCGGGTTCTGTGGACGATGAGCCTGCGCTTCCGCCAACCAGAGAAATAATGGCTGCGGCAAAGGCGCCCGCGTAGCCGGCGGCGCCATCTTCTGCCCAGCGCCCATCGGAGCGGCTTTCGACAATGTCGCACGTGCCGCATACAGCACCGCTGCTCCGTGCTTGCAGCCGAAGCCCACCGGACACGAGCAATCGACCTCCACCGGAAATTCGGGATCGTCCGCGTTGAAAATGATCGTCACCTCATAGGGGTGACGCGCACTTCCACGTACGTCGGCGGTGATAGCCCCCGTCGCGTTGTCAATCGCAAGTTCCGCCACGCGCCCCTGCTGCCAATAGGCCGCCCCGGCATTCACCATGGTCTCGGTCTGGATCGCGCCGCTGATCAGGGAATCGGTGATGGTCGGGATCATGTGCCCGGGATAATTTGGACCCGGAGCCTGAGTCCAGCGGTCTGCGGCCGACAAGCAAAAAGCCCGCGACGCGTTGGCCATAACGGGCAGATTGGAACCCGGCGGCGTGAGAGATCCGTTTCGGGCAACGGCGTGAGTCGAATTCCGTCGCGTCGCGACCTGGCGGAATAGCCCGACAGGGAGTTCGCGGCCTAGTCGACCAATGTGATGGCACGGTCCGGGCACGCCTTCGTCCCCATCATTGCATTCCTTTCCGCGCCCTCGGGCACGGTGATGGTAGTGCGGCGATCAATATTCCCGAAACGCTCGACCAGGCGACGCTGACCGTCGGCGACCTCGATGAAGCGACGCGAACCTTGATGCGAGAAGGTGCCCAGCCGAAACGCGAGCGCTGCGATCCATCTCATAGGCGGCCGCTGGTCATTTCAGCGATGCGCGCGCTGATCGGAACCCGTAGCGCGCGGTATCGCGACGACCCGCCCGGCGGCAGCCGAATCCTCGTACGGGTGAGGTCAGTCCGGCGGCGCTTTTATCAGGGAGCACGCCCCAAGCAAAAAAAGAATCGCGGCACGTCATTCAGCGACCACCTGCCGCCGCACGGAGTCATTTTCGACATACCTGACACATCATTAACACATATTTTGTGCAAAAGATAAAACCGGCCTGCGTATGTAACAATTATAGCGCGATAACTCCCATTAAATATAAAATCTTTGTGATTATCAATCACAGCCCATTTGCAATTTTTTTGCACAAAATGTAACCACTTTAAGCCATATTTTATGTACTCATTAATTTTTATATTTCGTAAAATATACATTAATATGTAATCTTTTTTTGCTTGTCGCAATTGCTATATTGTATTCGCAATAATATCGATGCGATATTGGCATTAACTTTTTGGTGATTCGCTCTTTTCAATCCGCAAAAGTCGCGGTACAGAGCGATGGCGGGTAAAATGAAACTTTGACTCCCTTATTCTTCACCTAATCCCGTGCGGAGGGGCTGGGAATGGTCACCTTTTCCCGAGACTCAAGTGGAATCTATTTCGCGGCCGAGCCGGGGGTGGCGCGCGTCGGGTTCCTTTTCGCCGACAGCCAACGCACCGATCCGACGTTCGATCTGACCGCCGCGAGCTGGCTGGCGCTAAAGGCCACGGGCTATTTCGCCTTCTTCGAGCCGTCGTCGACGCGCAATTGGAACATCTTCGTTGCCAGCATCCGCAGCACGTACGGCGCGAATTTCCAGTCGCAACTCGGCTGGTTCGACGATTCGGGCGTGGCACAGCCGGTCCTGATCGCGACCGACTGGAGCAGCAGCCCGCCCGCCGTCGCGCAGTCCTTCTCGCTCGTCTTCCGGCAGAGCATGACCTTCTCGGTGCAGCCGAGCCTGCTCGGCGGCAATCCGACGATCACCTTCGACGACGCGACCAGCGCCTTCCGCCTCGACAATACTGCCGGCACGTCCGACATCTTCCTGCTCACTGCCACCAAGCCGGCCGGAAGCAGCGTCACCTATTTCAGCACGGCATCTTTTGCGGCACTTCCGGTGACGGGCGCACTGGCGGCAACGGCGAGCATCGCGTTCCAGCTTACCGCGAACGATCTGACGCAGCTCGAGGCAGGGATGATGTACTTCAACCCGCCGCAATCGGGCGGGCTGGTCAACGCGCTGAGCTATCCGCTGTTCCGCCCCGCGGGGTCCCCTACCGCACCGTTCGGCTTCGACGTCTCGCTCGACGTGCTCGCGCCGGTTGATCCGGTGCGCACCTTCTTCCAGTTTACTGATTCGGTGCTCGGCACCAACTACACGACCGCGAACGGCAAGCCGCTCTATTTCCGGAGCGATGCCGACAGTGTCGGCTCCGCCAGCCGGTTCGTCTTCGCGAGCCGGCCGGTCCGGTCGCCGAGCGACTCAAGCTATTATTATCTGACGCCCGCCGGGCGGTTCGGCGTGTCGCTGTCGGCGCAGACCGGCGCCACGGCCGGAGCCGAGGCTGTCCCCGCGCGAATGCTGTGCGGCATCACAGGTACCGAATTCCTCGACGTTGCCGTAGGCGCGTCGCCCGACCGGATCGAGTTCGTTCCCGCGCAGCCCGCCTATCGCATTCCCGGCGGCGATAATCTGGGTGGCGTACCGGTCTATCTGAGCAACGCCGCGACCACTTCCTATGCGCGCGTGGTTTCCAGTGACGGCGCCTATATCTCACAGCCGCAGAGCGCGCCGCTCTACGCTCAGTCCGGGACCGGCCCGGCGATGTTCGGCAACGCGGCGCCGGCGTCGGGACTCGATGTTTATGTGCTCGACTATTTGCCGATCGATTCGTGGACCGCGGCGCAGACCGCGCCGGCAACACCGCTGGTGCCCTATGGCGGGCTCAATTTCGCTGCCGATCCGAACCTGAAGATCGCCGACTATGTCGACATGGAATCGAGTGCGCTCAATCCCGCGCGTGCCGAGGCCTATCTCTCGGCCCTGAAGGATGTGAGCAAGGCGGCTGCGCGCCGCACCGTCCCCGTAGCGCTCGCGGCAACCGGGGACACGATGGCGATGACGCCGCAGGGTATGCTCGCGGGCATCGGCGGCACCCCGCCGACCTGGAACGAGCTGCAGATGGCGATCAGCGCGGCTGGGGTGCTTGCCTTCGATAATATGGGTCCGGAGATCCGTAAGGCGATCCAGCAGAATCAGATCTTCACCGTCATCAGCACCAACCCGGCCGCGTTGTTCGGCTTTTCGGCGAGCACGCTGACGATTGGCGACTGGACCTTCGACCTGAATCCCGGTGGGTTGGCCGCACCCGATGGCACGCCGCCGATCTTCCTGATGAAATTTTATCCCGGTTCGTCGATCGCGGATCTCGCAGGCGACACACGGCTTTGGTCGCAGCCGGATGTGTTCAACACCGCACCGTTCACGGCCACGGACGCACAGGCCTATCTCCAAAAGCTGATCGAAGACGCCAAGGAGGCAGTGTTTCCCGGCGGCACGACCCAGCCCGACACCGATTCGCTCTACTGGAACTTCTACCAGACGGTAACCGATCCTGCGTTCAGCGGCGTGCTGGCGGTCAATTGCAACATGCGGCTCGACGCATTGCCGACGGCAATCCGCGCGGTGCTGGGCGGGATGAAGGACCCGGGCATCCCGGGATTCCGCGTCCATCATGCTGGCATCGCGATCAACAACACCGATCCGAGCCAACCGATCCCGACGCTCGCCCAAAGCGCCGCCTTCGCACTGGTCGATTACGAAAAGTCACCCGATAGCGAAGGCCCGCCGGGCCTGAACATCGACTTCGGCTTCGAGGTCGAGTTCCTCCGCGCGCTCTTCACCAATTCGGAGCTGCGCAGCTTCTCATGCGAGATCAATCTTACCATCAACAGCCTGTTCGAAACCGGCGTCAATCAGGACAGCGGCGACAAGGCGCTCGTCGCGGCGGGCGACGACACGGGCAACACGATCACCATCACCGGATCGTACCAGGCCAACAGCACGAGCGGCGACGACAGCAGTTCGGGCGAGGGCATCTACTCGTTCGTTGCGCAGGGCCAGTTCCTCTACGACTTCACTGACTTGAACGGCGAGCCGAACAACCATTATCTCAAGAAAATCACGCTCACCAAGCTGCAATTCTCGTTCGACGACGAGACTCCGGCCAGCAGCCAGCCGCCCGACGGCACCACCACGCGAATCAAGGCGCACTTCGGTATCTGGGGCAGCATCGAGTTCAACGAACTCAAGGTGCTCGACATCTTCTCGTTCGAGAAGCTCCAGTTCTCAGACCTCGGAATCAACGTCGGCTTCGACCTGACGATCTACAACGCCGGCACGGGCAAGCAACCCGAAACCGGCAATCTCGCACTCAGCTTCTCTCCCGGCAACCTGCGGCTCGACCTGGGTGCGACCGAAAAACGTACCGGCGCGAGCAGTCTGCTCGACCTGATCCCGTTCAAGCTCAAGTCGTTCCTGTACGCGACCGGCGACGGACAGAGCATCGAGAGCCTCGACTATTATTCGCTGTCGGCCATCGCCGGGCTCGCCGAGAACGGCATCACGCTCCAGGACAAGTTCAACTATGCGCTGATCTTCGATCTCGACCTGGGATCGATGGGCGGGCTGGTCGGTTCGCTCTCGGCCTTCCAGTTCAGCATGGTGATCGGCTGGCAAAATTCCGCAGAGGGCGGCGGAATCGCGTTCGGCGTGCAACTGCCGCAGGTGGACGGCAAGCTCGAGATCAAGATCCAGGGCGTGCTGACGATCTCGATCGCGCAATTCACGCTGCTCTACGCGACCGATTCGGATCCCAAGATGCTCGTGCTGGGGCTGCAGGATTGCTACATCGAACTGCTCGGCACGCGCGTGCCGCCTTCGGGCACGATCAGCATCGGCCTGTTCGCGCCGACCGAGGGCGCCGACCAGATCGGCTGGATCGGCGCCTATAACATGGGCGAGGACGGTGGCGGCGGAGACGGCGATGGCGGCGGCGATGGAGATGCCCTGCTTGCCTACAGGCGGCCGATCCCGGCGCTGACGGACGGCGGCAAGGCCAGGCGCCCCGATGGCGGCGGTCACCGGGAAAATGGCGGCCAACTGGTGCCGGGCGACCCGGCGCCGGCGTTGTTCGCCGAAGCGGCAGGCGACGACAGTGACGGAGTCTTTGTGCTCAAATACGTCGGGCTCGGCCAACGCGTCGGCCCTGATCCGGCGGAGCCGCCAACCAATTTCGCCGACTTCCTCGAATATATGCAGACAACCTTCTGGGAGAAGCTGAAGAACAAGGAATTTGCCGACATCTACCATCCCAGCGCGCGATGGATCTTCGTTTCCGACTTCACCCTGCTCAAGCTGATCGAGATCGGCACCGTCTTCTACGACGTAACGCCTTTCTACGCGCTCCAGATCTCGCTGATCGGCGGGGCCGGCAAGGGCTTCTCGTTCGAGATCACCTATACCAAGGTAACCGACGAGATCGGCCTCTATGCGATCACCATCGCGCTGCCCGATTCGCTGCGCACCTTCCAGATCGGTGTCGCCTCGCTGACGCTGCCGACGCTGAGCGTGAGCATTTACACCAACGGCAACTGGAAGGTCGATCTCGGCTTCCCCAATGGCGACGACTGGAGCGTGTGCTTTCGCGTCCAGGCGCAGGCCGGGCCGGTGCCCGTGACCGGATCGGGTGGCTTCTACATCGCTGCCCTCAGTACCGCGACCGACCCCGATGTGTTCAAGGGCCAGTATCAGTCGATCAATGCATTCGGCTTCGCGGTGCGGCTGGGCGTCGGGAAGGATTTCGTCGCAGGGCCGCTCAAGGCGGGGGTCAGCGTCACCTTCTTCGGCATCATCCAGGGCGCTGCCGGCTATCTGACCAGCGGCGGCGGCGACATTTTCCGCACCCCGGACGCGCTCCAGCTCCAGGGTCAGATCGGTATCATCGGCGAACTCTACGGCTCGCTCGACTTCGTGATCATCAAGGCGAGCGTCAACGTCCGGCTGCAGGCGAGCATCGGGCTGGTACTCACCTATGAACCCGCGGTCGCAGGCGGCGGCGACGGATCGATCCTGCTCTATATCGAGGCGAGTGTCAGCGTCAGCGTCAGCGTCCGGATCAACCTCTTCTTCTTCAAGATCACGATCAGCTTCAGCTTCCGCGCGTCGTTCCGCTTCGAATGGCAGCTGGTCGGATCGAGCCAGGCCAAGATGGCACTGCTCGCATCGCATCGCGCCGCGCGCGCGCTGGTTGCGCCTGCGCCACTGGCGCTGCTGCCCGGCCTGTCGGCGTCCCTGCCCCTCCTCTATCTGCCGGAAGCCACGGTTGTCTTCCCCAACGCCACCGACGCAGGTGCACCCTGGGTCGCGCTCTCGCTCGGGATCGAATACGATCCCGCGCCATCGCAGAACCCGCCCTATTCGGCGTTCAAGCCGTTCGAGGCGGTGAGCACCCAGCTCGCCACCTTCGCGCTGATGCATGCGCTCGCCCTGCCGAGCTACGATTCGATCGTCATGCTCGACGACGATCCGGCCCGCGGTACGCTCGGCCTGCTCTCGATCGACAGCATGCCGGACCTGCTCACCGGTTGGCTCAGCTACGAGGATGTGCTTGGCCAACTCGGCAATTTCGCGGCCACCGTTGCGCTCCCCGGTGCATCGACGCAGGCGACGGTCTTCCCGATGCCGCCGTTCCTGCGGCTCGCGACGCAGGGCCGCACCAACGGCACCAATGTTGACGATCTTTCTTATACCTTCGATTCGAAGAATCTCGTCCGAGAGGACTATCTCGCCGCCGTCGACGCCTATTTCAATCAGCTGTTCGTCAACCAGACGGCGACGCCCCCGGCGATGCGGCTGGGGGCCGACGTGCAGACTCCGCTCCCGACCGAGATCTTCCTCGATTATTTCAAAGGACTGATCCGCGGCACTGTGCACCAGCTGTTGGTGACGATGCAGAACAAGGGGCTAGGCGAGGCCAAGCTCGACACGCTGTTCAGTGCTGTCGCGGGTGCGCCGACGCCCCAGTCCCAGTCGCTATACCAGCAGCTCGCCGGCCAGATGAGCAGCAGCATGCGCAGCGGTATCCGCCTGCCTTATACGCCCGGCCTGACGATCCCCGGCGGTCCCGCCGACACCTCGACCAACGCCTTGTTCGCCCTGCTTTGGCAGGAATTCCCGGTCGGCGGTTTCGGCGACAGCGACTCCTACACGATCGCGCTCACCAATCCCGACCTGGGCCAGACCTGGATTACGCTCGATGCGAGCTACACGCTCACCAAGGCGAGCCTCGACGGCTATTTCGGCCTGACCGCCGCCTCGGTGGTCCAGCCGGGATCGCCGGAGCCGATCGCCTTCACCGACACCGGACCGCAGTCCTTCGCCTTCCAGAGCCCGATCGTGTGGACACCCGAGGGCGGCACCGCGGCGAGCCTCCAGCCGTTCCCGCCGAACATCGAGCGGCTCCAGCTCGCCGAAGGCAGCGCCGCCATCGACGTGCTGGTCAAGTCGCGCGCAGCCGACGGCCCCTATCTGCCCGACGGAACGCCGCTGCCGAGCAGCGACGTCGAGTTCGTGACCAGCGTCGGGCTTACGGTACGCCAGATCCCCAGCGCAGCGCAGGGGACCGTGCTCAAGGACGTCTTCGCGCTCTCGGGCGCGAGTCAAGCCGACGAGGCGCTGCTCGGCCGCATCCTCGACGATTTGCGCGGCGGCGACAGGCCGATCGATTCGATCGAGATCCTCTACCAGACTGCGGCCGGCGCGCCCGGGCTGGTCTCCGCGACGATCGACCCCAGCGCCCTGTTCGTGCTGCGCACCAACACCTCCAGCGTGTCGCAGCCGCCGCCGAGCGCTGCGCTGCGCGCCGCGGCACCGATGCCGTTGGGCGTCTCGGTGGGCGCAACCGCCGACCTGACCGAAGACGGCGGCTACAGCTTCCTGCAGATCGTCCAGCAGGCGACTGTCACCAATGCGGCCGGCTATTACCTCCGCTACAGCGATACGGCGGGCGACTCGCTGCCGGCGGCGCTGTTTCAAAAGGGCGTCGGCCAGGTCACGTTGTTGCTGCGTTACAAGCCGACCGGCGAGGGCAACAAAGCGGCGTCACCGCTGTCGATCAAGCCCTATCACAACGCCGTGGTGCTCACGAACACCCAGGCGAGCCTGATCTATTACGCCGAGACGACCGACCCCGCGCTGGCGATCCGCTACGCGACCAACGCCGCCGGCACCTTCGGCGTGTCGCTGACGCGCTCGGACAGCGTCACCGAACTCAGCGCAACGCCCGAACTGGCCGCACGCACCGGGCTGAGCCAGGGCGCGGGGGTCGACCATGACGACGCGATCGCTGCGCTGAAGGCAAGCGGCGTCACCAGCGAGGCCGAATTGCACACCGCGCTGTTCGCTATGGGCGCGGCTCCCGCGGCGCTCAACGCGCTATACAGCCTGCTCACCTATTCGATCGAGGCCAGTGCGGGCTTCATCGCCAGCAACCTGTCCGCGCCGATCCAGCCGCAGCGGCCGACTGACAACGATCCCGACAGCGAGTATCGCGTCGTCGCACCGCTCTACAATCTTGCCACCGCCAATGTCGGCAAGCCTTATCCGGATCGCTACGCGAGCATCAACCAGGGCTTTACGATCGAATTCTTCACCAACGATGCGTTTGGCAACCAGCTGCCAACGCCAAGCAGCTATTCGGACATCAATCTCTATTTCGACCCGATCATTCCCGTCGACCAATGGAACGGCGTCGTCACCAGCTACGACTTTGCCGGCCCCGGCGGACCGAGCGCGAACACCGTCGCGCTGACGCTCACCCCGACAGTCACGGCATTCGACGGCATGTCGCAGGACGAGACTGACGCGACGCTTGCGCACCTGCGGGCGGTCCAGGACCAGATCACCGGCCCCGGTCTGGCCTTCTATGTCGAGACCAGCCTTGCGCTCGAGAGCGACGGCAGCCTCAAGCCGTTCATGCTCGGGACGGGCGACACAGCGAAGATCGTCGCGATGGTCGAAGGGCTGATCGCCTGGTTGGTCGATTCGACCCGGCCCTTCCCGGACCCGGTACATATCTCGCTTGCGGTGGTGGGTCCGGGCTCGTTGCCGCCGGTCTTCCCGCTTGCGGTACTGCTCGGCATTCTCCGCGATCCGGCGCTGATTTCGCCCTATATCAAGGACCGCGGCACGATCCTGCTGCCCTCGGCGCAGAATGTCTCGTCGAGCGTTGCGCCCGCCACCGGCAACTCCGGTAATCTTTCTGCCTTCGCCGCCGATTTCGTGTTGGCCTTCCCCGCACAGACGCTCGCGGTCGGGCTGACCGGTACCGATACGGCACAGCCGCCCGAGCTCCAGTCGAGCACGGTCAAGGCGCGCAAACTGCTCAAAACACAGAAGCTCGCCACTGACGGGTCGAGCGGCGGCAGCCCGAGCAATGCGCAGTCGCTGTGGGCGGCGCAAGCGACGATGCTCGACATTTCGATCGGCAAGACGAGTGGTACCGGCCCGCGCTTCCTGTCGCCCAAGCCGCTCGACAATTCGCTCAACACGGCGACCGTGCCGCTGCCGACGCTGGCATCGGGGCTTCCCCCGCTGCCGGCACAGCGGCTGTTCGTCGATGTCGATCTCGATACCTTCAACCGCACCTTCTTCCAGACGGTCGACACCTTGCTCGGACCAGCTTCGGCCGCGCAGGCGTTTGAAGACGCGAACCAGGCCTATGTCTCGATCGCGCGCGGCCGCGAGACGATCGCACAGCAATATTCGACCTACGAGATCGACTGGCTGTTCCCCGCGAATTCGCCCTTCTCCGGCGGCGCGGGCGAACTGGGCATCGCGCGCGAGGTGTTCGAGCAGCAGATGCGCGCCGCGCTGATGACCGCCTATTCGGTCGACACGATTGTTCAGTATGACGTCGCGTGGAACGGCGATGTTTCGCCCCAGGCCGACCAGACAATCGGACTGTTCGGCCAGGTCGAGGCAATTCTCGTCGGCACCTATTCATGGAGCGGCGTGACGCTGACCGCGACGACGCCGACCGCGCATTCGCTCGGCGGTGGCGATCGCCTGCTGATGATGTTCACGCCCAACACCGGCTCCTCGGCGCCGGCCGACGGCATCTATACGGTCATGGTCGTCAGCGAGACTCAATTTACCATCGTCGTGACGAGCGGCAGCGGCAACGGGACATTCTCGGGAACGCGTCAGAACGCCGGCCTCTCTACCGCGCATGTCGCGATCAGCGCGAGCGGCACCAGCCCGCTTACCTTCCTCTATGGCACGCCCGATGTCTCTGACCGCGCGATCGTGTCGATGGACCTGCGGTACAATGTCACCAATCTCCAATATTTTCTCGCGCCGCCAGCGGCGGAGGGCGCGGCGCGGCCGTCGCTGTGGCTGCAACTGATCGATCCCTATCCGGCAGGCGGCATTCCGCACATCGGCCCCGCAGGGACGCCGACCGACATCCCGGTCGTGTTTCGGCAATATCCGACCCCCCCGACGCTGGTGCGCCAGGGCTGGGCGATGCCCGACGACGAGCAGAACACCTCCAACCCGATCGCCGCCAATTCACAGTGGAACTATTTTTACGCCTATCAGGCGTTCCTCGCGGCGCAGGACCGGATCAACAGCAGTATTACCTACAACACCGATCTGAGCGCAGCATCGTCGAGCCCGACCATGCTGGCGGCCATGGGCGGCGATGTGGTCTACACGTTGTTCCAGGCGCTGGCGCGCGCGACTGCCGTGATCGATGCGGTCCGGCCGATCCTGCAAGTCCCGGCCGATCCCAACTGGCCGGCGGCGGTGGAGGCCTTCGCGAACGCAGTCGTCGAGGTGACGCGGAATTCCGACTGGAACCCGACCGCAACGAGCCTCACCGCAAAGGCCCTTGCCCAGATCACCGACAATTACGTCGTTACCGATACGGTCCGGGCACCATCGACCCAGATCATCGATCTGAGCTGGGCCAAGGCCCAGGGCGAATCGAGCTATGCCGGCGTTACGCTTTCGTTGACCGCGCTCGACCCGGCCTCGACGACGCTCCAGCCCTATCCCAACCAGACCGTAACCCGATCGGCGGGCGGGATCGAAGTGCAGGTGCCCAACGCGCCGCTCGCCCCACTCGGCGTTGTCCAGCAGATCAAGGTCAACAGCCTCAATGTGCTCGCGGCCGAGAATGCGCTCGCCTCGGTGCAGGTCGAGCGCAACCTGATCACCCTGACAGCGCCCAACGAAAGCGCGTGGGAAGTTATCCCCGAGTTCATCTACAAGACAGCCCAGGTGCGGCCGAGCCAGCCGGTAACGCCGTTCATCGACGTCACCGCGCCGATCGACGCCGCCACGCTGCCGAGCCGCGGCATGGGGACGGCCTGCGCCTCCTCGTCGCCGTCGAGCCTGTGCCAACGGATCTACACGATCATGGCCAATCTGCTGGCCGATCCGGAACAGTCGCAGGCGCTGCTCGCCGCCTACGCGGCAACCGGAGCAGCGTCCGACACCGAGCGACGGATGAAGATGGGCTGCGCCTTCCGCTTCCCGCTGCCGGCGGTAAGCGGCACGGGCTTCAACCAGGCATCGATCAACCCGCTGGTGCCGGTGGTGCTCGCGCGTAGCTTCGACATCGACGGGCAGGACCCGGCACAGCTGAGCGATTTCGCCGCGCTGTTCGGCCAGGCTATCGACGCCTGGGCTGCGCAAAACTCGATCGCCTACGGCAGCGCCTCGCAGCCTGCGGGCGCACAATTGGTGTTCGACGTCACGCTCTATGCGGCGCTCAGCGGCGCCGACACGCCGGTGCTCCGCTTCACCAGCCTGTACCTCAAGCTGACGGACATCGATCCCGCTTAGAAAATAACGACAAGGAGAAGCCTAAAAAGATCAGAATGACGTGAAGATCGGAACGCTTTTTCGCATTGAACATCTTAGTCGGAGACGAACTATGGTTGCAGATACTTTGGAAGCACCCGCCAACCTCGACGCACTGGCGCCCGTCGGCTCAACGACCACCTGGGACGGCTCGCCGCAGACGATCCTGCCGCTGGTCGACACCCTGCTGATGCCACAACCGCCAAATGGGTCGATGGTTTTTGCCTATCAGAACAAATCAACGCTCACTAACCAAGGCCAGCTCGCGCTGAGTTCGGGGGGCGGCCAGCCGATCATTCTCGACGTGCCGGCGCTGATCCAGCAGCCATTTATCTACGTGCACAACTGGGGGGCGAACAACCTGACGGTCAACAACATCAGCCGGCAGGACAATACGCCGATCTGGGTGGAAGCCTTCGGCCCCGGCCTGCCGGGCCAGACGCCGATCACCTTCACCACCGGCACGCCGTTCAAGCTCAACCCCCAGCCGAGCTCGACGTCGGTGGCGCAGGGCGTCACCCAGCCAAAGAATATGCTGCTGCGCATGACGTCGAACTCCGGCGACCTGACGATCGTCGCGATAATCGGCGGTCCACCGAATCCGGAAGGCAATAATGCCTATGTCTTCGCGCTCAATTCCCCCGGGGGCAGCGATGGCTATACGAAGGTGACCAGCGGCAACTCGCTCGATTATCAGTTCAACTGGAGCAGCTCGGTGATCTACATCGCCAACATGTCTCCGGCTACGGCGGCAGCTGCGACATTCAATCTGATCGCGCTCTAGGCGCCATTGTTTGCGCTGGAAGTGCCTATTTCGCCGGTCCGGCACCTTGCCGGACCGGCCCCTGGAGGGGGTAATGGCGATGGCCAACGGCCAGGACAACTGGAACGGCGCCCGCACGGTGCTGTTGCAGTTGGGACATGTGAACATGCCGCAGACACCCAATGGGTCGCTGATCTTCGGCTATCTCAACCAGGCGAAGGTCAACAATCAGGGAAAGCTCACCCTCACCTCGGGTGGCGGCGCTCCGATCTACCTTGCAGCGCCGGCGTTTATCCAGATGCTCGGCGTCCATGTTCAGAACTGGCAGGCCAGCAATCTGAGAGTCACCAACGTCAGCGATGCAACGGACACACCGATCCTCGTCCAGGCGTTCGGCCCGGGGATACCGGGGGTGCAACCGGGCATGCTCACGCCCGGACAGCCGGTTTCGCTCGCGGTAACACAGGCCGTACAGGGAACAACGCCCGCCAAGGCGACGACGCTGTTTCGCTTCTCGGCTTCGTCGGGCAATCTCAGCATCGTCGGTGTCGTAGGAGGCCCGCCGCAGCCACCGGACAACAACAATGCCTATGTCATCGCACTGAATGCGTCGAGCGATACCGGGCCGCCAAACGGCACGGACCCGCCGCCCGGCTATTATGCGACAGTCGTAGGCAACAGCTATGATCTCATCGTACCTTGGGGCACCTCGGCGCTCGCTTATGTCGTCAATCTCTCGCCCATCGCCGCCGCCACGGTTTCGGTGACGATGATCGGGCTTTAGAAAGGCGCCGCAGCATCGCTACCATGTCGCGACGAGATTTTCTGGGCAAACTTCTGTTAGCGGGAGCAAGCGTGCCTATCGCCCCAGCATTCGCCATTCTCGGCAAGGCGGAATCGACCACTGTTTGGAACGGGGACGCGCTCACGCTCGGGCAATATGAGGGCGCGTCGATGCCGCAGACGCCCAACGGCTCGATGATGCTGGCTTACCTCAACCGCTCGAAACGAAACAGCGAGGGCAAGCTCGCCTGGACGAGCGGCGCGAGCGCTCCCCAGTTCCTCGTCGCCCCCGCGCTGGCGATCGACCCGACTGTGTTCGTCCACAATTGGGGGGGCAACAACCTCAACATCACCAATGTCAGCGTCGGCGCCGACACGCCGATCCAGATCGCAGGCTATGGCCCCGGAATTGGCCCAGTGCCGGTCGCGCTGCCGATCGGCGCTCCCGGCATCCAACTCGCGCCGCAACAAGCCGCGCAGGGTGTTACCGGTAGCGGCTGGATGCAGCTGGGGTTCCAGCTGAACAGCGGCGACCTGGCGGTGTTCGGGTTCATTGGCGGGCCGGCCGATCCCGTTGGCAACAACGCCTATGTCATCGCGCTCAACTCGCCTGCCGGGAACACCGGCCCCGGCACCGGCAATCCACCGCCCAGCGGCTATTACGCGACGAGTTCGGGCAACCAGTGGTCCTATGAATTCAACTGGCCGAGTTCGCTGCTCTACATTGCCTTTTTCGGCGCCGCGACGATCGCTCCCGCGCCGCTCGGCAGCGATGAGTCGCTTCCAACGATTACGCTGATCCGACTCTAGATGAAGCGCTCGAGCACCCGGCCGGCAAGGTCGGAGCGTCCATCGAGCCCTGCCTTGCGATAGATCGATTGCGCCTGTTGCCGCACCGTGCGTTCGCTGGTGCCGCGCACATCGGCGATCTCGCGCAGCGGCAGTCCGCGCAGCATGAACCAGGCGATGTCGCTCTCGGCATCCGACAGCCGCCATTCCTGGAAATCGTCGTCGATCACGGTCTTGACCATCGCGCCAGCCGAAGTCGGTGCCTGATCGAGCTGGACTGCGAGCGCACGACAGCGCGACTCAAGCTCGCGAGTCATCCGCCGCCGTCGCCGCAGGTCGAGCGCGAGCCACGCGGCGACGACGGCCAGCGTCAGCAGCGCGAGCGCACCGATAATGGCATCGGTGCGCGTCGACCACCAGCTTCCCTGCTCGACCGCGAAATCGCCCGCGCGCCGTGGTGGGTTGATGATACCGGCCCAGCGCGTCTGCTCGCGGTCGATGAACTGCGACAGCGAAATCCCTTCGAGATAGGCATCGGTCCAGTGCTGGCTGCCAAGCTGGGCACGCCAGCTTGGCGAATGTGCCATCGCCGCGACGAGACCGGCCAAACGATCCTGTTGCGCCGCGCTGATGCCCGGTGCGGCGAACACTGCGCGCCAGTTCATCATCGTCGCGTCGATGCCCAGTTCGCGCAGCGTCGGCACATCTATACCGGCGAGGCGATGCGGCGCCGCGACGGCCAGGATGTTGAGCGCGTGCGTCGTCACATAGGGCTGAAACTCGGCATAGCCGCTGATCCCGACATCGCCGCGTCCTTCGAGCAGGGTCTCGGTCACCCGGCGCCCTCCGGCGCGGCCATAATATTCGATGTCATCGACACCGACGCCGAGTCGCTGCGCGATCGAATATACCAGCCCCTGATCGGGTCCGCCAAGCGCCCCGCCGACCCAGCGCACCTTGGCCGGATCGCGCGCCATCGCTTGGCGGATATCGGCGACACTATGAACCGAGGAGGTTGCCGGGGCGGCAAGCACATCCCATTCGCCTGTCAGACGCGCTATCGGCGTCACGTCGCGCATCGTCACCGCTGCCTCGTCGCGCAACGCCGAGCCCAGCATCACGAGCCCGCCGATCAGCAATATGTCGTCCTTGCCGCGATCGTGCGAGATGAATTGCGACAACCCGATCAAGCCGCCAGCACCGGGATAGCGCACGATCGAGACCTGGCCCACCAGCCCCTCGCGCTCCAGTGCGGCTTTCATCGCCTTGGCGGTGAGATCCCAACCGCCGCCGACGGCCGCCGGCACGATCAGCGTCAGTCGATCCATATGCGGTGAGCGCAAAGGCTGCGACATCGACTGCGCGGCGGCCGGTGACGCGAAAATTGCGGCGCCCAGCGTGGCGATGACGGTACGGCGCCAGAAGGCCACCGCGGCAGAGATCCCGCCCATAAATGCCTTGCTCCTCTCGATGGGCGTGCTCTGACGGCATCGTCCCGGTTGGCGTGTTACAAAGGCGATCCTGTCATCCTGCTGTCACCGGCGTCGATGCGAGATAGATCGGTGAGAGCAGGATAGTGGGAGCGGCGCCGTCGAAGCGATCGGTGACGAGCGCTGCAATCGCATCGAGCAACGCCTCGCGCCGCGCTACCGGCAGCAACCGCACCAACGAGAAGCTGGCGTAGAGTGCGCGTGCCTCGGCGGCGCTGAGGACCCGCTCGCGGCGAAAGACATGGTGCTCCACGGCGACGAAGCCGGCGGCTTCCAATCGCCCGCGATGCAGATCGGCATCGAGCGAATAGTGCCGCTCGGCCGCTTCGGATGGTGGCAGATCGATATCCGCGAGCAGTGGCGCGATGGCTTCGGCGAACGGATCGCCGATGCCCTTCTGGCGATAGACATTCCACCAGATCGCCACGCACCCGCCAGGCTTGAGCAGTTGCCGTGCCTTTGGCAGCGCAACTTGCGGGTCGAGCCAATGGAACGACGAGGCCGAGGCGATCAGGTCGAATCCGCCTGCCACATCGGCGGCGCAGAAATCGTCGTTGATCACGTCGAGATCGGCGAAGCGGGTTCGCAGATGCGCGGCGAGTATCGGATCGGGTTCGAACGCGACGAAGCGCTGCGGCGCGAATGCCGCGAGCGCCTCGGTAGCGAGGCCAGTGCCGGGGCCGATCTCGGCGATCGCCTCGAACGACGCGCGGCGCGCAGCGATCAGTTGGTACAGCGCCACCGGATAGCCGGGTCGCGCGCTGTGATAACCGGCGACATCACTACCGAAGATGGTGCGTCCCGCCGCGCGCGGCAAGCGGGCGACGAGGCTATCTGGGTCGCTCATTTGGCCGGCGCAAACAGTGCGTCATAGCTCGGGATTTGGCGCGCCAGCGCGTCACGCAAATCGAGCGCCCTGGTGTAGAGCGTACGTTCATACTGGTTGCCCGCGACCTTCACCTTGAAGGCATAGACCACGAGGCCGATATTGTTGCCGTGCACGTCGCGCATCGGCATCAGCACGACGAACTTGGGTGCTGTGTCCCTGGTGCGGTGCCAGCGCGGATCGACGATCGTGATACCCTTTTTCGACACGTCGATGTCGTCGGGATCGTCGGCATTGCCGATCCGCTCGGGATAGGACCCGGCGAACATCGTATAGGTGTCGGTCATGCCGGGCGGGACGCCGTGGAGCGTCACGCTGAGCAGGTCGGGATGCGCCTTCATCGTCTGGTCGGACAGCGCCTGCGCGTAGATTTTCCGCGCCGGCGGGGTCCAGTTCTTGTTGTCGGCAGCGCCCACGGCGGTCGCCGCCACGGCGCCCGCAGCCAGCGCGAGCGCCAGCATTGCCGTCCTGATCATCATCCTCTCCCTCACGCTTATCCTGCGTGAGGGCGGTTTACCGGAACAGGCTGTCGCGAAGCTGTCGCCGGATCGACGCGCGACGATGGCGCTGCTGGTCGCTGCACCGCGTCGACACAAGCGGCTCGGGTCATCCCGTGATCGGCGCGCCCGGTTCCGCCGCGTCGCCACGCCGCCAGCGCCGGCCGAACACCAGCACCAACGCCGGCAGCATGGCGAGCACCAGAGGCGCGCCGATCGCGAGGCCAAAGATGATCGCGGTGGCGAGTGGTCGCTGCAAACCTGAGCCACGACCAACGCCGAGCGCGAGGGGGGCCAGTGTCAGGATGGCGATCAGCGCCGACATGACGATCGGCCTGATCCGTGCCTTGCCGGCATGAAGCAATGCCGCTGCGTCCACGGTTGCGCCAGGTTCCAGTTCCGCGAGATAGAAGATCGCCAGTTCGGTGACCATGCCGACGACCATCGTCAACCCCATCAGCGCGGAGATGTCGAGCTCGGTCCCGGTCAGCCACAGCCCGAAAAACACCGCCATGGTCGACAGCAGCACAGTCGCGATCACCGCGGCGGTGAACGCCCAGGTTTCGAACAGCAGCGTCAGAAGCAGCGCCGAAAGCAGCAGCGCGGCGACGAAAACCGTGGTGAGATCGGTAAACGATTGCTGCTGCTGGACGTAGAGCCCGCCATAATCGACCCGCACCGACGGGGGCAGGTGCAACCCGACGACGGTCGCCTTGACCTCCTTCATCGCGGTACCGAGATCCTTGCCCTCGAGCCGCGCGGTCACCGGGATGAAGGGCGCGAGATCCTCGCGCGTGATCTGGCGCTGCCCGGCGGCGATGCTGATCGAAGCGATCGAGCGCAGGGCGACCGAGCGGCCATCGGTCGCGCGCACGGTCAGCGCGCCGAGCGCATCGGTCCGCTGGCGCAGGTCCTGCGGCAGGCGGACGCGCACATCGATGACCTGCTCGCCCGACAATATCTGCGTTGCCACCGTGCCGCCGATCTGGGTCTCGACCTGCTTGGCGACGAGATCGGGATCGAGCCCGGCCATGATCGCCGCAGCGCGATCGACCTTGATGATGATGCCGTCGCCGGCCACGCGCAGGCCGCTCGCGACCTCTACCACGCCGCCGATCTTGCCCATCGCGTCGAGCACCTTGCCCGCCGAATCCTCGAGCTGGGCGGGATCGTCGCCGAACAACTTCACCTCGATCGGCTGCGGCACCGCGGTGAGATCGCCGATCAGATCCTCCATCAACTGTGCGGTCTCGATCTGGAGGCCGGGCACCTGAGACTCGATCTTCTGTCTGACCTCCGCCATCACCTCCTCGATATCGCGGCGGGATCCCCCCTTGAGGCGGATGAACATGTCCCCTTCATCCGCTTCGGTCAGACCGCCACCGAGCTGCAGGCCGGTACGCCGGGAGTAACTCGACACTTCGGGTGTCGCCTGGATGATCTTCTCGACCTGGCGGAGCAACCGGTCGGTGTCGGTAAGCGACGCGCCGGGCTTGGCCTTGTAGTCGAGGATGAAACCGCCCTCGTCCATCACCGGCATGAAGCCCGACTGGAGATGCGTCCAGGCGAAGCCCCCGGCGGCGATCATCAGCACGGCGACGACGGCGGCAACCAGCCCGGGCCGTGCAAAGGCGCGCGTGACGATCCGGCCATAGCGATCGGCCATCGGGCCGGTAAACTTCTCCGCCTTGTCGGCCGCTTCGGCATCCTTCACCGTCAGCCACTTTTCGGCGATGATCGGCAGTGCGAAGCGAGCATAGAGCAGCGACACCGCAAGCGCGGCGACCATCGTCACGGCAAGCGCCTTGAAGAAGCCGCCGGTCACGCCGGTGATGAAGGCGAGCGGCACGAACACGACGATCGTCGCCATCGTCGATCCGAACAGCGGCCGTGCCATCTCGCGCGCGGCGACGAGCATCGATGGCCGCTCCGGCTCGCCATGTTCCGCTTCCTGCAGGCGTCGCATGAGATGTTCGAGCATCACCACCGCGTCGTCGACGACCAGCCCGACCGCCGCCGCCATGCCGCCGAGCGTCATCATGTTGAAGCTCATGTGCAGCGCGTAGAGCGCGAGGCAGGTCGCGGCGAGCACCGCCGGCAGCAGCGCCGCGGTGATCACCATCAGGCGCCAGCTGCGCAGGAACAGGAACAGCACCAACCCTGCGAGCACCGCGCCGAGCAGGATCGCATCGCGCACCGCATTGGCGGCGCCGGTCACCAATTCGGACTGGTCGTAGAACGGAACGACCTTGACGTCGTCGGGCAGCGCGACGTCTTTCAACCGCGCCTGAACCTCCCTGACCAGTGCGACCGCGTCGGCGGTGGGCGTCTGGCGGATATTGACCAGCACCGCATTGGCGCCGTTCGAGGTGACCTTGGTCCACACCGGCGCCGGTGCGCGGCGGATCGTGGCGATCTGCCCGAGCGTCGCGACGCCCGCCCCCGCTACCGCGCCCGCCTTTACCGGTATGCCGGCAATGTCGGCCTCATTGGTCAGCCGGTCCTCGACCAGCGCGAGGTAGAGCCGGTGGCGATCCTCGATCTTGCCGACCGCGGCGACGGTGTTGGCACTGGCCAGGGCGGCGGTGACATCGGTCATCGTCATGCCCAGCGCCTGGAGTCGCGACGGATCGACCTCGACCTCGATCTCCTGGCTGGCACCCCCGAGCACGTCGACGCCCGCCACGCCGGAAACCGTCGACAGCACCGGCCGCAATTTCAGCTGGGCGATCTGCGCCAGCGCAACGCCGTCCCGCTTGTCCGAGGTAAGCGAGATCCCGAGTACCGGGAAGATCGTCGGATCGCTGCGGCGCACACTGAATCGCGTCCCGGCCGGCAGATCGGGCAGGATCGTCGCCAGGGCGCCCTGCGTCGCATTGGTCGCCGCGACCATGTCGTCGCCCCAGTCGAACGTCAGCGCGACCTCGGCCGAGCCCCGGCTGGTCGTCGAGCGAATCTGCTTCACGCCCGGAATCGCGCGCAACGCGATCTCCGACGGACGCGTGATATCGGCCGCCATCTGCTCGGCATCGCGCTCGCCGGCGTCGATCGACACGACGACGCGCGGATAGTCGATGTGCGGAAACAGCGTCACCGGCAGTCGCGTCGCGGCGACCAGACCGGCGAGCGTGACGAGCAACACGCTCAGCCAGATCGAGCGCGCGTGGCGCTGCATCAGATCCGTCATTTCCGGGCTCCCGGCGCGGTTTCGTTGACCTTCATGCCGTCCTCGAGCGCGGTGCCGCCCTCGGTGACGACCCGATCGCCGGGGTTGAGACCCTTGAGTATCTGGATGCTGTCGCCCGACGAATTGCCCGGCGAGACGTCGACCCTCCTGGCGACGCCATTCCTCACCACGAAGACGTAGGAGCGGCCACCATCATCGAGCAGGGCGGCATAGGGGATGCTGACACCCGTCGCGCTCGCCCCGACCGACAGGGCGCCGCGCAGCGGCTCGCCGGCGCCCAGCCCGGCGCCCGCCACCTTGGCATAGACCGAGGCGAGCCGGGTCGCCGGATCGATCTGCGGGTCCACGCCGACGACATTGACCGTCGCGGCATGGCTGCCGTCGATCATCTCGATGCGGATCGGCTGGCCAAGGCGAACGCGCTGCGCCACCAGCGGATCGACCCCGAAACGGGCGCGTACGTCGCCCGTTGCACCGATCGTCGCAACGCTGGTGCCTGCAGCAAGCTGGTCGCCGGGTTTGGCCGCGAGTCCTTGCACCGTGCCGGCCTGCGGGGCGCGCAGCACGGCATAGCTACCGTGGATGCCGAGATTGTTGCGCGCCGCGCTTGCCGTCGCCAGCGCACCCCGCGCCGCCTCGACATCGGCATCGCTGACCAGGCCGTCGACCCGCATGCGCAGCGCGCGCTGATAGGCGGCCGCGGCGGTCGCCGTGTCGCTTGCCGCCTTCGCCATCTCGATGCGCGTCGCCGGGCTCGGGCGCAGCGTCACGATCACCTGTCCGGCACCCACGGCGGTTCCGGTCGGCGCATTGATCGTCGCGACGATCGCCTCGGCCGGGACGACGATCGCGCGTGCGGCACCCGGTCCGGCTTCGGTCGCACCGTAAATGGTGAAGCCGTCGGTCTGTGAACCGAGCGTCGCCGCTGCGGTCCTTACCAGCGCGCTCGCCTCGGGCTTTTTTTCCTCGTCGGTAGCGCCGCCACAACCGGCGAGCAGGAAGAGGGAAAGGAGCGGGAGGCAGGTCTTCATTTGGTCCATCCTTCGCTGGGGCCGCCCGACAGCAATTCGAGCGCGATCGTCTGCTCGGCGATCTGCTGGCCAAGCTGGAGCAGCGTGAGCTTGCGGTCGCGCAGCGCCTGGAGCGCGGTGTCCGCCGTGGCGCGCGACAGGTCGCCGCGCGTCGCCGCGCGCTCGGTTGCGGCGGCATATTTCTCGAGCGCCGGCATTTGCCCGGCCAGCACGGCCTGCTGACGGCGCAGCGCGACGAGGCCGGCGACGGCGGCATCGATCTCGGCGCGCGTCTGGAACAGCCGTGCGTCATATTCGGCGCGCAGCTGCTCACGTGTCGACCGCGCGATGGCGATGCCGCCGCGATTGCGGTTCCATAGCGGCAGGTTGAAACCCAGCTGCGGCCCGAGCGTGCGATTGTCCGCCGTGTCACGGGCATAGGCCATGGTCAGCGACAGGTTGGGAAACTGGTCGAGCACCGCCTTGTGCAGTTCCGCTTCCGACACACCATAGCCGGCACGCAACGCCTGCAGGTCGAGCCGTCGTTCGATCGCCTGCGCGGTCAGCAGCGCGGCTGCGGGCGCCACCGGCACGGGATCGGGCGGCGCAAGCCGCAGCACCGTCTCGGGCGGCAGGCCGAGTTGCTTGGCAAGATCGCCACGCGCCGCGGCAAGATCGCTTTCCACCGTGCGCGCCCTGCTCGACGCATCGAGCAATGCCTGGCGGCGCGTATCGAGATCGCCCGCCGCGACATCACCGCGACCGGCCGCGCGCTGACTGGCGTCGAACAGCTGTTGCGCCAGGGTTGCGCTGGCCCGGGTCAGGTCGAGCTGTTGCTCCAGCGCCAGCACGCGCACGCCCTGTAGCCGCGCCTGGCCGGCGGTCTGCCATTCCGCCCAGGCGAGATCGAGCCGCACCTGGCGTTTGGATGCCTCACCGGCCTGCCGCGTTACCCGCGCGGTGCGCAGCTGGTTTAGGTCGAAGCCGATCTGCCCGCCAAAGCCGTTGAACTCGTCCGGACCGCGAAGCAATTTGTCGAAGCTTCCCTGCGCGGTCGGATCCGGCAAGAGGCGCGCGGCGAAAACCTGCGCGTCGGTCACGCCTGCTTTGGCGCGCTGTGCCTTGAGGTCGGGATTCTCCAGCACCGCGATCACCGCCAGCGCGTTGGGCATCAGCGGCGCCGACAGGTCGATCGGCTGCGGCGTCAGGTAGGGCCGGTCGATCTTCGCGGCATCGACCGACAGGATTGCCGGGTCGGGCGCCGCGAGAATATCGGACGGCGGCGCCAGCGGCCTGGGCGCATAATTCACGCACCCCGCAAGCAAGCTTGCCGCGAGCGCCGAAAGGGCAAGGCCGCGCGTCATCGCGGCCGGCCAGGCAGGGTGACCATCACTTTGGCTCCGGGATGGTTGTCGTGAAGAGTGGCAGATCCGCCATGCGCACGGGCGATGGCGGCGACGAGGCTGAGTCCAAGGCCATGGCCCGGGGTCGAGCGACTGTCTTCGAGGCGGGTGAAACGCGCGAACACGCGTTCGCGGTCGGCTGCGGGAATGCCGGGGCCATGATCGGCAACGCTGAGGACGATGTCGTCGCCCTGCCGCGCCAGGCCGATCGTGATCGGCGTGCCGGCGGCAGTGTGGCGCAACGCGTTGTCGAGCAGATTGACGCCCGCCTGGGCGAGCAGTTCGCGATTGCCCTCGATGCGGATGTCGGGCGTGATCTCGCGGGTCAACGTGCGCCCCGCATCCTCCACCGAGGGTTGATAGCTATCGGCGAGATCGGTGATCAGGCCGCTCAGGTCGAGTGGGCGCATGCGCACCCCCGCGCCGCCGGCTTCGATCTCCGAAATGCCGAGAATCGCGGTGAACAGCGCGAGCATGTCGTCGGTCTGCTCGATCGCCGCGTCCATCGCCTGTTTGAGCGCGGCAGGCTCGTCCGGGCCGGCCGCGGCGAGTTCGAGCTTCTGCCGCAACCGCGTAAGCGGGGTGCGCAGATCATGGGCGATATCGCCCGATACCTGGCGCAGATTGTCGAGCAGCCGGGCGATGCGCTCGAGCATCCGGTTGAGTGTCGCCGACAGCCGGTCGAACTCGTCGCCGCTGCCGCTCAGCGCGATGCGCCGTGCAAGGTCGCCCGCAATAATCGCCTCGGCGGTGCGGCTGATCGCGTCGAGCCGGCGTTGCAGCACGCGACCGAGCAGGAAGGCGCCGGCCACGCCGATCGCCGCGACCAGCACAAAAGCGGCAGCGAACAGTGGCACCATCCGCGCATCGAGCTCCTCGATCGCCTCGGGGTCTGCACCGACGATCAGCATCCCGCGATCGGCGGTGCGCGAGGCGAAAGCGCGGGTTGCGTCGAGTCCGTTGTCCTCGTCGCGAAAGTTCATCGCCGACCAGCCGAGCGCCGGCGGCGCGGCGATGCGGCGCCCGGCGACCTGCACGCCGCGCGCGTCGAGCAGCGCATAGCGCATGTCGCTGCTCTCATGCGCGACGCGGTAGTCGATCGCGTGGCGCAGTCCGAGCCCGTCGTCGCTGGCGTCGCGCATGAGCGCATCGCGCCCGGTAACGATACGCTGGTCGAGATCGTAGCGCAGTTCGCTGCGGATCGCCCAATAGATGCCCGCGCCGAGCACCACGATCAACAGCGTGAACGCCATGCTGAAAAACGCGGCGAAGCGAAACGCGGTTGAGGAAGGGAGGCGCACCAGTTCAGCCATCGATCATATAGCCGGCACCACGCACGGTGTGGATCACATCACCGTCAAAGCCGGCATTGAGTTTCGAGCGCAGCCGGCTGACATGCGTTTCGACGATGTTTGTCTTGGGATCGAAATGAAAATCCCACACCCGCTCGAGCAGCATGGTGCGCGTGACGATCCGCCCCGCGTTACGCATCAGTTCCTCGAGCAGCGCGAATTCGCGCGGTTGCAGTTCGATGCGCTGGCCGGCGCGGCGCACCTCGCGCTTGAGCAGATTCATCTCGACCGGGCCGGCGCGCAGCACTGTCTCGGCGCTGACCCCGGCGGGACGTCGCGCCAGCGCATTGAGCCGGGCGGTCAGCTCGCTGAAGGCAAAGGGTTTGACGAGATAGTCGTCGGCGCCCGCCTCGAGGCCTTCGACGCGGTCCTCGACCCGCGCGAGCGCGGTGAGCATCAGTACGGGCGTGGCAATGCCGGCAGCGCGCAGCGACTTCAGCACGGTCATGCCGTCGATCACCGGCAACATGCGGTCGAGGACGACTGCGTCGAACGCTTCGCCCGCGGCAAGGAACAGTGCGTCGCGCCCGTCCGCGGCAGTCGTCACGGCATGACCGAGTTCGCGCAGGCCCCGCTCGACATAGGCGCGGGTTTCGGCATCGTCTTCGGCTACCAGCACCTTGAGCACCTGAATTCCCCTCGCATCCCGCCTGGACCAGGCCGGATTGGACGCGGGTTGCACGGAATATACAATTCGCCAATGTCGGCGAGCGAGGTTGCCCCCGCCCGCCATGTGCGATCACGCGCCGAACCTGGCGAACAGTGCGAGGGCCAGCGTAACCGTCAGCGCGCCGCCGATGCGCGTCGCGACCTGCGCGAACGGCATCAGCACCATGCGATTGGAGGCGCTGAGAATGGCGACGTCGCCGGTGCCGCCCTGGCTTGCGCGGCAGGCGGTGACGATGGCGGATTCGATCGGGTGGATATTGACCAGCCGCCCGGTGAAGAAGCCCGTCACCACCAGCGCGACCACTGTCGCCATGATCGTGACGATCTCGGGCAGGTTGAAGGCGCTCATCAGCTTTTCCCACGGCGTCTTGGCGACGCCGATCGCGAACAGCAGCGGGTAGGTAACGAGCGCGGCAAAGAACTGGTAATTGCGGTAGGCGCCCTGTTCGAGCCGCGGCGAGACGAGCCTGCCGAGCTTGAGCGCCACCGCGAGGAACAGCATCGTCACCGGCCCCGGGAATTTGGTCAGATCCTGTACCAGCGCGCCGATGAGATAGAGCGTCATCGCCAGCACCACGGCGCCGCCGATGGTTTGCAGGTCGGGCACGAACCGCGGCGCCGCCGCACCGGTCAGTGCCACGTCATGCTCGCCGGGCTGCAGTTGGCCCTCCCCGGTCAAGTCGGGGCGACGCTTGCCGTAAAGGTTCAAGCCGCCGGCCAGCAGGATCGCCGCAAGGCTGCCGAACATCACCGCCGGCAGGATCTCGGCGAGCAGGTCGCCCTGCGCGCCGCCACCCAAAGCGGCATAGCCGATCGACAGCGGGATCGCGCCTTCGCCGACGCCGCCGCCGAGCACCGGCACGACGATCATGAACACGGTGTGCTTCAACCCCATGCCGAGTGCGGTACCGACCGTACAGCCGACCACCGCGGCGGCAATCGAGCCGCTGAGGATCGGTACCAGGATCTTGAGGAACCCGCCGATCAACATCCTGCGATCCATGCCGAGAATGCTGCCGACGATGATCGATCCGATGAACAGATAGAGGAAGTTGCTCTGGTCGGTGAAGGTCGTAATCGAATCCTTCAGCGACTTGGGGATGACGCCGAGATAGACCAGCAGCGATGGAACGAAGGTGGCAAGAATCGCCGCCGCGCCAACCTTCCTCAAGCCCGGAATGTGCTTGCCGGCCTCGGCGCAGGCGAAGCCGCCCGCCGCCAGGATCAGGATGTTGGTGGTCAGGTCCGACGGCACCTTGCCCCTGGCGATATAGGCGCCGATCAGCAGGACGATGGCGATGAATACCGGCACGGGAACGATGCCGATCCTGGTGTCCATGATCCGCCACCAAGCCGTCGGGCCAGCCTCGTCATCGACCGTGTCGGTTTCGTCGATCGCTTCGATCGCAATGCTTTCGGCCATAATCTCTCTCCCGCGGGGGAGGTCGGGCGCGTGTGCCGTCGCCCGCCTCGCCGCCTTATTTTTCGGAAACCACCATCAGGCGGAAACTGCCCGATCTGGCGTTGGGCAGATGTTTCTTGCCCGGCACGGCGGGCGGCCAGACCAGGTCGGCCGTCGACGAGAAGACGCGGTGGGTCTTGGGATCGAGCGTCACGGTCTTGGCATATTCGTCGATCTTGAGCGTCTGGTTGACGCTGTAATGTGCCTTGTCCAACTGATCGACGATCGTCCAGCCGCCATCGCGGTTGGCGACGTAGACGCGCTTGCGGACAGGATCGAAGGTGATGCCATCCGGGTCGCCGCCGATCGCCAGCGTGGTCAGCACCGTCCCCGTATCGGCGTCGGTGACCGTCATCACCTTGTTGCTGCAGCCGCTGAACAGGACGCGGTTGGCCGGATCGAAGGCGAGCGGCGCGGGGCCGTCGCAGCCTGGCAACGGGATGGTGCCGGTCAACGTCATCGTTTTCGCGTCGATCACGCCGATGTCGTTGCCTTCCTCCATGTTGACCCAGATCTTGCCCTGGTTGTCGGTCTGCGAGAATTCCGGGCCATTGGGCAGCTTGATCGTCTTGATCACCACGCCCTTGGCCGGATCGATCACGCTGATTTCCTCCGAATCACCGTCGAACGCCCAGACCATCCCCGACGCGCCGTCATGCAGAATGCTGTCGGGCTTCTTGCCGGTCGGGATCAGCTTGATCGTCGCGCCAGTCGCCGGGTCAAACTCGACCACGCCATTTTGCTCGCCATCCGAGACGAAGCCATGGCCGGCGGCCAGCGCGACGCCGTGCGCCGCCTTCAGGCCGGTGACCGTGGCGATCGGCCTGAGCGTGTCGAGGTCGAGGATATGCACGACGCTGCTGTGCGTAACGTAGAGCCGCCGTGCATCGCTATCGACGGTCAGGTAATCGCCGCGGCCCTCGCCGGGAAGCGCGACCTTGGCGATGGTGAAGACTGTAACGCTCGCCGTATCGGCCGCGTCAGCAGTCGTGCCATTGTCGCTCGTGCCGGTGCACCCCATCAGCACGGCCGCGCAGGCCGTGGACAATAATAGCTTTCGCACCGAAACCCCTCCAAAATCCGCGGCCGGTCACATCGATCCGGCTCTATCGTGGGGTCGTGGTAGTCGGCGAAGCTGTCATGATGCTGTCAGCGATCGACGCCCCGCGCGGGAAGCGGACTCGCACCAGCAGCCCGCGCCCGTTGCGCGCAGTGTCGAGGGTAAGCGCCGCGCCGAGCGCCTCGGCCAGCGCCTCGGCGATCGACAGGCCGAGCCCGCTGCCCTCGCGCGGCGCATCGCGATCCAGCCGCGAGAACCGCGTCATCACCCGGCTCAGGTCGGCGGCCGGGATGCCCGGTCCGTCGTCTTCGACTATGATATCGATGCCGTCCGCGGCAGCCACCACCGACACCACGACCTGGCCGCGATCACGATTATAGCGGATCGCATTGTCGACGAGATTGCCGAGCAGTTCGGCGGCGAGCAGATCCTGCGTGCGGATCGCGACCGGCACCTGCGCTCGCTCGAAGCGCAGTTCGATACCACGCGCGATGGCGTGCGCGGCGTGGTCCTCGGCGACCGAGGCCGCGAGCGCATTGACATCGACCGTCGCGAAGGATTCGATCGGCGGCGCGGCATTGTCGGCGCGCGCCAGCGCCAGCAATTGCACGACGAGCCGCTGCAACCGCTCGCTCGCCTGGTCGATATCGGCCAACGACGCTGACGCGTCGCTGCTCCCCGGTTCCGCGCGGCGCAACACGCCGATATGGGTGCGCAGGATCTGAAGCGGGGTGCGGAGTTGATGCGAGGCATCGGCGGTAAATTGACGCATGCGCTGCAACGCCGCGTCGAGCCGGCGCAGCATGCGATTGAACGCCGCAACGAGATCGCGCAGCTCGGCCGGTACCCCGTCGAGCGACAGCGGAGTCAGGTCGACGGCGAGCCGATGATCCATTTCCTCACGCAGCGTGACCAGCGGACGAATGCCCCAGCGCACCGCGACCGGCAGCAACAGCGCGGTCAGTCCGATCAGAATCGCCTCGAGCAGGGCCAGCCCGAGCAGCAGCCTGCGTTCGATACGCTCGCGCGTGCCGAGCGTTTCCGCGACCTCGACAACGACCGGCTGCGCAATCCCCGACAGGCGGCGCCCTTCGCTGACGATACGCACGGGCCGGCCACGATAGACCGCGTTGCCGAAACGCACTTCGGTGTCACGCAACCCCGCCGCGATGCTCGGCAGATCGCCATAGCCGGTGATTGCACGGCCATTCTGGCGTACGCTGTAATAGACATTGTCGCGCTCGGTATCCTCGATCATCCCGAAGATCGCCGGGGACAGGTTGAGCGCGATCTCGCCATCCTCGACGGTCAGCGATTCGGCGATGGCGCGCGACGCGGCGCCGAGGATGCGGTCGTTGACCGTCTCGACCGCGCTGCGGATCGCCAGCGCGCCGCCAATACCGAGCAGCAGCGCGAGCCCCGCCATCGGCAACACCATGCCGCGCAGCAAACGCGCGGTCAGCGAACCGCCGGCACGGTCCCACAGCGCAGCGAGCATCACGGCGCCACGAGCATATAGCCGAGCCCGCGGATCGTACGAATCTCCGGACCGTCGGGGCCGAGTTTGCGGCGCAACCGCGCGACATAGACCTCGACCGCATTGGGCCCGACCGGCTCGTCGAACCCGAAGATCTCGCCGGCCAGCCGGTCCTTGGCGACAACCTTGCCGACGCGCGCGACGAGCCGTTCCAGCACGGTCCATTCGCGGCGCCTGAGGTCGAGCGTACGCTCGCCGACCATCGCCACGGCCCGCGCCGCATCGACGCTCAACGCGCCGATCGTGATGACCGGCGAAGCCTCGCCCTGGGCGCGGCGCAGCAGGGCGCGAATGCGCGCCTCGAGCTCGCTCGGCTCGAACGGCTTGAGCAGATAATCGTCGGCGCCCTGGTCGAGTCCGGCGACCCGGTCCTCGATCGCGTCGCGTGCGGTCAGGATCAGGATCGGCGTCTTGAGCCCGTCGCGGCGCAGGCGCTGCAGCACGAGCAACCCCGACATGTCGGGCAGGCCGAGGTCGAGCGTGATCAGCGCGAACGGCTCCTCGCGCGCCAGCGCCAGCGCGGCTTCGCCATCCTCGGCGACATCGACGGCATAGCCCGACGCCTTGAGCGTCGCGCTGAGCCCACGGGCCAGCGATGGATCGTCCTCGACCAACAGGATTCGCGCCACGATCGCCCCACACATTGACGTCGCGCTTATAGGGGCAGAAAAGCCGCGCTGACCAGATTGAGCCCGGAACGGGCGAAAGGAACCGGTGCCCGGCGCGCGCGACATTCTGATCTTGCTCGCTACCGGGCTGGCGCTCGCCGGCTGCACGAAGCGCGATCCGCGCATCCCGCCGGGCTATCCGCGCAGCTATGCCGACGTCCTTCGCCAGGCCGATGGCGAGCGCCAGCTGCTGATCTGGTCGGCGACCGACAAGGTCAAGATCGAGCCGCTGCTCAACGCTTTTCGTCGTGCTCATCCCGGCCTGACCGTCAGCTATGTCGAGATGTCGGCGCGGATGCTCAACGACCGCTTTCTCGATGCGGTCGCGAAGGGAAAGGAAACACCCGATTTCCTGTGGTCCTCGGCGATGGATCTGCAGATCAAGCTGACCAACGACGGCTATGCGCAAAGCTATGATTCGCCGGAGGCAAAGGCGCTGCCCGAATGGGCGAACTGGAAGAATCAGGCATGGGGTGTGACCGCCGAGCCGATCGTGATGATCTATAACCGCACGCTGATCGCCGACGCCGCCGCGCCAACGACCCGGGCCGCGCTTACCCGATTGCTGGAGCAGCAGCCCGCGGCGCTGCGCGGGCGGGTCGCGACCTATGACGTCGAGAACTCGGCGGTGGGCTATCTCTATCTGATTCAGGATCAACAGGCGACGCACGACATCTGGCGGCTCGTCCGGGCGATGAGCGCAAACCAGGTCAAGCTCTACGACAATGCCGAGCCGCTGATGCAGGCGGTCAGGGCGGGCAAGATCGCGATCGGCTACAACATCATCGGCTCCTACGCGCGTGACGAGGTCCGCCACGACCCGAACCTCGGCATGGTGCTGCCGCGCGATTACACGCTGGTGATGTCACGCATCGCGCTGATCCCGGCGGCGGCGCCGCATCCGGCGGCGGCCCGGCTGTTCATCGATTTCCTGCTCTCGCGGCGCGGCCAGCAATTCCTCGCCGCACGGTCGATGCCGTCGGTGCGCTCGGACGTACCGACCCCCGAGGGCTTGTCGTCACCCGGCGTGTCGCTCCGCGCGATCCGCGTCGGACCGGCCCTGCTGGTCGATCGCGATGCGCTGACGCGGCGCTATTTTCTCAAGCGCTGGAACACGGCATTGCACGCGGGCGGCGCCGGCTTGCCGGCAGGCGACACCCCGGCCCCGCGCTCACGCTGACGTCGTCCCCACCATATTCCGGGCTGGCACGGGGCGCTTGCGATCGAGCTTGAAGCGGCGCCGGACATAGGCCGAGATGCCGGTATAGCCGAGTATCAAGGCGCCGATCGCGCCAAGAAACAGGATGAGCTGGCCGAAAATGCCGCCGACCTCGCCGGTATGCAGTGACAACATCCAGAAATACAGGCGACTGCCGCTACCCATCCGGCTGTACGGGACATAGCTGAGCACGCGGCCCGACCATGCATCGAGATAGAGGTAGGTTCGCGCATTGGCGTGCGGCGCGCCGGCCGCGATGATATAGATTTCGAGCGGATCTCGTGGCGCGCGTGCGACATGGATCAACACTTCGCTAGCGCCGGGCGCGAGCCGGTCGATGGTCTGCCACGCCGCTGCCAGCGGCAGCATAGCGGTATGTGGACCGGCCGGCGGTGCCGAGCCAAGCTTGCTTTCCGGCTTGCCGTCCAGTGAGACGATCGCATCGTGCAAGCCGTCAAAAGCGTTGGGCAAGCCGGTCAGCGCGCTGAGCAGCAGCGGGATGGTCGCCCAGGCACCAACTGCGCGGTGCAGGCCGATGTTGAACGCCGGCCCCTTCAACTTGCCACTGACGCGAAATCCCTGGCTGAAGCGGCGCGGCCGCCGTGGCCACCACAGATAGACACCAATGCCGGCGAGCAGCAGGATGAGCGACAGCGCGCCCGTGCCCATCACCCAGCCGCCGAACTCGGCCCATCGCCCGCGGTGCAACCATTCCAGCACCCCGAAGAATCCCTGATAGCGGTTCTGGCTGGCGGACGCGGCACCGGAACAGCGATCGAGATAGAGCGTGTCCTTGTTGAGGAAGCGCGCTGCGACCGGAGCCGTGGCATCGTTTCGGACGCGCAGATAGTCGAGTGTGCCCTTGGGATGGAGCCGTCGAGCGGACGCGGCCAGCGTGTCGAGCGACAGGGGCGTGGCGCACGGTGCCGTGCGCGCGACGCGGGGATAGAGTAGCGGATCGAGTTGCGCGCGAAACGCCATGCCCGCGCCGGTAAAGGCCGAAAGCAGCACGATCAGCCCGAGCGTCAGGCCGGTCCAGCGATGGACCGGGATGAGCTTGCGTCGCCAGCTCACTGTGCTTCGTCCGACGCGATCTGGTCGGCGATAGCGAGGACGCGCTCGTTGCGGATCGCCTTCTTGTTGTCGCTGATCGCCTTCCATGCAGGGTCGAGCGCGAGTTGCGCGCGCACCTTGGCGACCACCGCGTCGCGCCGGGCTAGCGCGGCATCGTCACGATAGCGCAGCATGATCATCGCATTCCACGGCCGGCCGGCGGGGTAGAGGCTGGTGACGATGTCATAGGATTGCAGAATGCCCTCGCGTATCCAGCCACGGAATTGCGGGACGGTGTAGCCATCGAGATAGTGCAGATATTCGGCCGGTGGAACGAGCGATTGATAGGGAATGACCAGCACGGCCGGATCGGCGGTCGTGTCGCTGGTGTCACCGCGCACGAGCGTGGCCGGGGTGGTTTCGATCGATTGCACCAGCGCCAGCGTGCCAGGCTCGAGTCCCGCAGGAGACTGGTGCTCGATGGCATTCCAGCGCGCCAGCGAGGCGGCGTCGGCGAAGGTCAGCTGTTCCATCGCGTCCCACATGCCGGTGTCGGCATAACGGGCGAACATCAACCGATAATGCGTCAGCACACCGTCCGCCTTCCAGCGACGCAACCGTTCGACGTGGCCGGCCTCAAGCGCGCTACGCAACGCAGCCCGGTCGGCAGGCTTGGCATAGACCGCGATGATGAGGCTCGGATCGCTGCGCTCCGCCGCCAGCGCGGGTGTGGCGCAGGCAACGATCGACGCAAGCGCCAGCCACATCCGAATCAACCGCGTCAAAACTGCCATCGTAAGATCCTCTCCTGTCGATGGCCGCGGTAGAGCGGTGTCCTGACCTCGCCTATGCGCCATTTGGCGGATCGAGGATCAACGCAGGTGTCGCTAACGCGGCGCTACGGGTGTTCAACAAGGGCGTGGCGGATGATGCAGTTGCGAATGATGCTGGCACTGGCCGTGCTGATGGGCCCGCTTCAGTCCGTGCGCGCCGCGCCGTCCGGCGCACCGCGCGTCGTGCTCGCCGTGGACGGGACCGGCGAGACGCGCAACCTGCCGGTGATCGTGGCGGAGCGACTGGGCTATTTCCGCGACGAGGGACTGACCGTGACGCTGGTCGACGCGCCGGCACAGCCCTCGCCGGCCGATCTGATCAGGGACGGGCGCGCCGACGGCGCGGTGGCCTTTTACCATCATACCTTCATGTCGCAGGCCGACGATCATCTCGTCACCCAGGCGGTGATCACGATGGGTATCTCGCCGGGACTGACCCTCATCGTCGCCGATCGGCTGCGCGGCGAAATCACGACCCTTGCGGATCTCAAGGGACGCCGCGTCTTCACCGGCGGGAGCAACAGCGGCAAGACCACCACCGCCAACTGGATCGCGCTGCATGCAGGATTCGGCATCCACGACTATACCGCCTTGCCGCTGATGAGCCGCGACGCGATGGCGGCGGCGTTGCGCGACGGCACCGCCGACGCCATCGTCGCCCATCAACCCGATGCCGATTTCTATGTCGGCAAGGGCAATGTCATGCTCGCCGACCTGACCAGCGCCGCCGGGACGCGCGCGGCGCTGGGCACGGTATTTCCCTCGACCGCGCTGTATCTGCCGAAGATCTACGTTGCCGCGCATCCGGATATGGTACAGCATCTGGTCAATGCCTGCCGCAAGGCGCTGGGCTACATCGCCAGCCATGATGCGTCGGATATCGCCGCCATCTTGCCGCCCAAAATGGTCGGGAAAGATCGCGCGGCGTTCGTCCGCTTGTTGGCGGAAGACAAGCAAATGTTCGAAACCGATGGCATGATGCCGGAGCCGGCCGCACGGGCCGAATGGCAGGCGATGGCCGCGCTGGCACCCAAATATGCCGGGATCGCTTTCACGGAGACCTTCACCAATGCGTTCATTTCTCGTGCGCACTGACCGGCTCGCCCTACTCGCCGCGGCTGGCGCTGCTTTGTTCGTCGCGACGCCGGCGCTCGCCGGCCCCGAGGAAATCCAGGTCTATATGGACGAGCTCGACGCGCCGGGCGAGCTGGGCCTCGACGTGCACACCAACTATGTGCTGAGCGGCGACCAGATCGCCGATTATCCCGGCGAGCAGCAGTCGGTGCACCGGCTTCGCGTCACCCCGGAATTCTCCTACGGCCTGACGCACAATCTCGAATTCGGCGCCTATCTCCCGCTCGCGACGCTCGACAATCATGGCCGCCTCGGGGTCGACGGCGTCAAGTTCCGCCTGAAATATATCCTGCCGCGCGCCGAACGGCAGAAATGGTTCGTCGGCGCCAATTTCGAGATCGGTCGTGTCGACCGCAAGCTCGACGTCAACCCCTACAATGCCGAGTTCAAGGGCATTGCCGGCGTGCGTTTCGGCAAATGGACCCTGGCGGCCAATGCCAATGTCGACTTTACCGTCTCCGGGCCGGCACCGGGGCCGGCCTCGCTCGAGATCGCGACCAAGCTGAACTATGCGCTGTCGCCCAAATTCGCCCTGGGGGTCGAGAACTATACCGGCATCGGCGAATTCCGTGCGCTCGGCCGCTTCGGCGACAGCGAGCAGGCAAGCTATGTCACGATCGACACCGGTCTGGGGCGCTGGGACCTCAATCTCGGCGTCGGACGCGGCTATGGCACCAACCCGGACAAATGGATCGTCAAGGCGGTGATCGGCGTGCCGATCGGCCCGAGGCGCTGAGGGCTCACCAAATCTCGGCGCAGCTTTCAGCGTCGACAAAAGGGATGGCAGTAGTCGATCTGGCGAAGTTCACATTGGCGGGCTTCGCTGTTTTCGACCGGCCTCCCCCTCGGCGTCACAACCTGAAGCCGCGCGACACGGCGACGGCGACCAGCACGACCAGCACACGATGCCAAGCGCGCGCATCATGCCGCAGCACTCATCCAGGTGAAGCGCAGGATGAACAGCCCGGCGAGCAGCAACAGGAACCAGTCCGCCCGCGTGATCCTGCCGCGCAGCAGCTTAAGCGCGGCATGGGCGGTGATGCCGAACGCCAGCCCGTTGGCGATCGAGAAGGTCAGTGGGATCATCGCCACGGTCAGGAACGCCGGGATCGCCGCATAGGGGTCCTCCCATTCGACCTCGGTCAACGGCAACAGCATCAGCCCGCCGACGATGATCAGCGCCGGGGCGGTCGCGGCCAGCGGCACGAGCTGGGCATAGGGCGCGACGAACATCGTGGCGAGGAACAGCAGGCCGGTGACGATCGCGGTCAGCCCGGTGCGCCCGCCCGCTTGTACGCCGGCCGCGCTCTCGACATAGCTGGTGACGGTGCTGGTGCCGGCCAGCGACCCGACGATCGTCGCCACCGCATCGGTCATCAGGATGCGGTTGAGCCCGGGGATGCGCCCCGCCGCATCCATCAGCCCGGCACGCTTGGTGACCGCAACCAGCGTGCCGATATTATCGAACAGGTCGACGAAGAGGAAGACGAACAGGATCTCGAGCAGGCCAAGGCCGTGCTTTCCGCCAAGGCCGAATACGCCGGGCAGATCGAGCTTGAACGCCGTACCGGTCAGCGCCGACAGGCTATAGGGCTCGGGCTTCATTGCCACTTGCCCGGCGAACCATGCCACCAGGGTCGTCCCGACGATCCCGATCAGCATCGCGCCGCGCACGTTCCACACGCTGAGCGCGCCGATCACCAGCAGCCCGAACAGCGCCAGCGCCGCGCCCGGCGCCGTGAGGTCGCCCAGCGCGACGAAAGTCGCCGGGTTGGCGACGATGATGCCGGCGTTCTTCAAGCCGATGAAACCAATGAACAGCCCGATCCCGCCCGCCACCGCGGCGAACAGATGCGGCGGGATCACCGCGACGATCATCTGCCGCACGCCCGTCAGGGTCAGCACCAGGAACGCCACGCCCGAAATCAGCACGCAGCCCAGCGCGACCGGCCAGGGAATGCCCATCTGCTGCACCACGGTGAAGCTGAAATAGGCGTTGAGTCCCATGCCGGGCGCCAGCGCCAGCGGGGTATTGGCGACGACGCCCATCAGGATCGAGGCGAAGGCAGCGGCGAAGCAGGTCGCCGCCGCGACCGAGGCGACGGGCATCCCGGCCTGACCGAGGATCGCCGGATTGACCAGCACGATATACGCCATCGTCAGGAAGGTCGTGAATCCCGCCAGCACCTCGGTGCGCGTCGATGTGCCGCGCTGTGACAGCGAGAAATAGCGATCCAGCGCGCTCGCTTGCGCCCCCGGCTCGGTCGGCGCGGCTATTTCGGTCATGTCTCGTCCCCCTCGATTGTCGCTGCCAGCGCAGCGACACTATGCAATCCGCCCACGGCCACCACCCCGACATGGCCGAACAGCGTAGACGCCCGGTATGACGGACCCGCCCTTCGTCAATCAAGAAGCGGGCCCGCGCGTCCGCGGTACCGCAAGCTGCATGGCCAGCACGATTACGCCCATAAAACTGATCCGATCTTCACGATGGCGTTGGTCACGGCTGCGCCGACGGCGGCGGGTAAACGCAACAGACCGGCAACGCCGCGGTCGACGCGCGGATCACTGCGAGCAAGCCGAACGGTAGCTGATCAAGGGGCACAACGGTTTTCACGGATCGCGACATGCCGCCCGTGATGCCAGTCTTCACGCGACCGGGCCAACGCAATGACCGGCATGGTGCGTTGCAAAAAAGCGCGCGCCACAACGACACGGCGGCCGGCAATGTCATTGCCGGCCGCCGGCCGCCTTCAGGATGGTTTCGAAAGGCAGCGTGCTAGAAGCCGGCCTTCACACCGACATAGAAGGAGCGACCGATTGGATCGTACAGCGCCGTGTCGGTGCCGTTCTGCGAACTCGCGACGAACGGCAGCCCCTTGTCGAACAGTTTGTTGACCCCCGGCGCGCAACTCGAACTGCTTGTTGGTCTTGACCGTGCCGAACAGGTCCAACAGCGAATAGGCCGGACCGCCGATGGCGGCGGTGGCGGGCGTCAGCACCGAACTGACGTCCCTCATCGCGTTCTGGTAGCGCCAGCGCAGCCTCGCGCCGACCGCGCTCGACCGGTAACCGAAGGTCGTCAGCGCCTTCCATTTCGGCGTCGCACGCGGCGGGACCGCGCCGGTCCCTGCGCCGCCGTTGCTGACGCCGGTATAGTCGAGGAACGCCGCGCCGGGCAGCAGCTGGACGCTGTAATTGTGCAGCCAGCCGATCGCCGAGTCGACATAGAGCTTGCCGGTCTCTCCGATAGGGGTTGCCGGCACGCACCAGTGTACCTGTACCTCGACCCCGTCGGTCTTCAGCGCGCCGAGGTTGAGATAAGGCGTGGCGACGCTGACGAGCTGGCCGCTCGCGTCGCGCTGGATCAGCCCGCAACAGAGATTGGCGTTGGAATAGGTCGGGTTCGACCCGTCGAGATTGAAGCATTTCGACAGCACGGTGAGACCCGGGACAGTCGAGATCACGTTCTTGATGTTGATCTTGTAATAATCGACCGAGACGGAGAAATCGCCGAGGATGCCGCTGCTGCGCGGGGCGTTGAACACGGCGCCGACATTCTAGGTGTCGGCGCGTTCGGGCGTCAGGCTGGTGTTGCCGGTGAGAGTCTGGCCGGTTGCGGTGGTCGGGAAGGTGTAGCTGCTGATCGCCGCTGCCGGAACGCCCTGCGCGACGCACAGCGTGGCGACCTGTGCGCCACCGGTGCCGGCGCGCGCGTTCGAGCGAATGTCGCGTGCCGAGCCGCTCGCCGAGGATGGCAGCGACCATGTCGCGGGGGACACGCAGCGGTGCGGTGGCGATCTCGGCGTGGCCGAAGCGCTGGCGGCCGATCTGCTGACCGGCGCCGCGCCCGATATCAGGGTGTTGTTCGCGGCCTGACGCACAGATCATGCCTCAAGGCGCGACCGGTACTTTACCGAAATAGTGTCAAAGAAATTGGACAATGGAACGATATTGGTGTGGGATGGTACCCTCGGGAGTAACGACTCACGGAATAGGAGCATAGGATGCATGTGTTTCGCTACGGCCGGCTGACGCTGGCGATTGCGGTTTCCGCCCTGGCACTGGCGGCATGTTCCAAAAAGGCCGAGGATACCGACACCACCACGACCACGACGAGCACCAGTTCGACCTCGACCGACGCCGGCGCCGCGGCGCCGGCTGCGAGCACGGTACCGGCGGCGAGTACCGCGTCGGCGGCCAGCAATACCGACACCATGGACGGGACCAAGCTCGCCAGTTTTACCGGCGACGCTACCAAGGGCGGCATCGTGTTCCTGCAATGCAAGACCTGCCACGAACTCGACAAGAACAAGATCGGCCCGATGCTGCACGGCGTGGTCGGGCGCGCGGCCGGCACGATTGCGGGATACACCTATTCCGACGCCAACAAGAACAGCGGCATCACCTGGACACCCGAAAAGCTGTTCCAGTATCTCGAAAAGCCGCAGCGCGTCGTGCCCGGCACCAAGATGACCTTTGCCGGCCTGTCCGACGCGCAAAAGCGCGCCGACGTGATCGCCTACCTCAAGGCGAACTGACGACCGTTCCCGACCCGCGTCATCTCCGCCGGAGATCGGCGAGATGCGCGGGGAAGGACAGGGTTAGCGCAACGGCTACCCAAGGCCAGGGCGCCCCACGCAGCGCCGCGCCTAGCGCAACCATCATCAGGGCGCCGGGCAACAACCGCAGCGTCGCCGACATCGCGCTCCAGGCGCGTCGCCCGACCAACCACAGCCATTCGCCCAGCATCACCAGCAGCACGAGTTCGGCGACATGGCCGCCTACGAACAGCCATTCGATCGCGCCGCTCAGGAGAAGGGCCCATTGAGCTTGACGATCGTCATGTCGAGATAACCGGCAAAGGTGACCCAGCCGAGATAAGGCAGCAAGAGGATCGCGCCCACGATCGAGTGCCGCCACGTCGCCAGTATCAAAGCGAGCACCGACAGCCACAACAGCAGCAATTCGATCAGCGCCCAGTCGGGACGATGAAGCCGAAAGAAGATCAGGCTCCACAGGACATTGAGGAAGCCATTGAGCGCGAAGAGGCCGATCAGCCAGTCGCGCTCGCCTGGGGTCGACATCGCGTTCCAAGCGGTCACACCCGCAGTCGCCGTCAGCGCGAAGATGATTGTCCACGCCACGCCGAACATCGCGTCGGGCGGGCCCCAACGCGGTTCGACGAGATGGTGGTACCATGGCCCGATCTCGGTGATCGTCGCACCCAGCGCTGCGACGAAGACGGCCACCCCGCCGGCAATGATCATCGGTAACAGCCACACCCGACCCATCGCGATTACGCCACCGAACCCAGCAAATGCCGCATGTCCTTGAGGAAGATGCGAGCATGGGCGACCGGCCGCGCAAGGACGAGACGCTTGTTCATATAGGCCTGCCAGGTGAGGTGCTGGACGTCTGGATCCTCGCAGATCGCGACAAAGCGTTCGCGGCGTCGGTCGCTTGAATACCAGAAATATTGCATCATGCCGAGGATCCAGAACACCCGGCCGTGCGCGCGCAGGAAGGTTTTTCGCGCGAGGCGCAGCGCTCTTGGGTTGCCGGCGGCGAGAAAAATGTCGACCGACCGGGCGGCGTGGCGACCGGCGTCCATCGCATAATAGATGCCCTCGCCCGAGGCGGGTGCGACGACGCCCGCAGCGTCGCCCGCGACGACAACGTCGCGGCCATTATCCCAGCGCCGCAGCGGTTTGAGCGGGATCGGTGCACCCTCGCACCGGATCGTCTTGCAGCCGTCGAGGCCAGCCCTTACACGCAGCGCAGCGACGGCAGCGCGCGGCGCAAAGCCCTTGATCGCGCTGCCCACGCCGATGCTCGCGGTGTCGCCATGCGGGAACACCCAGCCATAGAAATCCGGCGAGATTCTGCCCTGATAATAGACGTCGCACCGCGACCGGTCGAAGCCCGGATCGCTCGCGGCGGGCGAACGAATTACCTCGTGATAGGCATAGACGCACGGCACCTTGTCGGCACCTTTAAGTTCCTGCCGCGCCACCACCGACCGTGCGCCATCGGCACCGATCACCGAGCGCGTCGCAACACGATGTTCGTCGCTGCCGCGCCTGTCCCTGTACACCACCACCGCGCAGCCCATCTCGTCGCGGTCGATCCGCTCGAAGATCCCGGTGCGTCGCTCCGCCCCGGCCAGTGCGGCGCGAGCCCGGAGCCACTCGTCGAACACCTCGCGGTCAACCAGCCCGACAAAGCCGTCGCCGACCGGCATGTCGACCTGCTTGTCGGAAGGCGCGATCATCCGTGCCGAGGTCGCCTTGCCGACGAGCAGATGATCGGGGATGGCGAAATCGGTGATCGCGCGCGGCGGGATCGCGCCGCCGCATGGCTTGATCCGGCCGGCGCGGTCGAGCAGCAACACGCGATGCCCGGCACGCGCGAGATCGGTCGCTGCCGTCGCACCCGCAGGTCCGCCGCCGACCACGACCACATCGAAAGCTGCGTTGCTCATGCCGTCGCCTCGATGTGCGACGGTTGCGCCACGCGTGCCGAACCGATTGCCAATGCCGCAGCGACCAGAAACAACAGCGCTTCACCGGTGAACACGAGCGCAAAGGCTCGGTCGGTGGCACCCATCACGCTACGGCCGAGATCGACGCCGACCGCGCCGATCAGCCCGCCGGCCCCGAAGGCGATCGCCTGCGACGCGCCCCATACACCCATGCGGATACCCTCGCGATGCGGCCCAGCGGCACCGGCGAGCTGCATCATGGACCCGATCGCGGCGACCGCGAAAACGCCGTTGGCGAAACCGAGCAGGAAGATATTGACCCGGAGCGGCCAGCCGGCGCCGACATGCGCGGCAAAGGCGAGGCCGGCGAGCGCCACCCCCGAGCCCACACACCCGCCAAAGATCCAGCGCCGCAAATCGCGCGCGCCGCGCCCGGCAAAGGCGCTTCCGCCGACGCCGGTCAGGACCATGCCGGCCAGTACGCCGCCATGCTGTACGCCGGAAAGCTGGGTCGACTCGCCCGGCGTGAAGCCGAACAACAAGCCCGAAAAGGGCTCGAGGATCAGGTCCTGCATCGAATAAGCGAGCATCGAGACGAACACGAAGATGGTGAATCGCCGCGCGTCGCGGTCCCCCCAGAGTTCGCGCAGCGCGGCGGCGAAGTCGGTCGACGCACGCGGCCCGTCCACTTCCGGTGGCGTACCGCGCTCGATGCCCAACACGGCGAACAGCGAGACAAGGAATGCGACGACCGCGACGCCGCTCGCCACGCGTACGAGACGCGGCAGCGAGAAGGGCTCGATCAATGCCCCAGCCACGCCCGCGGTAATGGCGATACCGGCGACCATCATGATCCAGGTGATCGCGGCCGCGGCGGCGCGGCGTTCGGGCACGACACGCGTCGCCAGCAGCGCGAGCAACGAGGTCCCCGCCGCACCGACCCCGGCACCGATCAGCGCGAAGGCGAGGATGGCGAGCGGCAGTCCGCCCCAATGACGCGCGCCAAGCAACGGCAGCGCGGCGATCGCGAGCAGCGCGCCGCCGGCGAGCACCGCCATGCCGCCGACGATCCATGGCGTACGGCGTTTGCCGCTATCGGAGCCATGTCCCCAGATCGGGCGCGACAGTTGCACGCCATAATGCCACGCCACCAGGCCGCCGGGAATTACGGCAGGCAGGGCATATTCGACCACCATTACGCGGTTGAGCAGCGAGGTCGCCAGCATCACCATCGCGCCGATCGCGCTTTGCACCAGCCCGAGGCGGACGATCGACGGCCAGCCGAGGCCGCGTCCGCTCACAGCCCGGCGACCCCGCCCAGCCCGAAGGCAGCAGCGAGCATGCCGAGCACATAGGCGCTGGTGCCGGTAGCGTTGTACCACGGTGTGCGCGCGAGCGGATCGCCGAGCATCCGCGCCATCAGGCCGAATTGCGCCAGCAGCAGCACCGCAACGATGCCCGACGAGACGTGATGACCCCAATGCCACAACAAGCCGACGACGATGACTTGAGGCACGGCCATGACGATGCAGGCGATGCGCGCCGCGCGATCGACCCCGAGCAGCGCCGGCAGCGAGCGGATACCCATCGCGCGATCGCCCTCGACTGCCTTGAAGTCGTTTAGCGTCATGATGCCGTGGGCGCCGAGGCTGTAGAGCAGCAGGACGATCAGCACCGGCGCGGGCGGCAGCGTTCCCGCCATGACGGCGGCGCCGGTGAACCACGTCAGTCCTTCATAGGTCAGCCCCACCACGCCGGGACCCCAGATGCCACTCATCTTGAGGCGCAATGGCGGCGCGCTATAGGCCCAGGCGAAGAACAGGCCGACCAGCGTCGCGGCGAACACCCACGGCCCCGTTACCCAGCCGACGAGTGCGGCGAGCGCGGTGCCGATACAGGCTATCCACAAGCCCCAGTGCCCGCCGATTCGGCCCGAGGGAATCGGACGTTCGGGCTGGTTGATCGCGTCGACATGGCGATCGAACCAGTCATTGACCGCCTGGCTGGTGCCGCACACCAACGGGCCGGTCAGCAGCACCCCGGCAATCAGGAACGGGACGCGACCAGTGATCGGCACGCCAGACGATACCGCACCGCACAGGAATGCCCAGATCGGCGGAAACCAGGTGATCGGCTTCGACAGTTCGACAATGTCGCGAAGTGCCGGAAACGGCGCCGAAGCTGCCGGAATCGTTGAACGCGCCATGTCTTGAAGGCTATGCCTTACAGCACAAAGCGTCAAATAAAATTGACAACTCCTTCGCTCGCCGAAGCAGCGGCTATTCCTCGCCGGCGACCAGACTGCCAAGGCCATGGCGGTGAAGCTTTGAATAGAGGCTCTGGCGGCTGACACCGAGTATCTCGGCCGCGGAGGCGCGATTGTCGTCAGTATAGGCGAGCGCCGCCTCGATGCAGAGCCGCTCGATCAGGTCGGTCGATTCGCGAACGATTTCCTTCAGCGACATCCGTCCGACCAGTTCGGTCAGTTGCTCGACCGAGCGCGGCAGATCCAGGCCGGGATCGGGCACGCTGCGCAAGCGGCGACCGACATTGCGGATCGTGAAACCATAGCAGATATCGTCGCCGAATCGCGCCGAGACGCCGGAAACCTCGATCTCTTCCTGGCCGCCGGTCGAGCCGCGCAGGATCGTCGCGACGTTGCGCACCGAATCATGGTCGCGCAACTGGCCCATGATCAGGTCGAGATCGATCCCAGGCCGGCCCAGCCACGTGCCGAGTGCGGCGCCGCGCACGCGATCGGCCGATGGCGCCTCGGCGAGCTCGACAAAGGCGGCGTTGGCGGTGAGGATATTGAGTGCGCCATCGGTCAGCACGAAGGCGTCGGGCATGCGCTCGACCACTTCGGTGAGGCGACTGTCGCCGGCGCCGCCGACCGCCGCTTCGGTGATGGGCTCGATCCGCACCAGCAGCAGCGCGACCCGCGCTTGGCGGAACAGCCGCGAGACGAGCCTGATCTCGCCTCGGCCACGCGGCAGGCGCAGCGTCACCGGGGTCATATCGTCGGTCGCCTCTGCGGCGCCGAGATGCGCCAGGAACGCCTCGCGATCATCGGCATCGACCAGCGCGGTCACCGGCTGACTGGTCAGCGTACCGTCGCGCGCACCAAGCAGACGATAGGCTGCGGGGTTCGCCTCCGCGACGCGACGGCTGCCGGCATCGACGATCAGAACCGCCTCTTGCGCCATGTCGAACAACAAGCGGTAACGCGCCTCAGCCTGGCGCAATTTGATATAGTCGCGCTCAAGCGACTGTTGCGTCTGCAGCAGGCGCTGTTGCGCGGTGGCCGCGCCGCGCATGTCACGGCCGATGACGATCAGCCGCTCGCTCGTGCCGAGTCGCATCGCTAGATAGCGCATCGCGACATCGCCACTGGGCGTGGCGTGGTTGATCTGGCGCCAGCGCGCGGGCTTGCCGCCGGCAGCGTCAGCGAGCATCTCGCTGATCTTGTCTCTGCTCTCGACGGTTACGGTATCCACCCAGTTGGTGCCGTTCCAGCCGCCGACGCCGAACGCGGCGAGTTCGCGATCCGACACCGCAGTGTCGAGGATTCTTCCGTCCAGATCGAGGACGAAGCTGATATCGCCGACGGCAGCGAGAACCGCCGCGGAAACCTCAGCCGGCAGCGCGCCGGGATTGCTCGCGGGGTTCGTAAAGGCGTGGGGCCCGGAAGGTGCGTGGTGCTTGTTCATCTCCGCGCAGCGACGCTCCCATATCCAAAGCGCCTAACCGCAGGGCAGGCACTCACGTTCGATCGCACCGACCAGATCATCCGCGACGGTCAGCGCGACCTTTGCATCCGGGGCGGTCCCGTCCGCGCCGACCTGGTTCGCCAGATCGGGTTGTTCGACGAACACCCGTCCACCGACCATCACCCGCACCCGAGGGTTACGCGACACGTTACGCAGTGCCGTAATGAGCGAGGTCAGGTTCGCCGTATGGGAGTCGCAACTCACCGTCAATCCGACAAGATCGAACCACGTCCCGGCGACACGGTCGAGCAGGTCGCTTGCCTGTCCCTCGCCGAGACGATCGGTCATCCAGCCCTCACGACAGAAAACCTCGTCGATCACCACGGTGCCGAAGCTGTGTTGATCGCCCGGCATCACCGCGAACAGCGCGCGCCGACCGGCCGCGCCAAGGCGTCGCGCTAAACTGGCGCGACCGGCAACCTCGTGGACGACCTCCTGCAGGCGCCAAAGTCCCATCGTGACATCGACGAAATCGCAGCGATCCTGTTCCCAATATTCGCCGAGCAGGCGTGCCGCCGGGGCGAGCAGATCGACGAGCAAGTTGCTCACCGGCACGCCGCGGCCAAGGATTCGGTCGGCATATTCGAGCAGCTCGTCGGCCTCGATTTGCAAGGCTAGCGGCGCCAGCGCCGCGATCTCGGCCTGGGTGATCTGGTCGGCGCTATCCCGGTCGTCAGTCTGATCGATCGTGGCATCGCGCATGCCGCCATTGGCGACCATCAGGCGCGGAATGATCTCGCTTTCGATCAGGGTGCTGAGGGACCGGTCATCGTCGTGCCGCGGCGCCAGTACAGAGCGCAACGCCGCCAGACTGCCCGGTTCGAGCCGGTGCCTGGAGAGGGGGTCGCGAAGGTAATTTCCGGGCGCGGCCTGCCCATATCCGAGTGACGATCCCATGCCTCGGCTCTCCCGAAAAGCCAGTTATCGACGCATGTTACATACTGGGGCGCCAATATTTTGATGGCCCCGGCGACTCGCAGCGTATGCCCCTTTGACGTGCCTGACAATATCGGAAAGGTGCCGCAGCGCAACATTTGTCCAAATTTCGTTACGTCAAAGTTTATTGACACTTTGCGGACGGACGGCCTAAGTCTCGTTGTACGGAAAACAGCAGGCGGGGTCCGATGCGGGTCGAAAGCCCATCCAATGCGAACAGGCCCAAACAGGGGGTCTCGCCGCTCTATACCCCCGAACAGCGCCGCCGCCGCGACGCGACCCGCTGGACGCTGGTCCAGGGCATTCTGGCACCCGTCCAGTTCCTTGTCTTTCTGATCAGTCTCACGCTCGTGCTGCGCTATCTCGCGACCGGTGAAGGCGCGGGCGCTGCGACGGCCTCGATCGTCGCGAAGACCGCCACGCTCTACACGATCATGATTACCGGCTCGATCTGGGAAAAGGTCGTGTTCGACAAATGGCTGTTCGCCGAATCCTTCTTCTGGGAGGATGTGTTCAGTATGCTCGTGCTCGCATTGCACAGCGCCTATCTCGTCGCCCTGTTTGGCGGGTATGGCAGCGAGCGCGGCCGCATGCTGCTCGCGCTCGCGGCCTATGCCAGTTATGTCATCAACGCGACGCAGTTCCTGCTCAAGCTGCGCGCCGCGCGGTTGCAGGGCAGCGCGTCCACACCAGCGACATTGTCGATCGCCGGGGCGGTGGCGGGATGAGCGCGATGCTCCCCGCCGCGCTGCCGGGCAGCGATTGCGGTGCGGAGCTTCGCACACCGGTAACAAGCGACTCCGGCCGTCGGCCGATCCTGCGGGAGCGTGGGCAGCGCGAGGTTTTCTGCGGCCTGACCGGAATCATCTGGCTGCATCGCAAGGTGCAGGACGCCTTCTTCCTCGTCGTCGGATCGCGCACCTGCGCGCATCTGCTGCAGTCGGCGGCGGGGGTGATGATCTTCGCCGAGCCGCGCTTCGGCACCGCGATCATCGAGGAGCGCGATCTCGCCGGGCTGGCCGATTGCAACGAGGAACTCGACCGCGTGGTTGACCGCTTGCTCGACCGCCGCCCCGACATCAAATTGCTGTTCCTCGTCGGGTCGTGCCCATCGGAAGTGATCAAGCTCGACCTGTCGCGCGCCGCGCAGCGGCTGTCGGTCAAGCACAATCCCAAGGTCAAGATCCTCAATTATTCCGGCAGCGGAATCGAGACAACTTTTACCGAGGGCGAAGATGCGTGCCTCGCCGCACTGGTACCCGATCTTCCCGCCGACACATCGCGAGAACCGGGCCTGATGATCGTCGGCGCCTTGCCCGACATCGTCGAGGACCAGTTTTTGCGGCTTTTCGCCGAACTCGGCATCAAGCGAGTCCACAGTCTCCCGGCGCGCAGTGCCGCGGCGATGCCGCCGGTCGGGCCGAACACACGTTTCCTGCTCGCCCAGCCCTTTCTCGGCGCAACCGCACTGGCGCTGGAGGACCGCGGAGCGGTGCGACTCGATGCGCTGTTCCCGTTCGGCGCCGAGGGCACGACTGCATGGCTGCACGCCGCCGCGCAGGCGTTCGGCGTGGACAAGATGCATTTCCGCCGCACCGTCGCGCCCGGCCGCGAACGGGCCAAGCGCGCGATTGAGCATCAGCGCGCAAAGCTCGAAGGCAAGAGCATCTTCTTCCTGCCCGACTCGCAACTCGAAATTCCGCTGGCCCGCTTCCTCGTCACCGAACTCGGTATGAGCGCGATCGAGGTCGGCACGCCCTATCTGCACCGCCGTCACATGGCCGGGGAACTCGCGTTGCTGCCGGAGAACGTCGTGATCAGCGAGGGCCAGGACGTCGACAAGCAGCTCGACCGGGTTCGCGCCGCCAGGCCCGACATCACGGTGTGCGGTCTGGGCCTTGCCAACCCGCTCGAATCCGAGGGGCTGACAACCAAATGGGCGATCGAGCTGGTCTTCTCACCGGTGCATGGGTTCGACCAGGCTGGCGATCTCGCCGAACTCTTCGCACGGCCGCTGCGGCGCCGCGACGTGTTGAGGGTCTAGCGCGATGCAGCTGACCGTCTGGACCTATGAAGGCCCACCGCATGTCGGGGCGATGCGCGTCGCCACCGCGATGAAGGACGTGCATTACGTGCTGCACGCGCCGCAAGGCGATACCTATGCCGACCTGCTGTTCACGATGATCGAGCGGCGCGGCGCCCGCCCGCCGGTGACCTACACCACCTTCCAGGCGCGCGACCTCGGCAAGGACACCGCCGAGCTGTTCCAGTCGGCCGCGCGCGACGCCTATGAGCGCTTCAAGCCGCAAGCGATGCTGGTCGGCGCGTCGTGCACCGCCGAGCTGATCCAGGACGATCCCGCCGGGCTGTGCGACGCGATGCACCTGCCGATCCCGGTCGTCGCGCTCGAGCTGCCGAGCTACAGCCGCAAGGAGAATTGGGGCGCCGGCGAGACCTTCTACCAGTTGGTCCGCGCGCTTGCCGACAAGGACCTGCGCCCGGCGCCGCGCGAAGGTCGCCGGCCGCGTGTCAACCTGCTCGGGCCGACCGCGCTCGGTTTCCGCCACCGCGACGACGTGATCGAGGTGACGCGACTGCTCGACGCGATGGGCGTGGACGTGCACCTCGTCGCCCCGCTCGGCGCCTCGCCAGCAGATATCAAGACGATCGGCGCGGCCGATTTCAGCATCCTGCTCTATCCGGAAATCGGCGACACCACGGCGCGCTGGCTCGACAAGACCTTTGGCCAGAAGACCGTGCGCACGGTGCCGATCGGCCACGGCGCGACGCGCGACTTCATCGCGGAAGTCGCCACGGTGGCGGGGATAGATGCGTCGCACATACTCGACACCTCAAACCTGCCGTGGTGGAGTCGCTCGGTCGATTCGACCTATCTGACGGCCAAGCGCGTGTTCATCTTCGGCGACGCGACCCATGCCGTCGCGGCCGCCCGGGTGGCGCGCGACGAACTCGGCTTCAAGGTCGTCGGGCTGGGCTGCTACAATCGCGAATTCGCCCGCGACATGCGCGAGGTGGCCAAGCTCTACGGCGTCGAGCCGCTGATCACCGACGACTATCTCGAGGTCGAGGCGGCGATCGCCGCCGCGCAGCCCGAACTGGTGCTCGGCACCCAGATGGAACGCCACATCGCCAAGCGGCTGCGCGTTCCGTGCGCGGTGATCTCTGCGCCGGTCCATGTGCAGGATTTTCCCGCACGGTTCAGCCCGCAAATGGGCTTCGAGGGCGCCAATGTGCTGTTCGACAGCTGGGTCCATCCGCTGGTGATGGGGCTGGAGGAGCATCTGCTGACGATGTTCCGCGAAGATTTCGAGTTCTCGGATGCGAGCGGCGCGAGCCATCTCGGGCATGGCCATCATTCTCCCCTCCTCGTCGGGGAGGGGTCGGGGGAGGGCAGTGCCACAAATGTATCGGGTGGCGGTTCATGCCCTCCCCCGACCCCTCCCGCAGGCGGGAGGGGAGATTGGTCGGCCGATGCCGAGCGCGAGCTGCTCAAGATCCCGTTCTTCGTGCGCGGCAAGGCACGGCGCAACACAGAGAAATATGCCGCCGAACAGGGGCTGGCCAGCATCACGCTCGACACCCTCTATGACGCGAAGGCCCATTATGCGCGCTGATCGCACCGCCTCCGCGCCGAGCGGCACGATTCCCGTAAGCGTGGTTGTCATCACGCTCGACAATCACCTCTCGGGCGCGTTTCAGCGCGCCCAGGAGCGGTTCGATCGGACCTGCCCGGGCGTGAAGGTCAGCTTCCACGCCGCCGCCGACTGGGAGGAAAAGCCCGGAACGCTGGACGCAGCGCGCGCCGCGATCGCGACCGGCGACATCATCCTGTGCACGATGCTGTTTCTCGAGGATCACATCCGCGCGGTGCTGCCGCAACTACAGGCCCGGCGCGACAGCTGCGACGCGATCGTCGGGCTGATGTCGGCCGCCGATATCGTCAAGCTGACGCGGATGGGCGATTATCGCATGGACAAGCCGGCGACCGGCATGCTGGCGCTGATCAAGAAGATGCGCGGCACCAACAAGGCCGGGGCCAGCTCCGGCGCCGGCCAGATGGCGGTGCTGCGCCGCCTGCCCAAGTTGCTGCGCTTTGTCCCCGGTACTGCGCAGGACGTTCGCGCCTATTTCCTGACGCTGCAATATTGGCTGGCGGGATCGGACGACAATGTCGTCGACATGATCCGCGCGCTGATCGACCGTTATGCCGATGGCCCGCGCAGGGTGCTGCGCGGCGCGACCAAGGCGGAAGCGCCGCGCGATTATCCCGATATCGGGGTCTATCACCCGGCCCTCAGGAACCGCATCGCGACGATCGCGTCCGATCTACCGAAGAAGCGCGGCGCCCGGGGCACGGTCGGGCTGCTTATGCTGCGCTCCTATGTGCTGGCGAAGGATGCCAGCCATTATGACGGCGTGATTGCGGCGATGGAGTCACGCGGCCTCAACGTCATCCCGGCGTTCGCCGGCGGCCTCGATGGCCGCCCGGCGATCGAGGCGATGTTCGTGCGGAACGGCAAGCCGGTGGTCGATGCCGTGGTCAATCTCACCGGGTTCAGCCTGGTCGGCGGGCCGGCGTACAATGATGCCGCGCTGGCCGAGGCGACACTGGCGAAGCTAGATCTGCCCTACATCGCGGCGCATCCCGTCGAGTTCCAGACGTTGCAGGGCTGGGGCGCCAATCGGCAGGGGCTGCTGCCACTCGAATCGACGATGATGGTCGCGATCCCCGAGCTGGACGGCGGCACCGTACCGATGGTGTTCGGCGGCCGCTCCGACGGATCGAGCGACGCCTGCACCGGCTGCAAGCGCGGCTGCACCTTCCCCGCCACAACCCATGTTCGCGCGATGCAGGCCTGCTCCGAGCGCGCCGAGGCGCTGGCCGGCCGCGTGGTGAAACTGATCGAATTGCGGCGCGCCGCGCTGGCCGAGAAACGCGTCGGCATCGTGCTGTTCAACTTCCCGCCCAACGCCGGCGCCGCCGGCACGGCACAGTTCCTCGCGGTGTTCGAATCGCTCCACGCCACTCTCCTCCGGCTTGCCGCCGAGGGCTATCAGGTCGAAGTTCCCGCCACCGTCGATGAACTGCGCACGCGAATCCTCGGCGGCAACGCGTCGCGCTATGGCAGCGAGGCTAATGTCCATGCCAGGGTCAGCGCCGACACGATCGTCGCGCGCGAGACCTGGCTCAATGAAATCGAAGCAGCCTGGGGTCCCGCCCCCGGCAAGTTGCAGGCCGACGGCACGTCGGTGCAGATCCTCGGCGAGCGCTTCGGCAATGTCTTCATCGGCATCCAACCGGCGCTCGGCTATGAAGGCGACCCGATGCGGCTGCTGTTCGAGGGCCGCTTCGCACCGACGCACGCCTTCGCCGCCTTCTATCGCTGGCTGCGCGAGGACTTCCGCGCCCATGCCGTGCTACATTTCGGCACCCATGGCAGCCTGGAATTCATGCCCGGCAAGCAATCCGGGCTGAGCGCGGAATGCTGGCCCGACCGGCTGATCGGCGACCTGCCGAACATCTATCTCTATGCCGCCAACAATCCGTCGGAAGGTGTGCTCGCAAAGCGCCGCTCGGGCGCGACACTGGTGTCTTATTTGACCCCGGCGCTGACCAATTCGGGCGTCTACAAGGGACTGGCTGAACTCAAGGGCTCGGTCGATCGCTGGCGCAGTCTTGAGCCCGGCGATGACGCGGCCACGCCGTTGTCCGAACTGATCGCAGCGCAGGCAGAAGCGCTCGATCTCGATGGCGCCGACGTGCCGACCCTGGCCGCACGGCTGTACGAAATCGAACGCGAACTGATCCCGCAAGGGCTGCACATCGCGGGGCAGGCGGCAACGCGGGCCGAGCGGATCGACATGCTCGCTGCCACCGCCGCGAGCCGCGGCGAGGCAGTCGAGCGCGACGTGATCGAGGCGCTGGTCGATCGCAAGATCATCGCGGAGACGCCGCTGCTCAAGCAACTCGCTGCGCTCGACATCGCGCTTTCCGGCAACGAGGAGCTGGACGGCCTGGTCCGCGCGCTAAGCGGCCGCTACATTCGTCCGGTGTCGGGCGGCGACCTGCTGCGTACCCCCGAAATCCTGCCGACCGGCCGCAACATCCATGGCTTCGATCCCTTCCGTCTCCCTTCGGCCTATGCCGTCCAGGACGGCGCAGCGCAGGCGCAGCGGCTGCTTGATCGCGGCATCGCCGATGCCGGCCACCTGCCCGAGACGGTGGCGATGGTGCTGTGGGGCACCGACAATCTCAAGAGCGAGGGCGCGCAGATCGCGCAGGCGCTCGCGCTGATGGGTGCGCGCCCGCGCTTTGACAGCTATAACCGGCTCGCCGGTGCCGAACTGATCTCGCTCGACGTACTGGGTCGCCCGCGCATCGATGTGATCGCGACCTTGTCGGGTGTGTTCCGCGATTTGCTGCCGCTGCAGACCCGCATGCTCGCCGAGGCCGCGTTGCTGGCGAGCCAGGCCGACGAGCCCGAGGCGATGAATTTCGTGCGCAAGCACAGCCTGGCGCATCAGGCCGAGCATGGCTGCGACATCGAGACCGCGAGCCTGCGCGTCTTCTCCAATGCGCAAGGGGCGTACGGCGCCAACGTCAATCTGATGATCGACAATGGTGCATGGAGCGACCCCGACGAGCTGGCCGACAGCTTCGAGCGTCAAAAGGGCTATGCCTATGGCGTCAAGGGTGTGCCGGTGCGCCAACCGACGATCCTCGGTTCCGCGCTCAAGACCGTCGATTGCGCCTACCAAAATCTCGAATCGGTCGAGCTCGGCATCACCAGCATCGACCAATATGTCGATACGCTGGGCGGCATCAGCCGCGCGGTGACCCGCGCCAAGGGTGTCGCGGCGCCGGTCTATATCGGCGACCAGACCCAAGGGTCGGGCAAAGTGCGCAGCCTGCAGGAGCAGGTCGCGCTGGAAACCCGCACGCGCATCCTCAACCCGCTCTGGACCGAGGGCCAGTTGCGCCACGGTTACGAAGGCGTCCGCCAGATCGAGGGCCATGTCACCACGACGATGGGCTGGTCGGCGACGACCGGCGAAGTCGATCCGTGGGTCTATCAGCGGATCAGCGAGACCTATGTGCTCGACGACGAGATGCGCCACCGCATCGCCCAGCTCAACCCGCGCGCCGCCGCCCGCGTCGCCGGCCGGCTGATCGAGGCGAGCGAGCGCCAATATTGGACACCCGACGCGGCGACGCTCGCCGCACTCCACGCCGCCAGCGACGAGATCGAGGATGCCCTCGAAGGCGTCACGGCTGTCGCGGCCTAGAAGGAACAGACGATGGCACTTCACGACCCCATCAAGGACGACGAAGGCAGCGTTCAGGTCGCGCTCGACCCCAAGGACCGGATCGGCAACGCCAAGGTCTTCGCGATCTATGGCAAGGGCGGGATCGGCAAGTCGACCACCTCTTCCAACCTTTCCGCCGCGCTGTCGCTGCTCGGCAAGCGCGTGCTGCAGATCGGCTGCGACCCCAAGCATGACAGCACCTTCACGCTGACCAAGAAGCTGATGCCGACGGTGATCGACGTGCTCGAGACGGTCGACTTCCACCACGAGGAGCTCCGCCCCGAGGATTATATGTTCGAGGGCTTCAACGGGGTGATGTGCGTCGAGGCAGGCGGGCCGCCGGCCGGCACCGGCTGCGGCGGTTATGTCGTCGGCCAGACCGTAAAATTGCTCAAGCAGCATCATTTGCTCGAAGAGACCGACGTGGTGATATTCGACGTGCTCGGCGACGTGGTGTGCGGCGGCTTTGCGGCACCGCTGCAGCATGCCGAGCGCGCGGTAGTGGTGGCGGCGAACGATTTCGACAGCATCTTCGCGATGAATCGCATCGTTGCGGCGATCAAGGCCAAGTCGAAAAACTACGAGGTGCGCATGGCCGGGGTGATCGCCAACCGTTCCGCCGCGACCGACGAGATCGATCGCTTCAACGAAGCGACCGGCCTGAAGCGGCTGGCGCATTTCCCCGATCTCGACGCGATCCGCCGCAGCCGGCTGAAGAAGTGCACCCTGTTCGAAATGGACTCGACCCCCGAGGTCGACGCAGCTTGCCTCGAATATAAGCGCCTTGCCGCGCAACTCTGGGCCGGCACCGATGCGCTCGATGCGATGCCGATGAAGGATCGCGATATTTTCGAATTCCTGGGGTTCGAATGATGGCGAGTCGGGCTTCTTCCTTGTTCTCCCGCGAAAGCGGGAGCCCAGGGCCGCAAGCGATGCACCCTGTCACCCTGGGTTCCCGCATGCGCGGGAACACTCCTTATGACGCCCGTCGCACGCGGCTGGAAACCTATTTCGACCGCACGGCGTCCAAGACTTGGGAGCAGCTGACCAGCGACGCGCCGGTCAGTCGAATCCGCGCGACGGTGCGCGCCGGCCGCGATCGGATGCGCACGACATTGCTGTCGTGGCTGCCCGAGGACATGACCGGGCTGCGGCTGCTCGATGCCGGTTGCGGCACCGGTGCGCTGGCGGTCGAGGCGGCGACGCGCGGCGCCGAAGTGGTTGCGATCGACGTCGCCGGCAGCCTCGTCAGGATCGCCGCGCAGCGGGCGCCGGACGGGCTGCCGATCGACTGGCGGATCGGCGACATGCTCGACCCGTCGCTCGGCCGCTTCGATCATGTCGTGGCAATGGACTCGCTGATTCACTACCGCGCGTTCGACATCGTTGCTGTGCTTCAGGGCCTGACCGAGCGTACCGCAGGCTCGTTGCTGTTCACCTTCGCGCCGTCGAGCCCGGCGCTCGAAGTGATGCACAATGTCGGCAAGCTGTTCCCGCGCGGCGACCGTGCCCCGGCGATCGAGCCGGTGCGCGAACGTCTGCTGCGCACGCTGATCGGCGGCGCAATGCCAACCAGCCGGATCGGCCGATGCGAGCGCATCTCGGCCGGCTTTTACACCAGCCAGGCAATGGAGTTGCTTGCCAGATGAGCCGCCGGCAAGCCTTTTGGAACAAGGTCGGGACGCGCTTCCTGCCTTTCGCCGATGCGGCTTCGCCAGAACTGCCGCTCAAACGCATCCTGCGCCTGTCGCTGTTCCAGGTCTCCGTGGGCATGGCCGCCGTCCTGCTGACCGGCACGCTCAATCGCGTAATGATCGTCGAACTCAACATGTCGGCAAGCCTCGTCGCCGCGATGGTCTCGCTGCCGCTGCTGTTCGCGCCGCTGCGCGCGCTGATCGGTTTCAAGTCCGACCATCACCAGTCGCTGCTCGGCTGGAAGCGCGTACCCTATATCTGGTTCGGCACGCTGTTGCAGTTCGGCGGGCTCGCGATCCTGCCGTTCGCGTTGCTGGTGATGACGATCGACAAGACCGGTGCGGCGACGCTCGGGCACATCGCGGCGGCAATCGGCTTCCTGATGGTTGGCGCCGGCATGCACACGACGCAGACCGCGGGGCTCGCGCTCGCCACCGACCTCGCCAGCGAGGACAAGCGACCGCGCGTCGTCGCATTGCTCTACGTCATGCTGCTGGTCGGCATGCTGGTCAGCGCGATCGTAATCGGCCGGCTGCTCGCCGACTTCACGCCGACAAAGCTGGTCAAGATCGTGCAGGGCGCCGGGGCACTGACGATGATCCTGAACATCGTTGCGCTATGGAAGCAGGAAGCACGCAACCGCAACGCCACTGCCGAGCACGCGGAGCGCCCTGCTTTCCGGGTGGTCTGGGCGATCTTCATCGCGCGGCCGCGCACGCTTCGGCTGCTCGTCGCGGTCGGGCTGGGCGCCGCCGCCTTCTCGATGCAGGACGTGCTGCTCGAACCTTATGGCGGGCAGATTCTCGGCCTGTCGGTCGGCGCGACCACCTCGCTCACCGCGCTGTGGGCAGTCGGGATGATGACCGGCTTCGCGATCGCCGCGCAGCAACTGAGCCAGCAGGCCGATCCGCACCGCCTCGCCGGGTTCGGCGCGGTGGCCGGTGTCGCCGCCTTCCTGTGCGTCATCTTCGCCGGCGCGCTGCACAGCGCTCCGCTGCTCGGCATCGGCGCATCGATCATCGGCTTTGGCGGCGGATTGTTCTCGGTCGGCACGCTGACGGCGGCAATGAATATTTCGGACGAGGGCCGCACCGGCCTCGCGCTCGGGGCGTGGGGCGCGGTGCAGGCGACCTGCGCGGGTGCGGCGATCGCGCTCGGCGCCTTTGCCCGCGACCTGGTTTCCTCGGTCGCGGTCGCGCGCGATTTCGGCCCGACGCTCGCTGGTCCCGAGACCGGCTATGCCTTTGTTTACTGCGTAGAGATCCTGCTGTTGTTCGCCACCGTGGTGGCGCTCGGGCCGCTGGTGCGCGGGTCGCAAGACCAACCCGCCCGCTTCGGCCTCAGCGAATTTCCGATTTGAAGGGAGAAGACCGATGCACCTCCAGCTCACCCAGACGATCGACGTCGCGCAACTGGTGTTCGCGGCCTTCGTCCTGTTCTTCATTTGCCTGATCTTCTATCTCCGCCGCGAAGACCGCCGCGAGGGCTATCCGCTTGAGGATGAGCTGACCGGCCGTATCGAAACGCAGGGCGGCCCGCTCCACACCGCAGCGACCAAGTCGTTCAAGCTGCCGTTCGGGCACGGCACCGTGACTGCCCCGACCAAGGGTCGCGAGCCAGTCGATATCGCCGCGCGCCGCACCGATCGCTTCGGCGGCGCGCCATATTCCCCGACCGGCGATCCGTTGGTCGATGGCATCGGACCGGCGGCTTTTGCCGAACGCGCCAAGCGCCCCGATCTCGACTGGGAGGGCCATCCGCGCATCGTGCCGATCAGCGTGGCGGGCGATTTCCATATCGTTGGCCGCGACCCCGATCCGCGCGGCATGATCGTGATCGGTGCCGATGGCGCGGTGGCCGGCAAGGTCGCCGATATCTGGATCGACCGCGCCGACCGCCTGATCCGTTACCTGGAGGTCGAGGTCGACGGTATCGTCGGTAAGCATGTGCTGCTGCCGATGACCATGTCCAAGGTCAACCGCCGCCGCGCACAGGTCGTGACCGACTCGATCAACGCCGCCCAATTTGCCAACGCGCCGGTGATCGGAGCCAGCGACAGCATCACGCTGTACGAGGAAGACCGCGTGCAGGGCTATTTCGGTGGTGGCTATCTCTACGCCAACAAGAACCGTCTGGAGCCGTTCCTGTGATAACCGAATATGAGGTCGAGCCGATCCCGGGACTGCCGGGCCTGCTGCCGCGCGGCGAGCGGATTCTGTGGCAGGGCGCGCCGAACCGCGCGACGCTGGCGCGCACGGCGTTCCACACACGTCTAGTCGCGCTGTATTTTGCCGGCCTGGCCGGAATTGCCCTCGTTTCGGCGCTGATCAATGGCGGATCGTTGGTCGGGGTCGGCATGACGGCGGTGCTCGGCTCGCTCGGCGTCGCACTGCTCGAGATGCTCGCCTTCCTCACCGCACGCTCGACGATCTATACGCTGACCAACCGGCGGCTCGTGATGCGCATCGGGATTGCGCTGCCGAAATGCATCAACCTGCCGCTCGGCGTGATCGGTGCGGTCGACATGAAGATCAACCTGGACGGCACGGCCGACCTGCCGCTGACGATCGGCGCCAAGCAGGAGATGGGGTATCTCAGCCTGTGGCCGCATGCCCGGCCGTGGCGCGTCGCCGAGCCGCAGCCGATGCTGCGCGCGGTGCCCGATGGCGCCCGCGTCGGCGCGCTGATCGTGCAGACCTGCCAGGCGGCGCAGGCCGCGGGCAATGTCGTTCAGATCGATACCGCGCGTGGCGTGGCACCGGATGCGGCGGTGGCGGCATGACCGCGGTCGTCCACAACCACGAGGATATGCTGCCAAGGGGCGCGCTGGTCCTCGCCTGCTCGCTTGTGCTGTTCTCGCTCGCCGTAACGACGATCGTGCGGGTCGGACACATCGCTCCCTCGGCCTCGCCGGAAGCGCTGCGCGCCGCGCGTCATATCGCGCCGATCGCATCACGCTCGCTGCGCTTTGCCGACCGCGCTGACGGTGCGGTGGTGATCACCGACGTCAAGAGCGGCGGCGTCGCCGGGATGGTCGAACCTGGCACCAAGTCCGGCTTCATCCGCGGTGTGATGCGCGGCCTGGCGCGCGACCGCCATATGCGTGGGATCGGCGACCAGCCGCCCTTCACCCTGACCTTGTGGAAGGACGGCGAACTGTCGCTGGTCGACACCGCGACCGGCCGCGATATCGAGGTAAGCGCGTTCGGCACAACCAACCGTGCCGATTTTGCGGCGCTGCTGCCGCCTGCTGCCGGGGCGCCAAAAAGGTCGCTGCAAGATGATCCGCGGCGAGCGCTTCGATACGCCCTGCCGCATCGCCATCGAACATAACGACGAGTTCCTCGCCGCCCATGTCGAACTGGCCGGCGGCGTCGAGATTCATCCCGGCGACAAGGTCCGTGTCCATGGCGCGCCTATCCATGTCCCGTTCGGCGAATCCTGCGTCATCGAGCGCATGGCCACGGTGCAGCGCGCCGGTTCGCTGCAACGATTGTGGATCAGGCTCGCCGGTCATTTCGAAATGACCGAACTATACGAAGTCAGTTTCAGTGCAGGAGCGATGCGATGAACGCGATCACGCCGATCCAGGCCGCCCCGGCCATTCCCGATACGATGGAGATCGCGCGCGCCGACACGGTGCTGTCGCCGCGTTTCTACACCACCGATTTCGCCGCGATGGACCGGCTCGACGTGTCGTCGGTCCGCGCCGAGTGGGATGCGCTGATCGCCGAGATGGTCGCCGATCCCAACAAGCGACATTTCAAGCGCACCGCCGCGTTTGACGGCGTAATCGAGAACCTGCCCGATGGCCTGCGTCAGGAGTTCATCGACTTTCTCGCCAGTTCGCTGACCGCCGAATTCTCCGGCTGCATCCTCTATGCCGAGATCGCCAAGCGGGTGAAGAATCCCGATGCCAAGGCGCTGTTCAAGCTGATGAGCCGCGACGAGAGTCGCCACGCCGGCTTTATCAACGATACGCTGAAGGACGCCGGGATCGGCATCGATCTGGGCTTTCTGACCAAGACCAAGAAATACACCTATTTCCGGCCTAAATTCATCTTCTACGCGACCTATCTGTCGGAGAAGATCGGCTATGCGCGGTACATCACGATCTTCCGTCATTTCGCGCAGCACCCCGAACTGCGCTTCCACCCGATCTTCCAGTGGTTCGAGGAATGGTGCAACGACGAGTTCCGGCACGGCGAGGCGTTCGCGCTGCTGATGCGCGCCGATCCCAAATTGTTGCAGGGCCACAACAAGCTGTGGATCCGCTTCTTTCTCGTCGCGGTTTACGCCACGATGTACATTCGCGATCACGACCGGCCGGCCTTTTACGCGGCGATCCGGATGGCGCCGTCCGACTATGATGCGAAGGTGTTCCGCATCTGCACCCAGATCACGCGGCAGGTCTTCCCGATCACGCTCGACACCGATTCGCCAGCGTTCGTCGCCGGACTGGAGGCGATGCGCCGCGCTACATTGCGTATCCGCGGTGCCAAGGCGCAGGGCGGTGTCGTTGGCGGACTGAAACGTGCCGGCGGCATCGCCGCTGTCGGACTGGCCTTTGCCCGGCTCTACCTGCACCGCGCGCCGAACAATCCGCTGCCCGCCACCGTCCGGCTGGCGCCGGCCTGGTGAGCATACCGCCGCTGATCTTCGCGCTGCTGATGTGGTTCATCGGCACCGGCGCCGTAGTGTGGCTCGACAGCCGCCCGATGCGCACCTTCCGCACCAGCCACATGCTCGCCGGTCTCGTGGCGCTCGCGGCGATGGTAGCTGTCTGGTTGCGCAGCGACGATGCCAGCGTGACCGGCGCCTATATTGGCTTCGGTGCGGCGATCCTGATCTGGGGCTGGCACGAAATGGGCTTCCTGATGGGCTTCGTCGCCGGGCCAAGCCGCGCGCCGTGCCCGGAGGGGGCCGAGGGCTGGCTGCGCTTCAAGGCGGCGACCGCGACCGTGATCCATCACGAGATTGCCATCGCGCTGAACGCCATCATCTTGTTCGCGCTGTGTTGGGGTCAGCCCAACCAGGCCGCGCCGCTGACCTTCCTGCTGCTGTTCGTGCTGCGGCTGAGCGCCAAGTTCAATCTGTTCCTCGGCGTACCCAATCTCAGCGACGAGGTATTTCCGGCACATCTCGCCTATCTCAAAAGCTATTTCCGCACGCGCGCGATGAACATGCTTTTCCCGTTTTCGATCATCGGCGCTGCCGGGCTGGCGTGGTGGGCATGGACCGCCGCCGAGGCTGCACCGCTAAACAGCGGTGCGGCGGCGACAGCGACCTTGCTCGCCGGGCTGGCGGTGCTCGGTATGGTGGAACATATTTTCCTGGTGCTGCCGGTGCGCGACAGCGCGTTGTGGCGCTGGGCGGATAACAACCGGGCGGCAAAAGCCGCCCTCAAGGATTATGCAGGGGAGGCCCATCGTGGACTATGAAGCGTTTTTCGCAGGCGAACTCGACACGCTGCGCGAGGACGGCCGCTACAGGACCTTCGCGGAGCTGGAGCGCAAGGCGGGGTCCTTTCCGCGCGCCAGCCATCATACCGCCGACGGCGTGAACGACGT
>JBBRSN010000013.1:0-75096 GCA_038245375.1 Sphingomonadales bacterium | reverse complement strand
CGAGGGATGATCCCGCTCGTGATCGAAAACCATCCGTACCGCACGCTCGCGGACCTCGGGCGCAAACTTGTTCGTTGTCTTACTCATACAGGCTCCACCTTCTCAGGAGTTGGAGCCTCCGGCAAACCCGGGGCGGTTCAACTTTCAAGGAAGAGTGGATCCCGATCAATATCAACTAATGGGGCATCGGGCGTTCTACACAACGCCGACGACGTCGCTTAGCTGCCCGACCGCTTTCGCCCCAGAAGCGGTCACAGCGGCCTGACGTGAGCGCTGCGCTCACCGATCCAGCGAAGAGCAAAGTGGAAAAATGTAACGACCTTGCCTTCCGCAGTGGTGCGTGCAGGCCCGCCCCATTGGTTTGCAGCGATTGCATCTCTGCATAAATCAGCCGCCTCCTGCTCGCGTCCTCCAAGGATGAGCGCAGCGACCTGATTAGCCGACACCTGACCAAGTGGTGGCGCTGCGATGGCAATGAAGTCCTCCATAGTCGTCGCGGCAATGCGAGAGGGCATGGAGTTTAAAAAGTCTAATCCCGCCTCGACCATATCAGCAAGGTCGCCTCCTTTCTCGATCGAGCAGCTAAACATCGGCACTACTAAGCAATGCGGCCCGCGAGCACGAAGGGAGAGAGGAGTCCCGTCCAGACCATCAAAGCCCATTATGCGGCTCATCAGGTCGTCGATAAGGAGCGGCTTGACCGTGGCAGATATGTCGGACGCAAACCGCTCGGTTGAGATCGTCGGATTCATGTAAACGAACCACTCACCGATCGACTTGAACGACGTCGGTTTGAGGTAGCCCCATCCGGAGAGTTTGGCTTCCCGCTTCCATGCATCGTCGAAAGCCTTGGCGAGTTCGCGACGTTCACGCTTCTGGTCTCGGTTCAGCTTAGCCGCGTTCATGGATGCCCCTCGTTCACATGCCCGTTTAGCGTAGCTCGCGCTTCGTCCACTAACCACCACGTATTGCCATTCCCGCGCCATCGCTCGCCGCGACCCGCCTGGAAGCCGGCCGGTAGGTTTCGGGACGAAAAGCGGTCCGGCAGGAGCCGCCCAGTTGCGGCCATTCAAGTTGGCTGCCAACACCCTCGCATGGTAGAAGTTGTTGAGGCGAAAGCCGGCGGAATGGCGGGCTTGAGTGGGTGCCTACGATTCTTCACGGCACTCGCTGTGTTGACAGCGGTCGGCATATATTGCGCGATCCCGCGCCCTACCCGTGATCCGACAACGTTGCAGGCAATCGCAGCCGAATCCCAACACCTGTTGGACATTCGTCTGCCTGGCGAATCGACCGATCTACCGAAAGAAAAGTGGCCGCCTGCAATCGCCAGCGTGAGGCCTTATTCTGTGATCGTACGTCCGGGCGTGGTGGATATTACGACAAGAGAGTATTTTGACGGCGGATGGGGATACGGGTTTGCCTCGGATAAGCGGAACTTGGGGATGTTGCCAGAATGCTGGTCGGATCTAGGCCATGGCCTTTTCTGGCACGACCCGTGTTGATCTAGGGTGTTTTAGCTACGTCAACGCCAAATGTTTGGGATCCGAAGGTTGCTCGTACCCGGTTCCATCAGAATCGGACGGTCTCAAATCCACCAGACCCGGTCGTCCGCCGCGCGTGCCAAGCGCGTGATTTTCACCCCTCGCTAGGCGGCGGCGCCGCGCATCGGCTGGAGCTTGCCGCGCGCGAGCGAGCGCCATAGCCATTCGAACGGCCCGTAGCGGAAATGTGCCAGCCACGGCTTCGACCAGAGCAGCATCGCCGCCCAGATGCCGGCGACGACAAGATAGAGCTCGGCGCGCGACAGCTGGCCGTAGAGGCCGCCGCCATAGCCGTAGAACAGGCTGCTGCAGATCAGGCTCGTGCCGAGATAGTTGGAAAAGGCCATGCGCCCCGCCGCGGCGATGCGCTCGGTCAGCGCGCCGCCGGGGCGCGCGGCCAGGATGATCAGGCAGGTCCAGCCGATGATCATCAACGGACGGAACGGCGTCGACAGGGTGATCCCGCCGAGCGCGACATGCCAGGCGTCGAAGCCGCCGCGCCACTGCACCAGCAGCAGCACGACATAGGCCGGAATGCCGATGCCGAAGCCGATCGCCAGCCCGGCGCGATAGCGCGCGCGCGGCCATTCGCCGCGCAGCATGCCGGTCTTGAAGCACGCCATGCCGAGCAGCATGTAGCCGAGCGTCTCCATGCCGATGAACGTCAGGGTCTGGATCGGCGACGATGCCGCTTCGACCAGCCGGTTGACGAAAACCGTCGCATAGCCGCCGCGATGCGCGGCGATGTCGCGCGCAAGGAAGGCCGCATCGGGCCGGCCGAACGATTCGAGATAGCTGTGATATTGCCGCAGCGTCGCCGCATCGGCAGTGTGCGCGGCGACCGCCGCCTGGGCCCGGGCGATGTCCACGATCATCGTCGCCGTCAGCAGCGTCTCGAGCGCGATCAGGATGACGCCGGCGATGAGCAGCTTGTAGGGTGGCATCTTGCGGAACGCATAGGCGAGCGCGCCGACCAGCGCATAGTGATTGAGGATATCGCCCCACCACAGCAGGTAGAGATGGGCGAGGCCGAACAGGAACAGCCACGACATCCGCGCATAATGCACCCGTACCGGGCTCTCACCCTTCGCCTCGGCGCGCTCGATCACCAGCAGCATCGAGGCGCCGAACAGGAAGGAGAAAAGCCCGCGCATCTTGCCATCGACCAGCACGAAATTGACTGCCCACACGCCATAATCGAGCGCGCCATGGCTGCCGAAGGCGGCGGGGTTCATATAGGCGACCTCGGGCATGCCGAAGGCGACGATGTTCATCAGCAGGATGCCCATCACCGCGACGCCGCGGATCACGTCGAGCGTGGCGACGCGGGCGGGGGCGTCGGTCATTGCGGGCAGGTCTTGGTGGGTGCGGACATCATGTCACGCTGCTAGGCGATCCCGCGAAAAAGTCACCCGTCTGGCCCGCGCCAGCGCGCGGCGATGCGCGCGACAAAAGCGATCGGGATACCGACCATCACGACATGGCCGAACAACTGTATCGCCACTTCCTTCGGGTCGATGATCGGGAACATGGTCGGGAAACGATAGGGCAGCACGCCCCAGCACATCACGCCCCACAGGATGAGACCATAGCCGATGCCACTGATCCACGGATGGCGGTTGATCGGGCCGACCCGCGCGGCGAAGGTGAAATAGACCGCGACCATCGCGAACATGATCGCGAAATGGACAATCAGGCCGGCGGCGGCGTTGACGATCTCGCCACTGTCGATGTCTGCGAGGTCGAGCGGCGGCACGGCGGCCGCGGCCATCCCGCCAAAGTCGAACTGCGGCACGGCAGCTCCGGCAATCCCGCTCAGGACGCCAATCGGCGTGCCGTCGACCAGCGCGGCGAACAGGAACGCCGTCAGGATGTTGAGGGTGCCGGCAAGCACCGTCGCGATCACCACGCCACGCCAGAAACCCGATACCGAATAGGATATCGTCAAATGATCTCCCCCGTACTTCGCCAATGACGCTATGGCGTGCGGGGACGGTCGTCTATGCCGTTCGCAGCGCTTTTCGGATCATCAGTTTCAATCCGGACCATATTTCGTCGACCGCGCACACTTTAACGTCGACCAGGCCGGTGGGGAGTGCCACCGCGCGGACGACGTCCTCGGTAATATCCGTCGGAACCTTCGATGCTTTCTTGGGCCATGATACCCAGATCATGCCGTCGGCAGCGATTCTATCGCGCAACAGGGCGATGTGACGTTCGAGATCGGCGCGCGCCGTTACGAAGACATGTGCCATGTCGAGGCCGGGATCCGGCCCGTCGAGGATGACGAGGCCGATCGCGGCGGGATCGATCTCGGCGCGGACAGTGTCGGGCATGTCGGCGAACCAGGCGCGCTGGCCGGGTTTCAGGCCCAGCTTCTTCGCCAGCGGCGTGCCAGAATAGCCCGCGCTCACAGCCAGCTCGCAATGTGCGCCAGCGGCTTCTTGCGCAGCGCGTGGAGCGGGACGGTGGCATCGCCCGCGGCGTGGCCGGCGACGACGATCATCACCGGCTTCTCGCTCGCCGGGCGGCCGCACAGCGTGTTGAGAAAACGCATCGGATTGGGCGTGTGGGTCAGCGTCGCGAGGTTGGCGGCGTGGAGCGCGGCGAGCAGGAAGCCGGTGGCGATGCCGACGCTTTCCATGACATAGTAATTTTGCCGGTCGTCATCGGGCAATATCCCGCCGCGGCGCTGGCCGAAGATGACGATCAGCCATGGCGCGACCGCGAGATAGGATTTGTCGGCATCGGTACCGAGCGGCGCCAGCGCCTCGATCCACTCGGCGCTCGCCTTGCCGGTGTAAAAGGCGCGTTCCTCCTCCTCCGCGGCGGCGCGGATCTCGGCCTTGAGTCGAGCGGAGCCGATCACGGCGAAATGCCATGGCTGGTGGTTGGCGCCCGACGGCGCGGTGCCGGCCGCCTCGATCGCGGCCTCGATCACCGCGCGTGGCACGGCGGTGTCGCTGAAAGAGCGACAGGTGCGACGCGTGCGCAACTGGTCGCGCACGCCCTGGGCGCGGGCGATCCGTTCGGCATCGGGCAGCGTGGGCAGGCCGGGCCAGGGGATTGCGGGGTGGTCGAGCATGGTCTCAGCGTAACGCCGAACGGCGCCGCTTCACAATGCCCCCATCATCGCGATCTGGTCGGCCTGGGTCGGGCGGATGCGATAGTCCGTCTCGACCGATTTCGCCTTTACGATACCGCGGCGGTCGAGCATCAGCGTGGTCGGGTAGGGCACGCCAAAGGCGATGCTGTCGACCTTGTATTGCGGGTCGCGCAAGGTGAGCGCGTCGATCATCCTGCTGCCGGCATCGCTGAACAACGGGTAGGTCAGGCCCTGTTTGGTGGCGAAGGCGGCGAGCACCTCCGGCTTGTCATAGCTGACCGCGATGAAGCGCACGCCCCTGGCCTGCGCCGCGGCGGCGACCGGGCCGAGGCCCTTTAGCTGCGCCTGGCAATAAGGGCACCAGGCGGCCGAGCGAAACAGCACGATCATCACCGGCTTGCCGCCGGCGACGCGGGCGAGCGTGGTCGGCTTGCCCTGGCTGTCGGTCAGCGCGAGGTTCATCGCGACGCGGCTGCCGATCGCCGGGCCGATCGCGGCGGCATTGGCGACGGGCGCAGCAGGCGGCGCGGCGACACCCAGCGCGGCGGTGCCGAAGGCGAGAGTCAGCGCGAGCGCCGCACGACGGATCGGGAACATGGCGGGCATCCTTTGGAAAAGCCGGAAAGACCATGCTGTAGCGCGCGAAGCGTGCCGATCGGTCAACCAAGCGGTTGCGCGGCGTCCCCCATCAGTTGCGGGAAAAACCCTTCATGCGCCGTGCGCAACTGTGCCAGCGTCACGACATGGTCGTCGTCGGGCAGCTCGAAGATCAGCCGGTCGGTGATCGTCCGCCCGATCCGCTCGACCTCGACGCCCGCCGCGCCGGCCGCGAACAGCGTGTCGAGCAGCGCATGGTCGGCGATCGTCGCGATGTAGAGGCCCTGGTCCTCGCCGAACAGCGAGCAGGCGACGCCGCATGGCAGCGGCGCGTGGAGCATTGCGCCATAACCGCCGGCCAGCGCCATCTCGGCGATCGCCACCGCGACGCCGCCATCGGACACGTCGTGCACCGCGGTCAGCGCGCCCGAGGCGATCGCGCCGCGCACGAACTCGCCATTGCGGCGCTCGGCAGCGAGATCGACCGGTGGCGGCGGTCCTTCCTCGCGGCCATGCACCTCGCGCAGCCACAGCGACTGGCCGAGATGCCCGCTGCGCGTGCCGATCAGCACGATCACGTCCCCGGTGCCCTTGAAGGCGATCGTTGCGCTTTTCGACCAGTCGGCGAGCAGGCCGATCGCGCCGATCGCCGGGGTCGGCAGGATCGCGCTGCCGCTGCCATCGTCATTCTTGGTTTCGTTGTAGAGCGACACATTGCCGCTGACGATCGGGAAGTCGAGCGCGCTGCACGCCTCGGCCATGCCCTCGATACAGCCGACGAACTGGCCCATGATCTCGGGCCGCTGCGGGTTGCCGAAATTCATGCAGTCGGTGGTGGCGAGCGGCAGTGCGCCGACCGCGCTGAGGTTCCGATAGGCCTCGGCGATTGCCTGCTTGCCGCCCTCATAGGGGTCGGCGAAGCAATAACGCGGGGTGCAATCGGTGGTGATCGCCAGGCCCTTGTTCGTGCCGTGGACACGCACGACCGCGGCGTCGCCGCCCGGGCGCTGCACCGTGTCGGCGCCGACGCTGTAATCATATTGCTCCCAGATCCAGCGCCGCGAGGCGATGTCGGGCGAGCCCATCAGTTTGAGCAGGTCGGCGGCGATGTCGCTCGTCTCGGGCACGTCGCTCAACGGCGCGGGCGGGGGCGTCTTCACCCAGGGCCGGTCATAGGCCGGCGCATCGTCGGCGAGCGGGCCGAGCGGGATGTCGGCGACGGTCTCGCCCTTGAAGGTCAGCACCATGCGGCCGGTATCGGTGACATGGCCGATGACCGCGAAATCGAGCTCCCATTTGCGGAAGATCGCCTCGGCAAAATCCTCGCGACCCGGCTTCAAGACCATGAGCATGCGCTCCTGGCTCTCGCTCAGCATCATCTCATACGGCGTCATGCCGGTTTCGCGGCACGGCACGGCATCCATGTCGAGCTGGATGCCGACGCCGCCCTTCGACGCCATCTCGACCGAGGAGGAGGTGAGGCCCGCCGCGCCCATGTCCTGGATCGCAACGATCGCGTCCGACGCCATCAGTTCGAGGCAGGCCTCGATCAGCAGCTTCTCGGTGAACGGATCGCCGACCTGCACCGTCGGGCGCTTCTCTTCCGAATCCTCGGAGAAATCAGCCGAGGCCATGGTCGCGCCATGGATGCCGTCACGCCCGGTCTTGGAACCGACATAGACGATCGAATTGCCGATGCCGGAGGCGGCGGAATAGAAGATCTTGTCCGTCTCGGCGACGCCGACGGTCATCGCATTGACCAGGATGTTGCCGTCATAGGCCTTGTGGAAATTGACCTCGCCGCCGACCGTCGGCACGCCGACGCAATTGCCATAGCCGCCGATGCCGTGGACCACGCCGGCGATCAGGTGGCGCATCTTGGGATGGTCGGGCCGGCCGAAACGCAGCGCGTTGAGATTGGCCACCGGTCGCGCGCCCATCGTGAACACGTCGCGCAGGATGCCGCCGACGCCGGTCGCCGCGCCCTGATAGGGCTCGATGTACGACGGATGGTTGTGGCTCTCCATCTTGAAGATGGCCGCCTGGCCATCCCCGATATCGACCACGCCGGCATTCTCGCCCGGGCCGCAGATCACTTGCGGGCCGGTGGTCGGCAGTTTTTTCAGATGGATCCGCGACGATTTGTACGAGCAATGCTCGGACCACATGACCGAGAAGATCCCCAGTTCGGTCAGGTTGGGCTCGCGCCCCATGGCGTGCAGCACACGCTCATACTCTTCCGGGGACAGGCCGTGCTGGGCGACGATCTCAGGCGTGATCTGGCTCATGTCGCAGGCCTTAGCGGCGGGCGGGCGAGGCGGCTAGGGTCGATTTCGATGAGATTGCGGCAGAGCCCCGTCTCCGTTCGTCCCCGGACTTGATCGGCAATTGTCCCTTGCGACGCTTTCATCAAGATCGGTCTGTCGTCATGCGACATGGGCGTCAGCTATTTTCTGCCGCGGCTGGTCGGCGCGTCGGTCGCGTCCGAACTGATGCTGACCGGGCGCTTCATCCACGCGCCGCGCGCTCTCGCCACCGGCCTGGTCTCGGAAGTCGTGCCCGACGATCAACTCGCGGTCGCTGCCCAGGCTTCTGTCGATGACATGCTCGCCGCCTCGCCGATGGGGCTGCGGATGACCAAGGAGTGCTCAATCTGTCGGTCGATGCCGCGAGCCTCGAGGCGGCGATGGCGATCGGGAACCGCAACCAGGCGATGACCAGCCGCAGCCCGAACTTCGCCAAGGGAATGAAGGCGTTCATCGAGAAGTGATCGCCGCTCTATATCGCCGACTGAACCCGGGCGCGCGCACGCCTCATGCTCATGCCCGACATCTCGGCGTTTCCGCTCGCGGTCTCCATGCCGGTTACCTCAGCCACGCCGATCGGTGCTCATGTCAGCGTACCGCTGCGCCTCGCCAATGGGCAGCTCTACGGTATGTTCTGCTGCCTCGGCCCCATGGCTGACCCGTCGCTCAGCGAGCGCGATCTTTCCATGATGCGCGCGTTTGCCGAACTCGCGGCGTTCGATATCGATCAGAATTTGCGCGGCGAACGGGATTTCGATGCAAAGGTCGCGCGCATTGGCGCCATTCTGTCGAGCAATGCCATCGACATTGCCTATCAGCCGATCTGGCACGTGGTGGAAGGACGTCCGATCGGCTTTGAAAGCCTGGCGCGGTTCGACGCGGCGCCCCTACGGGCGCCCGATCAGTGGTTCTCCGATGCAACCGAGATCGGGCGGGGCGTCGAATTGGAGGTCATGGCGATTCGTCATGCGCTCCAGGCTCTGCCCTTGCTCCCATCGCACACCTATGTCGCGGTAAATGCCTCGGCGCCGGTGGCGGAGAGCGACATGCTTCGCGCGACTCTTGCACTTCACCCGCTCGACCGCATTGTGCTGGAGATCACGGAGCATGAAAAAGTCGAGGACTTTGGCAGACTCGTCGCCGCGCTCGCGCCGATGCGGGCGCAGGGCTTGCGCATCGCGGTCGATGACGCCGGGGCGGGCTACAGTGGGTTGCAGCAGATCCTGCAGATCGAACCCGATCTGATCAAGCTCGACCGCTTTCTCATCCAGGGGATCGGCGAGGATTCAGGAAAACGGGCACTGGCCGGCGCATTGCTGGCATTTGCCCGCGAGACGGGCAGCACGCTCGTTGCGGAAGGCGTCGAGACCCGGGAAGAGCTTGAAATGCTTCGCGCGCTCGGGGTTCAGACCGTGCAAGGCTATCTTCTTGGGAGACCACAATCGCTGAATAGCGTCCTCGGCGGGCTTCGCGGCGAGACTGCGGACCGGCGTTGGCCTCTCCGCCACTAGTTACGTCGATCGACCAGGCGCCCTATGGCAAGCTGCGCCGCCGCCAGCAATGGACCGACGCCACACCCCGCGAACGCTGCAGCACCTTTGCTCCCGATGGTGCGCTCTTTCACAGCGGAAGATCGGGTGCGCGCGGCTGATCGTGTATTCGCCGATTTGCCGGAGACGATGCCCGGTAGGGGCGATGTGGCCCGGTCACGTGGTTTCTCGTCATTCATCCGCTATGATGGGGGAACGAGTAAAGGCACTCGATGGTTTGGCATTGCGTCGACATGTAGTTGCCGCGGCACTCGTTCGAGGATCATTTTTTTGGCACGTATCATTGTTGCTGAGGACGACGAACTGGTTTCCGAAATTCTCCAGGACGCGCTGATTCGCGCCGGCTATGGCGTTGGAGTTCTCGCGGATGGCAACGACGCGCTGCGGGTTATCCGCGCACGGAAGCCCGATATCGTCATTCTCGACTGCAACTTGCCGGGCCTGTCGGGTGTGCTCATCCTTCAGGAATTGCGCAAGGATGGCGAGACCTGCGACATTCCGGCATTGATGCTTACCGGAAGGCGTAGCGATGCGGATGTTTCGCTCGCCATGTTCGCGGGGGCGGACGATTATATGAAAAAACCCTTTGACCCCGAGGAAGTCGTGTTTCGCGTGGATGAGCTTCTCGCGAAGAAGGCTGGCGGCGGCGCGCACCGCCGAACGAGCGCCTGATCCCTCGACACAACCAAGCTGTCGAAGACGCGACAACTGGCCAAATTTCCAGAAGTCGTCGTTGCGGAGTTCTCTCACGACGTGAAGGCGCTCCCCGTTCTGGCTATCAGATGCCCTCCGCGACACCGCAAAGGTGCGACCGTGAGATCCAGGGGCGATCTACAAGCGAGTGGCCAGTCTTGAGGTCGGCTCCGACGAGGTGCGGGGCGCGGCATATTCTGTTGATTAACCATGTTGCGATAGTTGGACGGGAATGAGTCACGATTTGACCACGGCGCGTCCGATCATCAAGAACGTCGACCTGCTGCGCATCTCACTTCAGATTCTACTGATGAGCGGAATTTTCGCGTTGCTCGCTTACGGCGGGATCGCGCTGACTCGCGGCGACGGAAGGATCGCCACGCTGTGGCTCCCGAACGCCGTGCTCGCGGGCGTCCTGCTCCGCATGAGGTCCAACAGCGGCACGCTTCTCGTCGTGGGATGCGCGATCGTCAATTTTCTCGTCAATCTCTTGCTGCTTGACGGTGTGCTTACCGCTCTGGCCCTTGTCCTCGCCAACGCCGTCGAGGTTATGCTCTTCGTCTGGGCGATGCAGCGCCTCTGCGGGCACAATCCTGCGATGGATCGGCTGGCAAATCTTGGCGTGCTGCTTCTCGCGTGTTGCGCTGCGCCGGTGATCTCGAGCATCATCGCAGGATTCGCGCTCGCGCCCGAGTTCGGCCGGTTCGATGCCAACGCCTTTTTGCCCTGGATCCTCGCAGACGGGCTGAGCCTGATGATCGTCACGCCAATCGTGATGATTGGCATCGATGTCTGGCGCACGCGGCGGCGCCCGAGCGGACGCGAAGCGATCGAATGGGGCCTGTTTGTCGCGGGCACGATACTCGGCGCGGCACTCCTGTTCATGCAGTCACGTTTCCCCTTCCTGTTCCTCGCCGCCCCGCTGGTCATCGTGGCGGCATTTAGAACCAGTATCGCCGGCACTGCTCTGTCCGTCCTGATGATTTCGGTGGTGGCGTCGGTCGCGACCTATCTCGGCCACGGACCGATTATGCTCGTCGCAGGGGGAGTTCACGAGAAGTTGCTGACGCTGCAACTGTTTCTGGCGACCATTTTCGCGATTGGTTTGCCTGTTGCGGCCGCCCTTTCTGGCAGCGCGGCAATCATGCGTAATCTGGCTGGCAGCGAGGAGCTTAATAGATCGATCCTCGACAATATGCGCGAGATCATCTTCAAGACCGATGCGTACGGCCGGTGGATATTTCTCAATCCGGCATGGCAAGACTTTACCGGCTACAGTGTCGATGAAAGCCTGGGCTGGTCGACGACGCGCCTGCTCCACCCGGAGGACCTTGAAGCCGCGCGCCAGGCCTATCCGGCGCTTGTTTCGGGCGAGGTCGAGGAATGTACCCTGCGCCAACGGTTCTTCCACAAATCGGGGGAATTGCGGTATATCGACGTGAGCATGCGCCGGCTGAACAACGAGCGCGGCGATTTCACCGGAACCACCGGCAACATCCGCGACGTCACCGAAATCGTACGTAACGCGCGTCACCTGGCGGAGAGCGAAGCGCGCTTCCGTCGGATGGCGGAGGCAGCGCCGGTCGGGATTTTTTGCGCTGACGCGAAAGGCAGTGTCACCTATGTCAACAGGGCCTGGTCGGAAAAGATCGGCCTGACAGTCGAGCAGGCGCTCGGCGACGGATGGATGTCGGCGCTCGCGGACCGTCCCCTATATGAGGAGTCGCCGCCGTGGACGGGCTTCGAGCGACCAGGCGATATCCGTCGCCGGATCGTGCGGTTCCGCTCGTCCACTGGCGGAGACATGTGGGTCGAAACCGTCAACAGCCCCGAGTTCGACGAGGATGGCAGGATCTCGGGCTTCATCGGAGCGGTGATCGACATCACCGAGCAGCGCAACGCCACCGAAAAGTTGCGCGAAAGCGAACGCCGCTTTCAGGCGCTCGCCAACCTCGCGCCGACCGGGATCTTCCGCACCGACACGGATGGCAACTGCACCTACGTCAACGCTGCGTGGCTGCGGATCACCGCTCTGCGAGAAGGAGAGTGGGAGAACGACGGATGGGCGCGCGCGTTGCATCCGGACGATCGCATCCGCGTCTTCGAATCCTGGTCGGAGGCCGTTCGCGAGCGGCGCGACTTCCGGTCCGAATTCCGCTTCGAACATCCCGACGGTACGAGCGCGTGGGTAGACGTGCTGGGTCGCCCCGAAATCGCAGATGACGGTGGCGTACTTGGGTTCATCGGCGTTACGATCGACATTACCGAGCGCCGCAAGATGGAAGAGGAGCTCAACGCGCGCGAAGCGCAACTCACGCTACTTGCGAACAACGCGACCGATGCTGTATTTCGCCTCGCGCTCGACGGGTGCTGCCTTTATGCCTCTCCCTCGGCCCGCAGCTTGCTCGAGATCGACCCGGCGAAGCTGATTGGCGCGCAGATGATCGATCGCTTTCACCCTGAAGATGCGCCGCTCGTCGCGGACGCGTTCGCTGATCTTGGTGCCGGGCGAGTCGAGAACTGCCTGATCGCCTATCGCTCCGAACGGCTTCGCTTTCCCGGCGAGTTTCGTTGGCTTGAAGCCAATTGCGGACTGGTGCGCGATCCCGAGACCGGGGAACCGCGCGAAGTTATCGCATCGATCCGCGATGTCTCGGCCACCAAGGCGCTGGAGCAGGATCTGACCCTCGCCCGGGAGCGCGCCGAAGAAGCGGCGTTGGCCAAGTCCGCTTTCCTCGCCAATATGAGCCACGAGATCCGCACGCCAATGAACGGCGTCATCGGCTTCACCGAACTCCTGTTGGCCGACGACCTCGGCGACGTACAGCGCAATCAGATTCAGCTGATCGCCGAGTCCGGCCGCGCCATGATGCGCTTGCTCAACGACATTCTCGACATGTCGAAAATCGAGGCCGGGCAAATGCGGATCGCAAACGAGCCGGTCGATCTCCGCCATATGATTCGCAGCAGCGCGCGTCTCATGGAACCCGTGGCGCGATCGAAGCATCTCGATCTGATCATCGATGTCGAGGACGCCATCCCACAGCGGATCTTGGGCGATCCGCTTCGCATCCGGCAAATCCTGCTCAACCTGATCGGCAATGCGGTGAAGTTCACCGAGCAAGGTTCGGTCAGGGTGAGGGCAGGGATGGAATCCGGCGAGAGCGACACGATGCTCCGCTTCGACGTCGAGGATACCGGTGTAGGCATTCCCGCGGAGCGTCTCGAACACATATTTCAACAGTTCACGCAGGCCGACGACTCGATCGCACGCAGATTCGGCGGCTCCGGTCTTGGACTGACGATCAGCAGCCAACTGGCCGGCCTCATGGGCGGAGCGATCGAAGTGTCCAGCGAACTCGGAAAGGGCACCGTCTTCATGGTCCGACTGCCGCTTCGGCTGCCTGATACCCGGATTGAGCCAAGCTCCGAGCGTAGCATCATGCGGCCTCAGCGTGGCGTCTCCGGCTCAGCTCCGCGGGTCCTTATCGCGGAGGATCACGATATCAATCAGGAGTTGATCCTTGCGATGGCGCGGCGGGCGGGAATGGCGCCATCGCTTGCGGCCGATGGCGCGCAGGCAGTTGCGATGGTTCTTCAGGCGGCAGAAAGTGGTACGCCGTTCGATCTGGTGCTGATGGACATCCAGATGCCGGTGATCGACGGGCTCCAGGCAACGCGGCAGCTGCGTCGCCAAGGTATCACGCCTGACGTGCTGCCGATCGTCGCGCTCACGGCAAATGCCTATGCCGAAGATGTCAGCGCCTGCCTTGCGGCGGGAATGCAGGCGCATATGAGCAAGCCCGTGCGACTTCGCGACCTCAGGGACATTCTGTCACGGTTTGTCCCTCGGACGGACATGCCGTCAGCAACGGGCGCGACCGAGCCCGCCCCTGAGAGAAGCCTGGCGGCGCGTTACAACGAGCGCAAGCGCGATACCCTTGAAACAATCGGTAGCTTGGTGCGGCAGGGGTCGCTGACGGATGAGGAGGTGAACGCAGCGGCGAGCATGCTTCACAAGCTCGCTGGAACGGCTGGCATGTTCGGAGAGGCGGGTCTGGGTGATGTCGCGAGCGAATGCGAGCACGTGTTGCTCCAGGCGCCCCGTGTTGGTCAGGTCGCGGCAATGGAGGCATGCTTGCAACGTTTACTGCAAGTGGTGTGAATGTACTGCGTACATGGTCGTCGCCGCCAATGCCTTGGCGCGCCTCGGACGGGGAACCTATCAGCGCAGGGCAAGTCCGGCAGATTGCTCCTCCAAATTCTCACTGAAACGCATGGCCTGCGCATACTCCTCCGCCACTTGCCCTCAATCAGTCGCTAGCCCCTTGTGCGGCGCAGCAATCCGTCGCAGCATGGCGCCAGCGCAAGGAGCGACGATTGGCGAAAAGACGGGCGTTCGACGAGATTATGGGGCAAGCGGATTCGACGGTGCCGCGTCCCGAACTCGCCGCGCTAGGCCGCTGGATCGATGAGACGCCCAACTCGGAGCTGCGCCGCCGCCAGCAATCGGCCGAGGCCACCTTCCGCCAGCTCGGCATCACCTTCGCGGTCTATGGCGACAGCGACGCATCGGAACGGATCATCCCGTTCGACATCGTCCCGCGCGTCTTCCTCGCCAGCGAATGGGCGCGGCTGTCGGAAGGGCTGGTGCAGCGCGTCGAGGCGATCAATGCCTTTCTCGACGACATCTATGGCGCGCGCCGCATCCTTGATGAGGGCGTGCTGCCGCCCGACCTGATCTTCGGCAACGCGCAGTTTCGGCCTGAGATCGCCGGCATCCGCCCGCCGCACGGCATCTGGGCGCATATCTGCGGCATCGATCTGGTGCGCACCGGGCCGAACGACTTCTTCGTGCTCGAGGACAATGCCCGCACACCGTCGGGCGTCAGCTACATGCTCGAGAATCGTGAGGCGATGCTGCGACTGTGTCCCGAGCTGTTCCGCGAATTTCGTGTTGCCGCGGTCGATAGCTATCCCGATCGCCTGCTTCAGACGATGCAGTCGGTCGCGCCTGATGGCGTCGCCGCGCCGGTCTGCGTCGTGCTCACCCCGGGGCACCACAATTCGGCCTATTACGAGCACAGCTTCCTCGCCGATTCGATGGGCATCGAACTGGTCGAGGCTGCCGATCTGTTCGTCGCCGATGATATCGTGTGGATGCGGACCATCTCCGGTCCGGTGAAGGTCGATGTGATCTATCGCCGCATCGACGACGACTATCTCGATCCGATGGTATTCCGGCCTGATTCGATGCTCGGCGTGCGGGGGCTGATCGCTGCCTATGCCGCGGGTAACGTCGCGCTGATCAATGCGCCGGGCAACGGCATCGCCGACGACAAGGCGATCTACAGTTACATGCCCGAGATCGTGCGTTTCTATTCCGGCGGCGAACCCAAATTGCCGAATGTCGAGACCTTCCGCTGCCGCGAGCCGCAGTCGCTCAAATATGTCCTCGATCACTTGCCGGAACTGGTCGTCAAGCTGGTCGACGGCTCGGGCGGCTACGGCATGCTGGTCGGCCCGACCGCCAGCAAGAAGGAGATCGAGGCGTTCCGCGCCGCGCTGATCGCCGAGCCGCAGCGCTATATCGCCCAGCCGACGCTGGCGCTGTCGACCGTGCCGACGCTTGCCGACAAGGGGCTCGCGCCGCGCCATGTCGATTTCCGGCCCTTCGTACTGACCGGCGCCAAGGGCGTGCAGGTCGTGCCCGGCGGGCTGACGCGCGTCGCGCTCAAGCCCGGCTCGCTGGTGGTCAATTCGTCGCAGGGCGGCGGCACCAAGGACAGCTTCGTGCTGATGGACGGCTGATGCTCTCACGGACCGCATCCTCGCTCTACTGGCTCGGCCGTTATGTCGAGCGCGCCGATTTCGTCGCGCGCCTCGTCGAGGCCACCGTGCGGCTCGATGCGCTGTCGCCGCGTCCCGCGGGCGAGGTCGCCTGGTCGAGCGCGCTGACCGTGACCGAAACCGACGAGGATTTCGCCAAGACTGGCGAGACGGTCACCCAGGCGCACGTCGCGCGCTTTCTCACGCTCGATTCAACCCATCCGGGATCGATCGTACGCTGTCTCGATCGCGCCCGCGACAATGCCCGCGCGGTGCGCACCGCGCTGACCCGCGACGCCTGGACCGGCATCAACCGTGCGTGGCTGCTGTTCCAGAGCCGGTCGAGCACCGGCGGCGCGACCGCGACGCTCAACCTGCTCGAGGCTGTCAAGACCGAGACGCGCGGCTTCGAAGGCGCGATCCACCGCATGCTGCGCAACCAGACGACCTGGTTTATCCGGCTCGGCCAGGCGGTCGAGCGCGCCGACAACACCGCGCGGCTGCTCGACGTCAAATATCATATCCTGCTGCCTGAGGGCGAGAAGGTCGGCGGCGTGGTCGATCGCGACCAGTGGACGACGATCCTCCAGACCGTCTCGGCGGTGACCGCCTATCGCTGGCTCTATTCCGAAGGCCTTAAGCCCGCCAACGTCATCGACCTGCTGATCGCCCGCGCCGAGATGCCGCGCAGCCTCGCCGCATCGGCCGAGGAAACGGTCGAGATTCTCGGCCTGCTCGCCAAGCGTACCGGCCTGCACGGCGAGGCGGACCGGATGGCGCGCAATCGCCAGGCACGGATGCTCAAGACGCGCTCGGGCGCGATTATCGCCGGCGGGCTGCACCAGTATCTGCGCGAGTTCATCGACGAGAATGCCGAGCTGCATTTCGCGATCGGCCGGCAGTTCAAGTTCAGCTGATGCGGCTCTCGGTCGACCATCGCACGCGCTATCGCTTCCGCTACCCGCGCAGCCGCCTCGTCCAGCTGCTCCGGCTGACCCCCGACGACAATGACGACCAGGCGATCGCCAACTGGGACGTGCACGTCGATTGCGACGCGCGGCTTCGCCGCGGCCGAGACGGCTTCGGCAACCGCACGATCATGCTCTACGTCGAGGGGCCATGCGAATCGATCGAGCTGTCGGTGTCGGGCGAGGTGCTGACCAACCCCGCAGCCGGCATGGTGCACGGGTCGGTCGAGCCGCTGCCGCCCGCGCTGTTCCTGCGCGCGACCGAGCTGACTCCGGCCGAGCCGCTGATTGCCGCCTTCGCGCTGGGCGCCGGCGGCGCCGCTGCCGACGTCCGTGCGCGGCTGGAGCTCATCAACGCCGCGCTGCATCGGCGCTGCACGTGGCAGGCCAATGCCGCGCTGCTCGGCGTATCTCAGGCATTTGCGCATCAATCGGCTGCCGCCGCCGACCTCGCGCAGATGTTCATCGTGGCCGCCCGCTCACTCGGCGTGCCGGCGCGCTACGTCTCGGGTTATCGCGCCGTCGCCGGCGATGTCGCCGAGCCGCATGCCTGGGCTGAGGCGCATGTCGCCAGGCAGGGTTGGGTCACCTTCGATCCGGCGACCGTCCGCTCGGCCGACGAGGCCTATATCCGGGTTGCAGTGGCGCTCGATGCTGCCGGGGCCGCCCCGCTCGCTGGGCCCGGGCTGGGCGCGCCGTTAATGGCGAGCGATGATGGCGAACTGGGCGCAGCGCAGGACTGACGACCCCTGACATAACTCCCCGGCGTGACGCTGGGGAGTTTTGTCAGTCAGGCATCGGCCGCCATCACGGCATATTTTTCGGCCGGTGGATGGTAGCTTGCTTCCTCGTCGACCAGCAGTGACCAGCCCGATGGCCCAAGTACCTCGATCGGCTTGTAGCGCGTCTTGTAGGCCATGCGGTCCGAGCCCTTCACCCAATAGCCGAGATAGACATAGGGCAGGCCGGCGGCGCGGGCGCGGACGATGTGATCCATGATGATCAGGTTGCCGAGGCCGGGGCGCTCGGCATGGTCGGCATCGAAAAAGCTGTAGATCAGCGACAGCCCATCGGCCTGCTGGTCGGTAAGGCAGGCGCCGATCAGCTTGCCCAGCTCGCCATGGCGCGACGGCTCACGATATTCGATGATGAAGGAGTTGACCGGCGAATGCTCGACCATGTCGGCATAGTCGCCCTCATCCATGCCGGTCATCCCGCCGCCGGGGTGACGCGCGGCGAGATAACGGCGAAGCAGCTGATACTGCTCGTCGGTCGCCCAGGGGCGGCAGGCCGAGATGTCGAGATCGGCGTTGCGGCGCTGCTGCTTGCGCTGCGTCGCGTTGGCGACGAAATCCGATGCGACGACGCGCACCGAGACGCAGGCGGTGCAGCCCGCGCAACTCGGACGGTAGGCGACCGACTGGCTGCGGCGAAAGCCGATCCGGCCGAGCGCGTCGTTCAGCTCGGGGGCGTGCGGCCCGCGCAATTCGGTGAACACCTTGCGCTCCTGCCGACCCGGAAGATACGGGCAGGGGGCGGGGCTGGTGACGAAAAAACGTGGAAAGCGAAATGGCGCCGTCACTGCCCGTGATCCCCTTGTCGTTCGGCGCCGACCATCGGCACCACGACGTTATGAATCGTCGCGGGCTTGATGAAAAGCGGCTTTACCATGATTGAGGGTTAACACGGCGTTGTCGACGCCGAAAAGGCGTTGGACCGTTGTCGGACACCATAACGCAATGTTGATCGGCGTCGAAGGGCGCGCGACTCGGTTCGTCGCGCGCCGGATTCCTTTCGTCACGCCAACTCGACGGGGCTCGCTTCGTACCCTGCCTTGCGCAGCGCCGACATCAGGCGTTCGAGATGCGCGCGGTCGCGGGTTTCGCACTCGATGTCGGTGATCAGGCCCTTGGCCGGCAGCGTCGTGAAGACGCGCTGGTGATAGACCTCGATGATGTTGACGCGTTCCTGGTCGAAGATCCGCGCGACGTTGAACAGCGCGCCGGGCTGGTCCTGCAGGCGGATGCGCAGGCGCGCGAGACGGCCCGAGCGAGCCAGGTCGCGCAGCAGCACGTTGGCGAGCAGTCGCGTATCGATGTTGCCGCCGCACAATACCACGCCGACCGTCTTGCCCTTGAAGCGCTCGGGATAGGCGAGCAGCGCGGCAAGGCCTGCGGCGCCGGCACCCTCGACCACGGTCTTCTCGATCTGGAGCAGCAGGCTGACCGCCTGCTCGAGGCTGCGCTCGCTGACCAGCACGATGTCGTCGACCAGCACGCGGACCATGTCCGCGGTGATGACGCCCGGTTCCTTGACCGCGATGCCCTCGGCCAGCGTGTCGCCGGCGCACGGCATGTTGAGCCCGTTGATGCGATTGTACATCGAGGGGAACAGCTCCGCCTCGACACCGATCACTTCGATCGGCCGCTCCGACGCCCGCGCGACGGTCGCCATGCCCGAGATCAGCCCGCCGCCGCCGATCGGCGTGACGAAGGTATCGATCGTCGGCACGTCCTCGAGCATCTCGATCGCCACCGTGCCCTGGCCGGCGATGACGCGGATATCGTCGAACGGATGGACGAAGGTCAGCCCGCGCTCCTGTTCGAGCAGTCGCGCATGGGCATAGGCCGCGTCGAAGGTGTCGCCTTCGAGCACGACGGTCGCGCCATGCCCCTCGGTCTGCGTGATCTTCACGGTCGGCGTGTTGGTCGGCATGACGATCGTCGCCGGAATCCCGAGCCGGTGGGCGTGATAGGCCAGCCCTTGCGCATGGTTGCCGGCCGAGGCGGCGATCACGCCTTTGGTGCCCGCGGGCAGCTGCAGCAGCGTGTTGAGCGCGCCGCGCTCCTTGTAGGCGGCGGTGAACTGGAGGTTCTCGAATTTGAGATAGACCGTCGCACCGGTCAACTCGGACAGCGTGCGGCTGATCAGCGTCGGGGTCCGCACGATGGCATCGCGAATACGCGCATGGGCCGCGCGGACGTCGTCGATCGAGACGGGCAGGGTGCGGGCGCTATGGGTCGGTTGGGTAGCCATGAGGGGCGCCTAGACTATCTGGCTTATGGAGGAAACACGCCTTATCGCGGAGCGCATGAGCAACATCGCATTTGTCGGCACCGGCGTCATGGGCGCCCCCATGGCCGGCCACCTCGTCACCGCTGGACACAAGGTCACGGTATATAATCGCAGCCCGGCCAAGGCGAGCGCCTGGGCGAAGCGATATGGCGGGCAGGCGGCACCGAGCGCGCTCGATGCGGTGCAGGGCGCCGACGTGCTGATCACCTGCGTCGGCAACGACGCCGATCTCGATACGCTGTTGTTGCGCAGCGACGAAGTGATCCGCGCGCTGGGAAGTGGGGCGATGATCATCGACCACACCACGGTGTCGGCGCGCATTTCGCGTGGGTTGGCCGAGGCGGCCGGGCAGTTCGGCGTCGAGTTCATCGACGCGCCGGTGTCGGGTGGGCAGGCCGGCGCCGAGAAGGGCGCGCTGTCGATCATGTGCGGTGCGCGCACGCCGGCGGCGTTCGCCCACGCCGAGACGATCGTGCAGGCCTATGCCGCGCGCACAGTCCATGTCGGTGGGCCGGGCGCCGGGCAGCAGGCCAAGATGGTCAACCAGATTGCGATTGCCGGGGTGTTGCAGGGGCTCAGCGAGGCGCTGCGCTTCGCCCAGGCGAGCCAGCTCGACCTCGACAAGGTGTTCGAGGCGGTTTCGGGCGGCGCGGCGCAGAGCTGGCAGATGGTCAATCGCTGGCAGTCGATGAGCGAGGATCGCTTCGATTTCGGCTTCGCGGTCGACTGGATGCGCAAGGATCTCGGGCTCGCGCTGGACGAGGCCAAGCAGAATGGCGCGGTGCTGCCGGTCGCGGCGCTGGTCGATCAATTCTATGCCGAGGTGCAGAAGCTGGGCGGATCGCGCCAGGACACGAGCTCGCTGGTGCGGAGACTGCCGAAATGAAGCATCTGCTGCTCGTTACGGTCGTCGCCATCGCGCTGATCCCAGTACCCGCCCTGGCCGACGCGCTGATCGACAACGTCAACGGCATGACGCTCGACCAGGAGGGTCGGGTCGTCCATTTCACCGGGCTGCTGATGACACTCGACGGGCATGTCACTCGCCTGCTCGGTTCGGGTGAGAAGCGCCCCGACAAGCTCGACTGGCGCGCCGACATGCATGGCAAGGTGATGCTGCCGGGTTTCGTCGATGCGCATGGCCATGTCATGGCGCTGGGCTTCCGCGCGCTCGAACTCGACCTGCACGACACGACCTCGCTTGAAGAAGCCAAGGCAAGGATCGCGGCTTATGTCGCGGCCAACCCGGATCGCAAATGGATCGTCGGTGGTGGCTGGAACCAGGAGAAATGGGGCCTTGGTCGCTTCCCGACCGCAGCCGACCTCGACGAGGTAGTCAAGGACAGGCCGGTCTGGCTGAGCCGCGCCGATGGCCATGCCAGCTGGGCGAACAGCGCGGCGATGGCGGCGGCGGGGGTCAATGCCAAAAGCCTGTCGCCACCGGGCGGGCGGATCGAGAAGACCGGAGTCACGCCCAACGGCGTGTTCGTCGATTCAGCGCAGCAGCTTGTCGACAAGGTCGTGCCGCAGCCGCTGCCCAAGGAACGCGATGTCGCCTTTCGCAAGGCGCAGGAGATCCTCCTGCGGTTCGGCATCACGGCGACGTCCGACATGGGTAGCTCGATCGACGATTGGCTGAGCTATCGCCGTGCCGGCGATGTCGGCGCATTGCGGGTGCGGATCATGAGTTATGCGTCCGGCGTCGATACCGCGATCCAGATCGGCGGTAATGGCCCAACGCCGTGGCTCTATGGCGACCGGCTGCACATGGGCGGGGTCAAGCTCTATGCCGATGGCGCGCTCGGCTCGCGCGGAGCGTGGCTCAAGGCGCCGTACAGCGATGCGCCGGGCCAGTCGGGCGCCGGGTTCATGAGCGACGACGTGCTGCAGAATCTGATGAGCCGCGCGGCGATGGATCATTATCAGGTCGCCGTCCATGCGATCGGCGACCGCGCCAATGCGCAGGTGCTCGCCGCGATCGACGAGATGGCGCAGACCTACAAGGGCGACCGCCGGTGGCGGATCGAGCATGCCCAGATCGTCGACCCGGCCGACCTGCCGCGCTTCGGCCAGAACGGCACGATCGCCTCGATGCAGCCGGTGCACCAGACCAGCGACATGCACATGGCCGAGGCGCGGCTCGGCCCGGCACGGCTCGCCGGCGCCTATGCCTGGGCATCGATGCTCAAGAACGGCAGCCGGCTGGCGTTCGGCACCGACTTTCCGGTCGAGAGCCCCGATCCCTTTGCCGGCTGGGCTGCCGCCTTTACCCGCCAGGACGCGAACGGCCAGCCCTATGGTGGCTGGCGCCCGGAGGAACGCGTGACGCGCGAACAGGCGTGGCGCGCCTACACGATCGGCGCGGCCTATGCCGGGTTTGCGGAGGACAAGTTCGGCAGCCTCGCGCCGGGTCAGCGCGCCGACTTCATCATCGTCGACCGCGACCCGACGCTGGCGTCGCCTAGTGACCTGCGCGCGACGAAGGTCGAGCAGACCTGGGTGGGTGGGGAGAAGGTGTGGGAGGCGCGGTGAGGATGAGCGCCTTCGTTTCCGTCATGCCGGACTTGTTCCGGCATCCAACGAGCCGCGAGCGCTGACCCATGCGAGCGCGCGAGCCGTGCGTCTATCTCCTGTCCAACGGCCGCTTCGGTGCGGTCTACACCGGCGTCACGTCGAACCTGATCGGCCGGGTGATGCAGCATCGTGACGGCACGTTCGACAGTTTCACAAAACGGCTTAAGATCAAGCAGTTGATGTGGTTCGAAATGGCCGACACGATGGAAGCGGCAATCGCGCGAGAGAAGACGATGAAGAAGTGGCGGCGAGAGTGGAAATGCAACCTGATCGAGCGGCTCAACCCTGAATGGAACGATCTCGCGGTGGGGTTGGGTTTGCCGTCGTTGGACTGACATTCGCGGCGCGTTGGACCCCGGAACAAGTCCGGGGTGACGGATATGCGGGATGGTCACCGCCCCAAATAACAAAGCGGCCGCGGCGCCCCCCGGTGCCGCGGCCCTTTAGGTGTCGGAGAGCGGATAAGGTTCAGGCGACTTCGGTGACCATCACGTCGTCGGGTTCGCGCAGGACATAGCCGCGGCCCCACACGGTCTCGATATAATTCTCGCCGTCGCATGCCATGCTGAGCTTCTTGCGCAGCTTGCAGATGAACACGTCGATGATCTTGAGTTCGGGTTCGTCCATCCCGCCATAGAGGTGGTTGAGGAACATTTCCTTGGTCAGCGTGGTGCCCTTGCGCAGCGAAAGCAGCTCGAGCATCGCATATTCCTTGCCGGTCAGGTGGACGCGGCTGCCGTCGACCTCGACCGTCTTGGCATCGAGATTGACCGCCAGCTTGCCGGTGCGGATGACCGACTGGCTGTGGCCCTTGGAGCGACGCACCACCGCGTGGATACGCGCGGTGAGTTCTTCGCGGTGGAAAGGCTTGGTGACGTAATCGTCGGCGCCGAAGCCGAAGCTGCGCACCTTGGAGTCCATCTCGTTGATACCCGACAGGATCAGCACCGGAGTCTGCACACGGGCGACGCGGAGCTTCTTGAGCACGTCATAGCCGTGCATGTCGGGCAGGTTGAGGTCGAGCAGGATGATGTCGTAATCATACAGCTTGCCCAGATCGAGGCCTTCCTCGCCCAGATCGGTGGTGTAGACGTTGAAACCCTCGGTGGTCAGCATGAGCTCGATCGCCTTGGCGGTCGTCGGCTCGTCCTCGATCAGCAGCACGCGCATCTGGCAGTATCCCTCTGTCGTCTTGCGGTGCCTGAATGCCCCCACGGCCCCAGCACCTAAGCATGATCTATTAACCTCATGAGTGATGAACGCAAAAGGTTAATTCTTCGCTAACCGGCCTGAATCCACGAGTCGCAGGGAATCTACGTAAAGGAATTACACGACCCGCGGCGCTTCACCGGGCCGATTCAGCCGCGCGCGGTGCAGAGGTTGCGCAGCCGCTCGGCGAGAAAATCGATCAGCGCCTCGACCCGCGCCGGACGCAATGTGCCCGGCGGCGTCATCAGGTGCAGCGCGCCGGAAGGCGGTGACCAGTCGGTGAGGATCGCCTCGAGCGTGCCGGCGGCGAGATCGGCACCGACGAGGAATTCGGGCAGGATGGCGATGCCGAGCCCGGCGCGAAGCGAGGGCAGCATGGCGTCGCCGCTGTTGGTCGAGAGCGGGCCGCGCGGGCGCACCGACACTTCTGCGCCGCCTGGGCCGGAGAAGCGCCACGGCCCGCTGACATTGGTATAGCCAAGGCAGCGATGCTCGCCGAGCTGCGCCGGGTGGGTCGGCCGGCCGTGCGCGGCGAAGTAGGCGGGCGCCGCGACGACGTGCATCGGCATGTCGGCGAGCTTGCGCGCGCGCAGCGAACTGTCGGGCAGCGCGGCGATGCGCAGCGCGACGTCATAGCCCTCGGCGACGATGTCGACGCGCGCATCGGACAGATGCAGGTCGATCTCGATACCGGGATGGTCGGCGAGGAACGCGGCGATCGCCGGCGCCACGGCGAGCAGCCCGAGCGACATCGGCGCGGCGACGCGGATCATCCCCGCCGGGGCGCTCGCCGCGTCGTGCGCCGCTTCCTCGGCGGCCTGCGCCTCGGCCAGCATGCGCGCGGCGCGCTCGGCCAGCCCCTTGCCGCTCTCGGTCAACGCGAGGCGGCGCGAGGTGCGATGGAACAGCGACTGGCCGAGATGCGCCTCCAGCCGGGTGATCGCCTTGGAGACGGTCGCCTTGGACAGGCCGATCGCCTCGGCGGCGCCGGAAAAGGAGCGATGTTCGGCGACGCTGGCGAAGATCGCCCAGGCTTCGAGATCGGGCAGACGAGTCATCCGAAAACGATAGAACATGAAACAATCAGTTTCCACTGTTTCCATTTACGCGATCGTTGGAATGCCTATCTTGGCGACAACAAGGAGGTTCCCATGATTGAGAAACGCAGCTTCGCGAGCCTCGGCCATGCCGACCATGGCTGGCTCAATGCCCGCCATCACTTCAGCTTCGCCGATTATCATGACCCCGCCCGTAGCGGCTGGGGCAGTATCCGGGTGTGGAACGACGACGAGATCGGACCCAAATCGGGTTTTCCGCCGCATCCGCATCGCGACATGGAGATTATCACCTATGTCCGCTCGGGCGCGATTACTCATCAGGATTCGATGGGCAACCAGGGCCGCACCGGCGCGGGCGACGTGCAGGTGATGAGCGCCGGCACGGGCGTGCGCCATGCCGAATATAATCTCGAGAGCGAGAAAACGACGCTGTTCCAGATCTGGATCGAACCGAAGCGGACCGGCGGTTCGCCGAGTTGGGGCGCCAAGCCCTTTCCCAGGGACGAGCGCACCGGGCGGTTCGTGACGCTGGCCTCGGGCTTTGCCGAGGACGAGGGTGCCCTGCCGATCCGCGCCGATGCGCGCGTGCTCGGCGCGACGGTGAAGGCCGGCGATACGTTGGAGCACAAGGTCGGCGCGGGGCGGCACGCCTATCTCGTGCCCGCAACCGGTGCGATCGAGATCGACGGCGTGCGCTTCGATGCGCGCGACGGTGCGGCGCTGGACGGTGGCCAGACGGTCACCATCACGGCGCTGGAAGACGCGGAGATCGTGCTGGTCGACGCCGAGTGAACGACCGCGGGGAGCACCTGCTCTCCTCCGACCTTGCCGCCCGCGATCGAGCGGGCGCCCACCCACAGCACCTACGGCTCGCGGGAGGGGAGCGAAGAAAAAGGATTTTACGATGACCAAGGTTCTGGTGCTCTATTACTCGTCCTACGGCCATATAGAGCAGATGGCCGACGCCGTTGCCGAGGGCGCGCGTTCGGCCGGTGCCGAGGTGGATATCCGCCGCGTGCCCGAAACCGCCCCGCCGGCAGTGGTCGCCGCGGCGCATTTCAAGACCGATGCCGCGCATCCGCTGATCGAAGGCCCTGACGCGCTGAAGCAGTATGACGCGATCATCGTCGGCACGCCGACGCGGTTCGGCCGTATGGCGAGCCAGATGGCATCGTTCTGGGATACCGCCGGCGGGCTGTGGGCGACCGGCGCGCTGCACGGCAAGGTCGGCGGCGCCTTCACCTCGACCGCGACGCAGCATGGCGGGCAGGAAACCACCTTGTTCTCGGTGATCACCAACCTGCTGCATTTCGGACTGACGATCGTCGGGCTCGATTACGGCCACCAGGGGCAGATGAGCGTCGACGAGATCGTCGGCGGCGCACCTTATGGCGCGACGACGGTCGCGGGTGGCGACGGCAGCCGCGAGCCGAGCGAGATCGACCTCAACGGCGCGCGCTATCAGGGGCGACGCATCGCCGAGGTTGCGGCCAAGCTCAGCGCCTGAGCAAAGGCGTGGCGACGGCGGGGCTGGTGGCGTTCGACGCGACCGATGGCGCGGCCATCGTGCGCGGCGCGATCAGCCAGTAATCCCATACATCGTTGACCCCGGGACTAGCCGGGAAAGCGGAGCGGGCGCGGGTGAAATTCAGCCTCGCCCGCACCGCGCCCGGCGTGGCCACCGATCCGCCGACCCAGCGCCAGTGCCATGGTTCCCATGTCACGCCCTGGGCATTGCCAGCCGGGAACGACAGTTCGAAGCCAAAGTCCGGTGCGTGCGCCAGCATCCATAAGCCCGCCGCCGAGCTCGCAATGCACGGATCGACATCGTGGCAGCGCGGTGACGGACGGATGGCGAAGTCGATCGCATAGCCGGTGGCGTGCTCGCTGTAGCCGGGTGGCGCGACGCTGGCGGCGCGTTCGGCGGCGTTGCGGCACGCCCTGCCCGGGCCGATCTGGCGGCAGAATACCGCTCGCTGCTGGGCGATGCCACGAAAGCACGAGACGCCGCGCAGCCGGTCGCCGACACCGGGTGCCAGCGCAGCGGCAGCGAGCAGGCGCGTGAGATCCGGCAGCATGTCGCGGTGCACGCGGCACGGCTGGTCGACGCCGAAGCCGGCCGGGGCGGCAACGAGGTCATTCTCCGATGTGTCGGCATAGGGGATGTGTCCGAAAACGCGACCGTCGAGCCCGGCCCAGGCGATCTGGTCGGGGCACGGGAACAGCGGGTCGGCCGCCGACGCCAGCGCCGGCAGCAAGCCGCACGACGCCATCGTAATCCGGATGAGGCTGCTCATTCTCGCTGCCATATGTCGAAACTCTGGCATGAGCGCGCGCACGGTGGCAAGAGCGCCGGCATGCTCGCCAACCATGTTCTCTTTATCGACGGCGAGGCGCTCGTCCTCGACAAACCGGCCGGTCTTCCGGTCGATCCGCCGCGCGACGGCTCGCTCAGCCTCGAAAATCATCTCGACGGCCTGACCTTCGGATTCAAGCGCTGGCCGCAGGCGGTCCACCGGCTCGACCGCGACACCTCGGGATGCCTGTTGCTGTCGCGCAACCCCAAGGCGCACGCACGGCTGCAACAGGCGTTCGAACAGGGCCTGGTCGAGAAGCGCTATCTCGCCGTGCTCGAAGGCGTGCCGGCGAGCGATGAAGGCATGATCGATCTCGCGCTGGGCAAGACCAGTTCGCGCGAGGAAGGCTGGCGAATGCGCGGCGACCCGGCGGGCAAGGCGGCGCGGACGGCATGGCGCGTGCTGACGGTCAAGGACGGCCGCGCGCTGGTCGAGTTCCGACCCGAGACCGGGCGGACGCACCAGATCCGCATCCATGCCGCCGAGGCGCTGGGCGTCGCGGTGGTCGGCGACCCGGTCTATGGTCAGGGCGGCACGCCGATGCTGCTCCATGCTGCGTCGCTGACCGTGCCGCGCGCCGGCAAGGAGCCGATCACGGCCGAGGCGCCGATCCCGCCGCACTTCATTGCCGCGGGATTCGGCGCGGACTGAACGGCGTCGGTCATGGTCGCCATCCCTATCTCGCGCTCGATCTCGATCGACAGCGACGAAATCGACGAGAGTTTCACGCGCTCGAGCGGGCCGGGCGGGCAACATGTCAACACGACCGACAGCGCGGTGCTGCTGCGCTTCGACGTGGCGAACTCACCGGGCTTGCCGGATGCGGTGAAGCAACGGCTCGCCGACCTGGCGGGATCGCGCATGACGCGCGAGGGCGTCCTGGTGCTGCGCAGCGAGGGTGCCCGATCGCAATTGCTCAATCGACAGGATGTGCGCGATCGGCTGATCGCGCTGATCCGCGAAGCGCTGATCGTGCCCAAGAAACGCCGGCCGACCAAGCCGAGCAGGACGGCCAAGGCGAAACGGGTCGATGAGAAGAAAGGCCGCGCCTCGATCAAGGCCGGCCGCGGCAAAATAAGGATCGATTGATGTACGCGTTCGATGTTTCTGCAGGTTCCAGGGAAGAACTCTATCGTGACGTGCACGCCGCGCTCGATGCGCTGACCGCCGATGAGCCCGACGCGATCGCCAACATGGCCAATGCGGCGGCGCTGCTATGGCAATATCTGCCCGATCTCAACTGGGCAGGCTTCTATCGGCTGGTCGGCGATGAACTGGTGCTCGGGCCGTTCCAGGGTAAGCCGGCGTGTATCCGCATCGCGCTGGGCAGCGGCGTGTGCGGCGTCGCCGCTGCGACGCGCGCGACGCAAATCGTCGCCGATGTCCATGCCTTTCCCGGGCATATCGCCTGCGATGCGGCGAGCCGATCCGAGCTGGTGGTGCCGATCGTCATCGGCGATCGGCTGATCGGCGTACTCGATCTCGACAGCCCGAGCGCGGGCCGGTTCGACGCCGTCGACGCTGCCGCGTGCGAAAAGCTGGTCGCGTTGCTGGCGCCCCGGATCGGCTGATCCGATTCGGGACAGCCGCCCGACTGGCCGCGAAGCGACAGAAATGGTAAGGAAATCCTTAAGTATCCGGCGTCCGCAAAAGGGCCGTTCGGATCGGTCGAGGAGTGTTTACCATGAAGACCCTGATGATTGCTGGCCTTGCGATGGTTACCGTCGGCGCCGCCTTGCCGGCACAGGCGCAGCGACTCGTGCCCGCGCCGATGGGCGGCGGGCTGGTCATGATGGGCGGTGGTCAGGCGATGGGCGGTGGCCAGGTCATGGGCGGGGGACAGATGGGCGGCGGACAGGCGATGCCGCGTCATTATCCGGGTGCCAATTTCCCCGCACCGCCGCAGCGGCCGCCGGTGATGCCGCCGCGGTCGCATGGGGGTGGGCAATGGTCGGGCGGCGGCCAATGGTCGGGTGGCGGGCACTGGTCGGGCGGCAGCAACGCGCCGGGCGGTTGGAACGCCTATCGCCGGCCGTCGCGTGGCTGGACGCTGCCGCGCTACTGGGTCGCGCCGACCTTTTATATCAGCGACTATGCCAGTTATGGCCTGTCGGTGCCGCCGGCCGGCTATGGCTGGTCGCGTTACTATGACGATGCCGTGCTGATCGACGGCCGCGGTCGCGTGTGGGATTCGGTCAACGGTGTCGACTGGGACGGCTATGGCTACGCGCAGGGCGGCGCCGGCGGCTACGCCGAGGCCGAAGGCGGCTATGGCTATGCCGAGGGCGGGCAGGGTGGCTATGGCGCGGTATACGCACCGCCGCCGCCGCAAGTCGTTTATGGCCAGCAGGGTGGCGGCTATGGCACCACCACCTATTCGAGTGGCGCGGGTTATGCGGCCGGCGGCTATTATTACCCGCCAGCGACCACCACGGTCGTGACGATCCAGTCGGCACCGGTGGTGACCACCACGACGACCGAATATATCGAGACCTATGTCGCACAGCGCCGCGCGGCGCGGCCGGTGCATCGCAGGCGTGCGCCGGTACGGCGTAGCTGCACCTGTACGTGCGTGTGTCGCTGAGGTAGCTCGACAAGGATGATCGAAACCGGCGTCCCGCGGCATCGCGGGGCGCCGGTTTCGCGTCAGGGCTGGCGCGGTTCGGGGCCGGCGAACGTCGCGAGGCTTTCCGACCCGTCCGCCGCGACCGCCGCCACGCCGACAAAATTGTCGTCGACGGGGATGTTCACGAGCACGGTGCTCGTCGCGGGTGCGGCCACGTCGACCGAATGCTGCCAGTCCTGCGCGTCGCTGCGGCGCCAGTGCACGCGGTAGCTGACCGCCCCCTCGACCGGCTGCCATTTGACCGTTGTGTCGAAGCTCAGTGCGCCGGCGATCGTCACGCCGGTTGGTGCGGCCGGCGCCGAGGCGAGGCGACGGATCGTCGCGACATTGATCGCGGTCACCTTGGCGAGATAGGGAAAGTCCATCTTGTCGACGGTGTCGCCATAAGCGATGCCGTTCTCGACGCGCAGGTCCTGATGTTGCTGGGTCCAGTTCTCCGCCGCGACCGAGAAGCGCACCGCAGGATAACCGAGCTTGAGGAACGGCTCGTGATCGCCGCCGCGGCCGAAGCGATCGGGCCGGCGATCGACGAACACATCGATGCCACCGGGGATCTGGCGCGCGACGTCATCGGCCGCCCTGGCCAGCGACCGCGACGGCCCGTCATCCTCGCCGCCATTGCCGCGTCGCGCGAGTTGTTGCGGCATATCCTCGGAAGCACGGATGCCTTCCGAAAAGACCCGCACGCGATCGGCGACGCGGATGCCGTTCTGGCCCATGGTGTTGCCGACGATGTCGTTGTTGAGCATCGCCGAGACGGTCCAGTTCTTCTGCTTCGCGGTCTCGGCCAGCAGCTGCCCGCCATACAGCCCCTGCTCCTCGCCGGAGAAGATCGCATAGACGATCGTCGCGCGGAACTTTTCCTTCGACAGGATGCGTGCCGCCTCGAGCACCAGCGCGACGCCCGAGCCATCGTCATTGGCGCCGGGTGCATCGTGCGTGGCGTCCATCGCGTCGGACACGCGGCTGTCGATATGCGCGCCGACGATGATCACGCGTTTGGGGTCGAGCCCTTGCTGGAAGCCGAGTATGTCGACGATCTCGACGCCGTTCGGCGCGCGCGACCCGGTGAAGGTGCGGGCGATATTGGCGACGGTGATGCAGCCGTGGCACGCGTCGGCGAGGCGGGTAAGTTCGCCCGCCGCCCAGCGCCGTGCCGCACCGATGCCGCGAACCGGGTCGTCGGGCGACGACAATGTGTGGCGCGTGCCGAAGCTGACCAGCTTTTCAACCGTCGCTTTCAGCCGCGCCGGATCGGGCGTCGGGGCGGCTGGGGGCTCGCTGGCGAGCGCCGGCTGGGCGAGAGTGGCGATGAGGGCGAGCGGGAGGAGAATGCGCATCGCCGCATCGTGGCGGGAGCGCGCGTCGCGTTCAAGCCCGCGCGCCTTCGACTGGTCGAATTTCGGCCAGTCGGTCACGCCGCGAGGCCATTTCCTTGCCGCAATGCTGTCGAAGACAGACGGGAATTCGGGAGCAGGTCATGGTTGTGTTCAAAGGTCACCTCATCGTCGTCGCGCTCGCGGCGGGCAGCGTCGCCGGCGTGGCCCATGCCGACGCATTGCAGGATCAGGTTCTGGCGATGGCGCGGAGCGCGCGATCGGACGCGTACAGTTTTCACCGCACGCTCGTGATCGACAGCACGGGCTCCGCGCGCAAGGTCTTCATCGAGCAGTTCGACCCGCGTCGTCCTGCCGGGGCGCAATGGTCGCTGATCAGCGTCGACGGGCGCGCGCCGACAGCGAAGGAAGTCGAGCAATCGCGCAAGGCGAAGCGCGGGCCGGTACCGTCCTATGCCGAAATCGCCGACTGGTTCGGTGCGCCGGCGACGCGGGCCGACCACGCGCCGGGCTATGTCGTCTATCGCTTCGCGCGGCTGCCGCAGGGCGCGCTCAAGATCGGCTCGCACGACGCCTCGGCGGATACGCAGGCCGAAGCGCTGGTCAACACCAGGGGCGACGTGCCCTTTGTCGAGCAGGTTCGGCTGGCGTCGACCAAGGGGTTCCGGATGATGCTGGTCGCCTCGCTGCAGAGCATGACGATCAGCGGCCATTATCGCCTGCTGCCCGACGGCCATGCCGTGCCGGCCGATTCGGCCAGCAACCTTGCCGGCTCGCTGCTCGGCAAGGCCGGACAGATAAAGACCATTGTGACCTATTCGGATTTCCAGAAGATCCGCTGATCGGCGGCGCGAACCTGCCGCCGTCAACTCAGCCGGTCGATCGCGTCGCGGTCGAGGCTGCCGGGGATGATCATCAGCGGGATGTTGAGGATGCCGGCGTCGGTCCCGGCGAAATGACTGACCAGCGGGCCTGGCGCGCCGCTCGCCGCGGCGCCGAGCACGAGAGCCGCGATTCCGGGATTGGCGTCGATCATCTCGCGGATGATCTTCGGGCCGTCGCCCTGGCGCACCGTGATCGACGGGTGCAGCCCCGATTCCTCGAGCAGCGTGCCCGCCGCACCGGCGACCAGCGCCTCGGCATGCATCCGCGTCTCCTCCTCGATCGTCGCCTGCACGCCGGCAAAGGCGACGAATTCGGCGGGCGGGATCAGCGTGAGGATCTCGACGCCGCCGCCGGTCTTGACCGCGCGCCGCGCCGCGAAGCGCAGGGCGATCTGCGATTCCGGGCTTTCGTCGACGACGACGAGATAGATGCGCATGGCGGCCCCTCCTGTTTGTTTGTGAAGGTGGCGCGCCGATGGGTTCGGCGCAAGGCTTGACCGGGAGAGGATCGGGCGCGAAGGAAAGCGCCGCTACGGACTCGCGCAAAAGACAAGGACGCCGTTGATGCCGATCGAGATCAAGATGCCCGCGCTTTCCCCGACGATGGAGGAAGGCACGCTGGCCAAATGGCTCGTGAAGGAAGGTGACCGCGTCAAGTCGGGCGATTTGCTCGCCGAGATCGAAACCGACAAGGCGACGATGGAGTTCGAGGCGGTCGACGAGGGCGTGATCGCCAGCATCATGGTCGCCGAGGGTGCCGACAATGTGAAGGTCGGCACGGTCATCGCGACGATGAACGGCGACGACGAAGCCGCGCCGGCGCCAAAGGCGGCAGCGCCCAAGGCCGAAGCGGCGCCGGTCGAAGCGCCCAAGGCCGCGCCCGCGACGGCAGCGCCTGCCGTCGCGCCCGCACCTGCCGCCGCTGCTGCGCCGACGTCATCCGGCGATCGCGTGAAAGCGAGCCCGCTGGCACGCCGCATCGCCGCCGAAAAGAGCATCGATCTCGCAGCGCTGAGCGGCTCCGGGCCGAACGGCAGGATTGTCCGCGCCGATCTCGAAGGCGCAAGCAAGACTTCGCCAGCGACCGTACCCGGTGCCGGGGTGGCGGCGACGCCCGCTCCCGCGGCCGCACCGAAGCCGGCGACCGTGCCGGACATTCCGCACGAGGCGACCAAGCTGTCCAACGTGCGCAAGACGATCGCCCGCCGCCTGACCGAGTCCAAGCAGCAGGTGCCGCACATCTATCTGACGGTCGATATCCGGCTCGATGCGCTGCTGCGGCTGCGGGCCGATCTCAACAAGGCGCTCGAAGCGCGCGGCGTGAAATTGTCGGTCAACGACCTGATCATCAAGGCGCTCGCCGCCAGCCTGATCCAGGTGCCGAAGTGCAACGTGATGTTCACGCCCGACCAGTTGATCAGCTTCAGCCGCGCCGACATATCGGTCGCCGTATCGACGCCGAACGGGCTGATCACGCCGATCATCGCCGATGCGGCCAACAAGGGGCTCGCGGCGATCTCGACCGAGATGAAAGACCTTGCCGGTCGCGCGCGCGACGGCAAGCTCAAGCCTGAGGAATATCAGGGCGGTACCGCCAGCCTGTCGAACATGGGCATGTACGGCATCAAGCAGTTCGAGGCGGTGATCAACCCGCCGCAGGGCATGATCATGGCGATCGGTGCGGGCGAGAAGCGGCCCTATGTCATCGACGATGCGCTCGGTATCGCGACGATCATGTCGGCGACCGGCAGTTTCGACCATCGCGCGATCGACGGTGCCGACGGTGCCGAGTTGATGCAGGCGTTCAAGGCGTTGATCGAGAACCCGCTGGGCATGCTGGCGTGAGGCCGAGGTGAAACGGACGATCATCGAACTGATGCACCTGCTGGTCGCTATTGCCGGCACGCTGGCGATCGGGGCGACCTGTGCCCATGCCGTGCAGCAGGTTTTCGAAGAAATCTGGCTGGTGACCGCTGGCGTGACGGTGATCGTGATCTTCATGGGCATACGCCCGCTGCGCCTCGCCTGGCGCGCCGACCATGCCGCCGCCGATCCGCGCGACTGACGAGACTGGCCCCAAGCAGGGGCGGAAGAAGGACCAATATCGTGGCTGAGACCTATGACCTGATCGTGCTCGGTTCCGGCCCCGGCGGCTATGTCGCGGCGATCCGCGCGGCACAGCTGGGCCTGAAAACGGCAATCGTCGAGCGCGAGAATCTCGGTGGTATCTGCCTCAACTGGGGCTGCATCCCGACCAAGGCGTTGCTGCGCTCGGCCGAGATCTTCCACTATATGCAGCACGCCAAGGATTACGGGCTGGTCGCCGAGAAGATCAGCGCCGATCTGGAGGCTGTCGTGAAGCGCTCGCGCGGCGTCGCCAAGCAGCTCAATCAGGGCGTCACGCACCTGATGAAGAAGAACAAGATCACCGTCTTCATGGGCGACGGCAAGCTGACCGGCAAAGGCAAGCTCTCGGTCACCGCCGCCGACGGCAAGACCACCGACCTTGCGGCGAAGAACATCATCGTCGCGACCGGTGCGCGCGCCCGCGACCTGCCCTTCGCCAAAGCCGACGGCAAGCGCGTCTGGACCTATCGCCATGCGATGACCCCGCCCGAGATGCCGACCAAACTGCTGGTCATCGGCTCGGGCGCGATCGGCATCGAGTTCGCCAGCTTCTACAACGACATGGGCGCCGAGGTGACGGTTGTCGAGATGCTCGACCGGGTCGTGCCGGTCGAGGACGCCGATGTCTCCGCATTCCTCGAAAAGGCGCTCAAGAAGCAGGGCATGACGATCATGACCGGCGCCAAGATTCAGGAGCTTGTGGTCAACGCCAATGGTGTTCGCGCGACCATCGAGTCTAAGGAAGGTGCTATCGCTGCACCGACTTATAGCCATGTCATCGTCGCGATCGGCATCCTGCCCAATACCGAGAATATCGGGCTGGAAGCGCTCGGCGTGCAGACCGAGCGCGGCCACATCGTCACCGACGCTATGTGCAAGACCAGTGTCGACGGCATCTACGCGATCGGCGACGTGACCGCGCCGCCGTGGCTGGCGCACAAGGCGAGCCATGAGGGTGTCATCGCGGTCGAGGCGATCGCGGGCAATCATCCGCATGCGATGGACGTGCGCAACATACCCGGTTGCACATATTGCCACCCGCAGATCGCCAGCGTCGGCCTGACCGAGGCCAAGGCGAAGGAGGCCGGCCATGAGGTCAAGGTCGGCAATTTCCCGTTCATCGGCAACGGCAAGGCGATTGCGCTCGGCGAGGCCGAGGGCTTCATCAAGACGGTGTTCGACGCGAAAACCGGCGAGCTGCTCGGTGCACACATGATCGGCGCCGAGGTGACCGAGCTGATACAGGGCTATACGATCGGCAAGACGCTCGAGACGACCGAAGCAGAGCTGATCGAAACGGTCTTTCCGCACCCGACGCTGAGCGAGATGATGCACGAGAGCGTGCTCGCCGCCTATGGGCGCACCTTGCACATGTGAGGCGTCAGCCGCCGGACCGGGCGAATGCCTCGATCAGCGGCTGATATTCCTCGATCGCCGGAAACTGCGCGTAGCTGTGCGTCGCGCCGGTCTTCGCCCAGGGAAAGGCCTCGCTCGTGAAGGTCTCGATGAACGGCATGAACCATCCGGGCGTGTCGAGCATCGACGCGCGGACGTTGACGAAGCCGATGTCGGGCTCGATCCGTGTGAACAGCCAGCTCTTGCACCAGTCGCAATGATGGTGATGCAGTTGCGCGCCGTGCGGTCCGCCGATCACCGTTTCTCCGGCGGTGACCGTGAAGCTGTCCTCCGGCACGGCGATGCTTATCGAATAGGCGCTGGCGGTCATCCGCTGGCAGCCGGTGCAGTGGCACGCCATGGTCAGCAAGGGTGGTGCGGTGACGGCAAAGCGGACCTTGCCGCAGCGGCAGCCGCCGACCATCGGCAACGTTGTCCTGGACATGGCTTGCACTCCCTCGAACTTGCGGCAGGATAGCGCGCACTATCACAGGAGGTTGGGTGCCGTTCGGGATTCCGTGGCCGATTTTCGCGCTGGTCGCGCTGATCTTCATCGTGTGGATCACATTGTTCGTGCAGCGTGTCGCGCATATCCGCAGGAAACCGCCGCGCCCCGGCGACCTCGCCGATGGCGACGCTGCGATGCGCTATTTCCTGCCGGTCGAGATGCCCGCCAACAATCTGCGCAACCTCATGAGGTACCGGAGCTGTTCTTCGTGCTGGGCGCGCTGCTGTTGATCACGCATCACGCCAATCATGTGCGGGTGCGGCTCGCCTGGGCGTTCGTCGTGTTGCGAGCCACATCCATATCGGCCGAACTCCGGTTCCGTTCGCTCCGAGCGCATCGCGCCCGGGCGAATGGATCATCGCCGCGTCGATCCGCCAGGCGCGGAAGTCAGGCGGCTTCGCCCGCCGCGGGGGTCGGGAACTGCGAGACGCTGCCCTCCGGCCTGCTCGCCGGCGTCGGTGCCACGGCACGCACCGCGTCGGCCGCGATGTGCTTGAGTCGGCCGTCGATCGAAGCGCCGTTTTCAATCGCTATCGTCTCATATTCGACGTCGCCGGTGATCCGCGCGGCGCGCTCGATCGTCAGCTGGCGTACCGCGACCGAACCTTCGATCGCGCCGGCCAGCCGGGCGATCTCCGCCTTGACCACGCCCTTGATGACGCTGTCTGGCCCCTGCACGAGACTGCCGCAGGTGACGTCGCCGTCGACCCGACCATCGATGTGAAGATCGGCCGTCGCCGCCACGTTACCGGTGATGATCATGTCCGGTCCGACGACCGAGAACATACCACGCTTCTGGCCGGTCGGCGGTGCCGGCGGGGCGGGCGGGAGCCCCGACGATGTTTCCCGGCCACGGCTGTTATTGTTGAACATCGAAAGAAACCCCGCTGTCGTTTGAACGAATCAGACCGTCAACCTAACATAAAAGCCATTTCGGACATATTCGCGAAGGTCGTTACGCCCGTGCCAATAAGGGATTGTCGTTGGCGAACGGGTGGAGGAGGGGCTGGGCGATTTTGGCAGTGGCCACGATCATCGGTATCGCGCCGATCATCGCCATCGCTTCGAGCCCGCCGAGATGGCCCAGCAAGGCGAACAGCGAGCCGGCCTGGATCATCGCGGCGAGCTGCCAGTTCGCGCGGTCGCGCACGGCCAGCGCCAATATCAGAGCAAGCACGTCGGCAAGGAAGAAGCTGCGTTCGTGCATGTGCGGCAGCAGGCCGGCGGTGACCAGCGGTGCGAGCAGCGCCGGGGCGAGCAGTGCGCGCCCGTGGAACGGGCGCGCCGAGAGCCAGGCGATATAGGCGGCGGTTGCACCGAGCGCCGACGCCAGGGCGAGTCCGTACAGCGGCATCGCGCCGATCACCGGCAGTGCCTCGACGATCTGCCAGAGATTGGGCGCGTTCAGCGCCAGCGCGGCGTCGGTGCTGGGCTGGCCGAGATAGCGCGAAACGAGGTCACCGGCCGGTGAGCCCGCTGCCCACGCCGGCAGCATCGTCGCGGCCGCCACCAGCGGCGCGACCAACCATAGCCTCAACGGCACCTGGCGATTGATCAGCAGGGCGATGAAGAACGGCGCGATGAGCAGTGACTGGACGGTGATGCCGAGCGCGAGCCCGCACCAGGCGAGCATGGCGAGATGTTTGCGCTCGACCGCGCAGGCCAGCGCCATGATGCACGGCGCCGCCCATAGGGCGTCGAACTGTCCGAGCAGACCGGCATTGACGATCGTGCTGGGCAGGATGAACATCAGGGCCGCGGCGCGGTTGGGCTGGGGCGCATCGAGGCGGATCAGCAAATGGCGCACGGCCAGTGCCAGCACACCGGTGCCGAAGAGCGAGACGAGCTTGGCGAGCAGCGGTGCTGCGACCACGCTGCCGAATACTGCGACAGGTGCCGCGGTGACGGCATGGTCGAACCACGGCGCGCGGAATGCGGCGAGGTCGGTCGTCACGACGGGCAGCGCGAACCACAGCATTGCGCATGCCAGTGCCAGCGTTGCGGCGACCGGCGGCAGCGGCCTGAAACGCGGCCGGGGAAGGGTGATCGTCACCATCATGCGCTGTTCGCGGTCACCATGACCGCCGCGCATTTAGACGACGTTAAGGCCGCTGCCGATGGAGGTTGCGCGCGGCGCTCGGCTGTGATGGAGTGCAGCCAAGCAGTCGGACCAGGCGGCACAGGGAGATGCGGATGGCAACGGTTCGGGCCGAGAATGCGGTGATTCCCTCGCCGCCGGGCCTGCCGGTCGTCGGTCATCTCCACCAGATCGCCCGTTACGGCCTGATCTCCCACCTGCTGCGCGTCGCGCGCGATTTTCCCGAGGGCATCTTCAAGCTGCGTTTTGGCAGCCGTGTCGGGCTATTCGTCACGGGCGCCGATCTCGTCGCCGAGCTGAGCGACGAGACGCGCTTCCGCAAAATGCCGGGTCCCGGTCTGCGCGTCGTGCGGCGTTTTGCCGGCGACGGGCTGTTCACCGCGTTCAGCGACGAGCCCAATTGGGGCAAGGCACACCGCATCCTGCTGCCGGCATTCAGCCAGCGCGCGATGCGCGGTTATTTCGACATGATCCTCGAGGTCTGCGACCAACTCGTCGCGAAATGGACGCGGCTGTCGGGCACCGACGTGCTGGTCGCCGACGACATGACGCGGTTGACGCTCGATTCGATTGCCATCGCCGGTTTCGGCCATCGTTTCGACAGCTTCGAGAAGGACGAGCTCGACAGTTTCCTCGTGGCACTGGGAAGCGCGCTCGGTGAGTCGCTCAACATGATCACGCGGCTGCCGCTGCAGAACCGCTTCGCCCGGCGCGCGCAGCGCCGCTTCGATGCCGACATCGCCGAGATGAACGCGCTGGTCGACGGCATCATCGCCGATCGCCGCAAGAACCCGACCGACGGCAAGGATCTGCTCAACCTGATGATTGCGGCGGTCGACCCCGAGACGGGCGAGCGGCTCGACGACGTCAACATTCGCTATCAGGTGTTGACCTTCCTGATTGCCGGGCACGAGACCACGTCGGGCATGTTGACCTTCGCCTTCCATCACCTGCTGCGGACCCCGCATGTGCTGGCGCAGGCCTATGCCGAGGTAGACCGCGTGCTGCCGGGCGACACACGGCCCGATTATGCCCATGTCGCGCAACTCGAGGTGATCGAGCGGATCCTGAAGGAAGCGCTGCGGCTGTGGCCGACCGCGCCGGCCTTCAGTGTCGCGCCGTTCGAGGATACGTTGATCGGCGGCAAATGGGCGATGCGCAAGGACCGCCCGATCAACATCTTCTCGCCGGGCCTGCACCGCGACCCGCATGTCTGGGACGATCCCGAAGAGTTCGATATCGACCGCTGGCTTCCCGAAGCGGAAGCGGCGCGGCACCCCCATGCCTACAAGCCGTTCGGCAACGGCGCGCGCGCCTGTATCGGGCGGCAGTTCGCGATGGTCGAGGCCAAGATCGCCATGGCCATGATGCTGCGCGCCTTTGCGGTGTCCGATCCGCACAATTACCGGCTGCGGATCAAGGAGACGCTGTCGATCAAGCCCGACGATTTCCACATGCGTATCCGACTGCGCAGCCCGCACGAACGGCTGAGCGTCGCACCGGCGGCACCGCTTGGCGAGGACAAACCGGTCGCCGCCGTGTCGGGCACCGGGCAGCGCTTCGCGGTCATCTATGGTTCCAGCCTCGGTACGGCACGCGACATTGCCGAAGAGATCGCCGAGCGCGCAGCCGTCGATGGGTTCGAGACGGTGGTTCGATCGATGGACGAGAGCTTCAAGGGCGGCGCGAAGCCCGAGGACAAGGTCGTCGTCATCGTCACAGCGACCTATAATGGCCGCGCGCCCGACAGCGCGATCGAGGTCGAGCGCGCGCTCGACGCCGGGCTGTTCGAAGATGCCGACTGGCGCGGCGCGCGCGTCGCGGTGCTCGGGGTCGGCAATTCGCAATGGCCGAATTATCAGGTCTTTCCGAAACGCATCGCGGCGGCGGTCGAAACGGCGGGTGCGACGATGTTGTTGCCGCGCGCCGAGGCCGACGGGCAGGGTGATTTCGACGGCGCGGTGGCCGGTTTCGTGCGCGATTTGTGGAAGGCGCTCGGCAGCGAGGCAATGCCGAGCGAGGCGACGTCGTCGCTGTCGCTGCGGCCGGTCGATGTCGATGCGGCGCGGGCGCAGGCGTTGCCCGAGCATGCCCAGCGGCTTGAGATCGTTGCCAATGACGAGCTGGTGAGGCCGGCTGACGGCCTGTGGGATTTTGCGATCGAGCCGCCGCGGCCCTCGACCCGGTTGATCCGCATTCGCCTGCCCGAGGGGCAGCGCTACCATAGCGGCGATCATATCGCGGTTTATGCGCGCAACCGCCCCGACCTGGTCGATCGTGCGATGGCACGGCTCGATCTCAAGGGTGCGACCCAGTTGCGCGTCGAGGGACAGGGTGGGCGCTTCAAGCATCTCCCGCTCGGCCAGACGGTGACGGTGCGACAATTGCTGACCGATTTCGTCGAACTGTCCGATACGCTACCGCGCCGCGCCCTTGCGGTTATCGCGGCGCAGACGCGCTGTCCCAACACCAGGGCCGAACTGGCGCGCCTCGATGGCGACGCGTTCGAGGCTGAAGTGGTCGGCAAGCGGCTCAGCGTGCTCGACTTGCTCGAACGGCATCCGGCGGCTGAGCTGTCGCTGGACGGCTTCGTCGAACTGTCGGCGGCGATCGCGCCGCGTTTCTATTCGATCGCGTCGAGCCCGCTGGCCGATCCGCACGTCGCCGACCTGATCGTCGGCACGATGGCGGCGCCGGCCTGGTCGGGCCTCGGCGAGCATCGCGGCTTTGCCTCGGGCTATATGCAGGGCGTCGCGGTGGGGGACCATGTCTTCGGTTATGTCCGCCGCCCCAATCCGCCATTCGCACCGCCTGCAGACGCGACGGTGCCGATGATCCTGATCGGCCCGGGCACAGGCTTCGCGCCGCTGCGTGGCTTCCTGCAGGAACGCGCGGCACAAGCGGCGGCGGGGGACGATGTCGCGCAAAGCCTGTTGTTTTTCGGCTGTCGACACCCGGATCATGACTGGTTCTGTCGCGACGAGGTCGAGGAATGGGCCGCGCAGGGCGTGATCAAGCCGTATCTCGCTTTCTCGGCGCTGGCATCGCATCCGTGGAAGTTCGTCCAGGATGCGCTGTGGGCGGAGCAGGAAACGGTGTGGGCCGCGATCAACACGGGCGCGCATATCTATCTTTGCGGTGACGGCAAGTTCATGGCCCCGGCGGTGCGTGACACGCTGATCCGCATCCAGATGCAGCAGGTCGGCGACGAGCATGCGCAAGGATCAGCATGGCTCGAGACGATGATGGCCGAGGGAAGGTTCCACCAGGACGTGTTCGGGTTCGGGAAATGAAATGATTTAGATCCTCCCCGAGCTTGCTCGGGGAGGGGGGCCGCCGGCGCAGCCGGTGGTGGAGGGGCTTGGAGCGCGGCGCACTCACCTCGCTCCAAGCCCCTCCACCAGCTTCGCTGGTCCCCCTCCCCGTACCGGGGAGGAACAAGGGAAAGGAAGAGCATATGTTGCAACTCAGCGGTCAGGACGCATCGTTCGTCTATCTCGAAACGCCGCATACGCCGATGCACATCGGGTCGGTCGGCATTTACGATCCCTCGACCGCGCCCGGCGGGTTCGTGCGCTTCAAGGACATTCTCAATTTCATCGCGTCGCGGCTGGGCGGAGCGCGCAGCTTCCGCCAGCGGCTGGTGCGCGTGCCGTTCGATCTCGACCATCCCTACTGGATCGAGGATCCCGAGTTCGACATCGAATTCCATGTTCGCCACATCGCGCTGCCCAAGCCCGGCGACTGGCGGCAATTGTGCATCCAGGTCGCACGGCTCCACGCGCGGCCGATGGACTTGTCCAAGCCCCTGTGGGAATTCACCATTGTCGAGGGGCTCGACAATATCGCGGGACTGCCGCCGGGCTGCTTTGCGCTGGTCTCGAAAGTGCATCACGCTGCGATCGACGGCATGTCCGGCGTCGAGATGTCGGCCGCGGTGCACGATCTCGATGCCTCGATGACACCGCCCAAGACGCAGGAAGACTGGCGGCCCGAGCATATGCCCAATGTCGCCGACCTGTTGATGCGCAGCTACCTCAACTCACTGACCCAACCGATGCGCATCATGGAAACGATCGGCCGCTCGCTGCCCGGCATGGCGAAGCTGACCGCCAAGGTCGGCAAGGGCGACGTGTCGATCCGCAATGCGCGCCCGGCGCCGAAGACGCGCTTCAACGGAAAGGTTTCGGCGCACCGTGTGTTCGATGCGGTGCCGCTGCCACTCGCCGAGGTGCGCGCGATCAAGGAGGCGGTCGCGGGTGCGACGGTCAACGATGTGATCCTGGCGATCGTCGGGGGTGGCTTGCGCAGCTATCTCGAGAGCAAGGACGACCTTCCCAAGGAAACGCTGACCGCCATGGCGCCAATCTCGGTGCGCGGCGAGGGCGAGAAGGCGGCGCTCGGCAATCTCGTTTCGGCGATGGTGGTCGGGCTGGGGACGCAGATCGAGGATCCGCTCGAACGGTTGCGCTTCGTCCATAACGAAACGGTGAATTCCAAGGCGCTGACCAATGCCGTCGGTGCGCGGACGCTGACCGATTACAGCCAGTTGATCCCCTCGGGACTCGCCGGGCTGGCGGCACGGCTATACACCCGCGTCGGCGCTGCCAATGCCCATGCGCCGGTGTTCAACTGTGTTGTGACCAACGTGCCGGGCAGCCGTGTGCCGCTCTATTTCTGCGGTGCGAAAATGGTCGCGATGTACGGCACCGGCCCGGTGTTCGATGGCATGGGACTGATCAATCCGATCTACAGCTATGGCGACACGATCGCGATTTCGTTCACATCGGATCGCACCACGATGCCCGATCCGGAGAATTACGCCGCCGCGCTGCGCGCCTCGTTCGATGCGTTGAAGGCGGCGACCCTGGGCAAGGTCGCTCCTGCGGCCGAGCCCGCGCCGCAGCCAGCGGTCCCAAAGAAGACGCACCCTGCCACGCCCAAAATCGTTGTTGCGGTGAAGCCCGCAGCGAAGGCAAAAGCGAAAACAAGATCCACCCCGGCCACCAGGAAGCCGACCGCCGCCGGCCGGAAGCCGGCCCCGCAGCAGAAGGAAGCCAAATGATGGCCGACAAGAAGAGCACCGCCGACAAGGCCAGGGAAACGATCAACGAGCGCATCATAGATCCGGCGAAAAAAGCCGGCGAGGCGATGCGCGCCAGCGGCGGCAAGATTGTCGAGGGTGGCTCGACGATCGGTGCCCGGATGATCGATCAGGCCGAAGCCAATGCCCGCGAGGCGTTTGCCGCGATGCGCGCGGCGGCCCATGCCAAGGATCTGTCCGAAGTGATGAAAATCCAGGGCGATTTCCTGCGCGACCAGGGTACGCGCTCGATGGGCCAGGCACGCGAGATCGGCGAGCTGATCATGCAGTTCGGCCGCGACGCGGTCGCGCCGTTGCGTGGCGATAAGGAGTAGTATTCGAGGGTCCCCTCCCGCGCGCGGGAGGGGAACGTTCCTCAGGCGTGCCCGGCGAACGGGTAGACCAGCGAACGCAGCCCGCGACGCTGGAACGGATGCCAGTCGCCATCGGCCTGGGCGAGACGATCTGCGATCGCATAGAGCACGGCCGGATTGACGCCGAGGCCGCAATGGCTGCCATGGACCTCGATATTGTCGGTCTCCGGGCCCTGCGGCTCGATGCAGTTCTGCCACGCCACCACGCCGTCTTCGCGGCTGTAGATCGCGGTTGACGGTACCGGCGGCGGGAGTGCGCTTTCACGCAGTTGGAAGCGCGTATCGGGATCATCGAGGCGCTGGCCGGTGAGGACCTGATAGGTCCGCCAGACATTGGTCGCATGGGGGTGACCGGTAAAGGGCGAGCCGAGCGAGATGACCTGCCGCACCGCTTCGGGGACGCGGCGCGACAGCTGTCGCGCCATCACGCCGCCGAGGCTCCAGCCGATCAGGCTGACCTTCTGGCCGGTCGTGTCATGAATTTCGCGCAACCGCGCAACGAGCTTCTCGCCCTCGCGGCCGATCGCCCTGGGGCCCAGATTGCGGCCCAGTTGCCAGGCATGGGCATCATAGCCGAGATCGCGCAAATAGCGCCGCAGCGGCGCGGTCGAGATGTCGGTGGTGACGAAACCGGGCAGGACCATCACGGGATGGCCGTCGCCGCGTGGCGCCGTCGCCAAAATCGGGGCGGCGAGGCCGAGGCTGCCCAGTTCAACCAGCGCACGCGGCAGTTCGGTCAGCGCGAGCAGCGCGGAGGGCGGCTTTATCTCAGCGTGTTCGGCGGTCGCGTGGGCCAAGGCAATTCTCCTGCGGTTCCGGCGTCAACGCACCGGTTATCTTGTAAGTTCACGCGTCGAGCCCGAAGGCACGATGCTGCGCGGTGACGCGCGCCACGTCCTGGCTGAGCAGCGCGAGATCGAACATGTTGCCCGCGCGGTCGCGGACATGGTCCTTGAGCAGCGCCTCGGCGCGGAAGCCGAGGCTTTCGAACAGCATGACCGAACCGACCTGATCGGGGGTCATTTGCGCGGTCAGCTTGGTCAGGCCGCGGTCCATGGCGATGGAATAGATGCCCTCGAGCAGATCGCGACCGAGCCCGGCGCCACGCTTGTCGGCGGCAACGAGCAGGCGGATCTCGCCAACATGCGCGCTCCAGCCCAGCGGGTCGCGCACCAGCGCGGCGCTGGCGACGAGCTGGCCGTTGTCGATCGCGACGAGGCTGTCGATCCAGCCCTCCTCGATCGCCCCCAGCCATGCCTCGATCACGCGCGGATGGCGCAGGTCGCGGCCGAGAAACAGCAGATCGTGCTCGGGCAGGCTGTCGGCAAAGGCGAGCATCGCCTCGCGATCGGCCGGCTCGAAGCGCCGGATCTGATGACTCATATGGAACGCTCCCCCAGCCATTCGACGAGCTTCGGCCATAAACGCTTTATAGCATTGCCCCCGGCGACGAGGCTGACATGTCCGCCTTTCATTGTCACCTGTTCCTTGTCGGCCGAGCCGACCATGCCGATGAGCGGCGCCGAGGCCGCGCTCGGCACGATGTGATCATGCTCCGCGGTAACGTGGAGAAAGGGTGCGGTGATACGCCCGAGATCGATCGGCCGACCGGCAACATCCATCGTGCCATCGAACAACTGGTTGTCCCACATCAGTTTCTTGGTCGTCTCGCGAAAATATTCGCCGGCGAGCGGCAGGATGTCGGCTGCCCAGCGGTCGAACATGCGGAAGGATTTGACGAATTCGTCGTTCCACATATTGTCGAGCAGGCGGATATTGCCGGCGACGCGCGCGCCGGGGCGCAGCATGTCGAACGCGGTGTAGAGATAGTCGCCCGGGCAATTGCCGAAGGTGTCGACCAGCCGATCGACGTCGAAGAAGCGCTTGTCGGCCCAGGCCTGGAACATCTCCATCCGGCTGAAATCGACCGGGGTGGTGAAGCATATCAGATTGCGCAGCGCCGCCTCGCCCTCGAGCGCGGCCCACAGCAGCGACAGGACCCCGCCGAAGCAATAGCCGACCATCGTGAGGTCGTTCTCGCCGGTCTCCTGCTGGACGCGCGCGACCGCGGCAGGGATGAAGTCGAGCACATAATCCTTCAGCGCCAGCCCGCGCTCGTCGGCGCGCGGCGGGTTCCAGTCGAGCATGAACACGTCGAACCCGGCCTTGAGCAGATATTCGACCAGGCTCTGGCCATGCACCATGTCGAAGATATAGCCGCGATTGGTGGTCGCCATGACCAGCAGCAGCGGTACGCGGTACACTTCGTCCGACATCGGGCGATAGTGATAGAGGCTCATCGTGCCGCGCTGGATCAGCACGTCCTTGGGCGAGACCCCAAGCACCGGCGCGGACGAGGTGAAGTAATCGAGACCCTTGAGATTGCGCTGCAGCGCGCGATCGAACTCGCGCCGCGCGGTGTCGAAAATGTCGGGCGACGGCGCCTCGCTCAAGCGGTGCTGCCCGGTGGCTTGCGCGTTCGCTTCGGTTTGGGGCGTTCGGGCGGCGCCACGCCGGCCTGCGCCATGACCAGGCTCTCGATGCGCTGGATCGACTCTTCGATCCGCGCCAGCCGGGCGGAAATGTCCTCGACCTCGCTGCGGCTGGGCATATTGGCGGCAGCTAGCGCCCGGTCCATCATCTGGTGGGTCGCGGCCTGCGCCTTCATCGCCGCCGCGTTGGCGCCTTGCAGCGCGCGGCCGAACTCGCCGCTCTTCATCATCTCGCCGCCGAGACTGTTGGCCATGCTTTCCCACTGGCCGAGCATGTCGCGAAAAAGCGCTGCCGGATCGGGAAGGGGTGGGACCGCCATGGCGGCATCCTTCACCCGCTACGCGTTGTCGTCAAGCTGCCCGCGCCGCGCAGCATGGTTGCAGCATCAGTTGGGCGGCTTGTCCTGACCGGTCGGCATCGGCGCGTCAGCCGCCGGATCGAGCCGCGCATCGCCGCCGAGCGTGCGGTAGAGCGTCACGAGGTTGGCGGCCTTGGCCAGTTCGGTCGCCGCAAGGCTGCGCTGCGCGGTGTAGAGCGAGCGCTGCGCGTCGAGGCTTTGCAGGAAGGTATCGATTCCGCCACGGTAGCGCGCATCGGCGAGTTTGTAATTGTCGCTCGCGGCCGCCGCGAGCGCGCGCTGCGCGCGCTCCTGGTCCGCGATGGTACCACGGCGCGCCAGCGCGTCGGCAACCTCGCTGAAGGCGGTCTGGATCGATTTTTCATAACTCGCCAGCGCTGCGTCGCGCTGCGCCTGCGACTGCGCCACGGTCGCCTTGCCGGCGCCGGCGCGAAAGATCGGGTAGTTGATGCTCGGTGCGACCGAATAGTTGAACGCGCCGCTGGTGAAGAGATTGCTCAGCCCGCTGCTGGCAAAGCCCAGCAATGCCGTCAGGCTGATCCGCGGGAACAGCGCGGCACGTGCCGCGCCGATCTCGGCGTTGGTCGCGCGCAGCTCATATTCGGCCTGGACGACGTCGGGGCGCCGCAACAGGATGCCTGAATCGAGCCCGGCAGGCAGTTCGGCGACGGTGGGTGCCGCTTCCTCGATCGAGGCGGGCAGCAGTGTCGGATCGACCGGCGCGCCGACCAGCAGTTGCAGGGCGTTGATGTCCTGCGCGACCGTGGTGGTCTGGAGCGCGACATCGGACAGCGCGGTCTGCAGTATGTTGCTCGCCTGGTCGAGATCGGTGCGCGGCGCGATCCCGGCATCGAGACGAGCCTTGGTCAGTTTGACGCTGCGCTGCGCACTGGCGGCAGTGTCCTGCGCGATCTTGAGCAGGCTCCTGTCGTTCGCGTAGTTCAACCATGTGGTGGCGACATCTCCGACCAATGTCAGACGAGTCGCCCGCGCTGCCGCCTCGGTCCCGAAATAGCGGTCCTGCGCTGCGGTGGTCAGCGAGCGGACGCGACCGAACAGGTCGAGCTCGAACGCGGTGATGCCGACATCGGCGCTTAAGCTGCTGCCGGCGCGGCTGGCTGTGGTGGTCGTCGTGGTCGACCCAGTGGCAGTACGGGCATAACGATAGCCGCCGCTCGCATCGACCTCGGGCAGCAGTTCGGCGCGCTGGACGTGATATTGCGCCCGCGCCACCGCGATATTGGCCGCCGCGATGCGCAGGTCGCGATTATTCGCCAGCGCCTGCACGATGATCCGCTGCAACCGGGGATCGCGGAAGATGTCGGTGTAGCTGATCGCCGGCAGCGCCGCTTCACTCTGCTTCAGATAGGCATCGCCGACCGGCCAGCCGGGTGGAACCGGCAATGCCGGCCGGACATAGTGCGGCGCGAGCGAGCACGCGCTAAGCGACGCTGTGGCGAGAAGCGTGACGAGCGGGCGGATCATGTTGACGCCTCCGGCTGTGGCGGAACGGTCGGCTCATGATGCAGCCGCTTGAGCGCGTCGCGCGTGGTGCGGCGGACGAGCACGAAGAGCAACGGGATGTAGAAGATTGCGAGGATCGTCGCGGTCAGCATCCCGCCGATCACCGCCGTGCCGATCGCGACGCGGCTGTTGGCACCCGCGCCGGTGGCGATCGCCAGCGGCAGCACGCCGAAAATGAACGCCATGCTGGTCATCAGGATCGGCCGCAGTCGAATGCGTGCCGCTTCAAGTGCCGCTTCGATCACGCGCTTGCCCTGCTTCTCGGCTTGCTCGGCGAACTCGATCATCAGGATCGCATTCTTCGCGGCGAGCCCCATCGTGGTCAGCAGGCCGATCTGGAGATACACGTCGTTGTTGAGGCCACGCAGCGTCACCGCGAAGATCGCGCCGACCAGTCCGAGCGGGATGATCAGCAGCACGGCGACCGGGATCGTCCAGCTTTCGTAGAGCGCGGCGAGGCACAGGAACACGACGAGCAGCGAGAGCGCATAGAGATAGGGCGCCTGGCCCGAGGACAGCCGTTCCTGATAGGAGAGGCCCGCCCAAGCCACCGACGTACCGGGGATTTGGGCGGCGAGCTTCTCCATCTCGGTCATCGCCGTACCGGAGCTGACTCCCGGCGCGGCCTGGCCCTGCACCTCATAGGAGGAAATGCCCGAGAAGCGGCTGAGCGAGGTCGGCGCGGTCGACCAGGACATCGTCGCGAACGACGAAAATGGCACCATCTGCCCGCTGCTGCCGCGCACATACCATTGCGACAGGTCTTCCGGCGCCGCGCGATAGGGCGCATCGCCCTGCACGTAGACGCGTTTCACGCGACCGCGATCGTTGAAGTCGTTGACATAGCGACCACCCCAGGCGGTCGACAGCGTCGCATTGACGTCGGCCTGGTTCAGCCCGAGCACGCTGAGCTTCTGTGCGTCGACCGCCACGTTGAGCGTCGGTTGATCGGGCAGATCGGTGTTGCGCACCGAGGTCAGCATCGGGTCGGCGCGTGCCGCTGCGAGGAGCTTGTCACGCGCCGCCTTGAAGTCGGCGCGACCCATGCCGCCGGTGTTCTGCAATTCCAAGGTGAAACCGTTGGACTGACCAAGGCCGCGCACCGCCGGCGGCTGCAGCGCGTAGAATTCGACGTCACGCAGGCCGCTGAGCGCCTTCATGGCACGCCGCGTGATTGCTGGCGCGGCATTCTCGCTGCCCTTGCGTTGATCCCAATTGGCAAGCGCGACGAAGCCGCGACCGGCGTTCTGTCCGCCGCCGCCGCCGCCTGAGGTGCCGCTGACGCTGAGCATCGCGGCGACATTGTTCTTTTCCTGGGTAAGGAAGTATTTCTCGATTTCGCGTTGCGCCGCCTGGGTGCGGTTGATCGTCGCGCCGGCCGGGAGGTTGAACTGGACCTGCGCGATTCCCTGATCCTCGGTCGGCAGGAAACCGGTCGGCAGCCGCACGAACATCACGGCCAGCAGGACCAGCACGACGCCGTAGATCGCGAGGAACAGCCACTTGCGATCGACGACACGCTCGACGGTGCCGGTGTAGCGTTCGACGCCCTCGGCGAAGCGCGTGTTGAACCATGTGCGTGCGCCGAGCGTCTTGCGCTGCAGCCAGGTATTTTCCTCATCTTCCTTGCGCTTCAGCAAGGTCGCGGTCAGCGCGGGCGTCAGCACCAGCGCGACGATCACCGACAGGACCATGGCCGATACGATGGTGAGCGAGAACTGGCGGTAAATCACGCCGGTCGATCCGCCGAAAAAGGCCATCGGCAGGAACACCGCCGACAGCACCAGCGCGATCGCGATCAGCGCGACCTGGATCTCGTCCATCGACTGGATGGTCGCCTCGCGCGGGGTCATGCCCGGGTTTTCCTCCATCACGCGCTCGACATTCTCGACCACGACGATCGCGTCGTCGACCAGCAGCCCGATGGCGAGGACGAGGCCGAACAGCGTCAGCGTGTTGATCGTGAAACCGGCGACAGCGAACACGCCGAAGGTGCCGAGCAAAACGACCGGCACGGCAATCGTCGGTATCAGCGTCGCGCGCCAGCTCTGCAGGAACACGAACATCACGATCACGACCAGGATGATCGCCTCGAACAGCGTCCACACCACATCCTTGACCGACAGCTTGATGAACGCGGTCGAATCCAGCGGAAAATCATAGGCGAACCCATTGGGCATCGCCGCGGCCTGGCGTTCGATTTCAGCCGTGACCAGTTCGGCAGTGGACAGCGCATCGGCACCGGGCGCGAGGCTGATCGCGAGACCTGCGCCGGGGTGCCCGTTGACGCGGCTGATGTTGCCGTAGGATTCAGCGCCCAACTCGATCCGCGCCACGTCGCCCAACCGCACGACGGAGCCGTCACTCTGCGTCTTGACCACGATGTTACGGAACTGTTCCGGCGTCGACAGGCGCGATTGTGCGGTCACGGTCGCGTCGAGATACTGATCGTCGGCATTCGGTACACCGCCGATTTCGCCTGCCGCGACTTCGGTGTTCTGCGCCGAGACGGCGTTGATGATGTCGCTCGGCATCAAGCCGATCGCGGCGAGACGATCGGGGTTGAGCCAGATGCGCATGGCATATTGCGAGCCGAACACATTGGTGTCGCCGACGCCCTTGATGCGGCCGATCTTCTCTTGCAGGTTCGAAACCATATAGTCCGACACGTCGAGCGCGGTACGCTGATCGGTGGTATCGTAGATCGCCGCGATCAGCAGGAAGTCGGGGTTGGACTTGGTGACGGTCAGGCCTTGTTGCTGGACTTGTTGCGGCAGCCTGCTGAGCGCCTGCTGTACCTTGTTCTGCACCTGCACCTGCGCAATGTCGGGGTCGGTGCCCTTGGCAAAGGTCGCGCCGATCGTCACCTGCCCGCGCGATGACGAGTTGGTGCTGAAATAGAGCAACCCGTCGATGCCGGTGAGTTGCTGCTCGATGACCTGTGCGACGCTGTTCTCGAGCGTCTCGGCCGACGCGCCGGGATAGCTGGCGCGGATGTTGACGTTGGGCGGCGCGACGTCGGGGAATTGCTCGACCGGCAGCGACAGGATGCCGCCGACGCCGCACAGCATGATGATGATCGCGATGACCCAGGCAAAGATCGGGCGGTCGATGAAGATCCGTGACATGCCGGGTTAGCTCCGGGTGCCGCTGGCGCGTCCCTTGTCGCTGCCGCCGCCCGTCGGATCGATCCGCTGGGGCGAGCCGGCGGGGACGGGCTTGACCGGATCGTTGGGCTTGAGGCGGCCGATGCCCTCGGTGATCACCTTGTCCCCGGGGTTGAGCCCCGCGGTCACGATCCAGTTGGTGCCCTGGACACGGCTCGTGGTGACGGTGCGTGGCACGGCCTTGTTGCCCGGCCCGACGATGAAGACGGTGGCATTGCCCTTGGGATCGCGCGAAACGGCGACCTGCGGCACGAGGTAGGCGCTCGTGTCGAGCGACTGGGCGAAGCTGGCGCGAACGAACATTCCCGGCAGCAACAGCCCGTTTGGATTGGCGAAGCGTGCGCGCAACGTGACCGTGCCGGTGGTCGGATCGACCATCGCTTCGGCGAATTCGACGCTGCCGGTCAGGCCATAGTCGCTGCCATCCTCGAGGCTCAATCGCACGACGGCGGTGGTCGGCACCAACCCGCCCGAGGCAAGTGCGCGTCGCAGCGACAGCAGGGCGGCGCTCGATTGCTGTATGTCGACATAGATCGGGTCGAGCCGCTGGATGCTGGTCAGCGGGTCGGCCTGGCCGGCGGTGACCAGTGCGCCCTCGGTGAACAGCGAGCGGCCGATGCGGCCGGTGATCGGCGCCGGTACCCGCGTGAAGTTGAGGTTGATTCGTGCGGTCTGCAGCGCGGCTCGATTCTGGGCGACCGCAGCGGCAGCCTGGCGCGCCTGCGCGGCGGCATCGGTATAGTCCTGCCTGGCGACCGCTTCCATGTCGGCCAGCGGCTTGTAGCGCTCGGCCTTGGTCCGCGTCGCTTCCGCATTGGCCTGGGCACTGGCGAGGTTGGCGGCAGCCTGGCTGGTGGCCGCGCGATAGAGGCTCGGGTCGATCTCGTAGAGTGTCTGCCCCTTGTGGACGAGCGACCCTTCGACGAACAGCCGGCGGCGGATGATGCCGCTGACCTGCGGGCGCACCTCCGATGTCTGATAGGCGCTGGTCCGGCCGCTAAGTTCGGTGACGACGGGCACGCTGGTCGGCTGGACGACGACATAGCCAACCTCTGCGGCGCCGTGATCGGCCTTTTCCTTGCCGTTGCCGCTGCCGCAACCACTCAGCGTCAACGCGACGATCAACGCGGGCAGCAACGTTCCGGGCAGGCGTGACGTCATCATTATTTCCATCGCTTCAGGCCTACCCCATTGTGCGATGGACGATCGGCACGCAACCGTCACAAACGTCGCCACCCCCCGGGTGGTTCCTGATTAAAATCAACCGGTCAAGCCGTGCGGGGGGCTATCCCTGCTGCGTTGCACAATGCCAAGATTCGATTTGTCGCAAATCATGTCAAATGTGGGCCGGCCTGGTCCATGGTTCACCTGAGACCTTGGCTGTGGCATGGCGATGCGGTGACACGCGAAATCAACTTCGACGGCCTGATTGGCCCCACCCACAATTATGCCGGGCTGTCGTTCGGAAACCTGGCCGCGACCAGCAACGCCGGCGCGATTGCGCGACCGCGCGCCGCGGCGCTGCAGGGGCTTGGCAAGATGCGCCGCCTGATCGGACTGGGGCTGACCCAGGGCTTCTTGCCGCCGCACGACCGCCCGGCGATGGCCTTCCTGCGCGCGATCGGCTTTGCGGGAAATGACGACGCGGTATGCGCCACCGCTTTTCGCGCCGACCCTGTGCTTTTTGCCAATGCATTTTCAGCCTCGGCAATGTGGACGGCGAATGCCGCGACCGTGTCGCCGGCGGCTGATACGGTCGACCGGCGCTGCCATCTGTCGGTCGCCAACCTGGCAACCAATCTGCACCGCAGCATCGAGCAGGACGAAACGCTCCGGCTGCTGACGCTGGCGTTTGGCGGTGCGCGGCACTTCGCCGTGCATTCCGCGCTGCCCGCGCGGCTGGGCGACGAAGGTGCTGCCAACCATATGCGCCTGGCGCCGAGCCACGGGGAACGCGGCGTCGAGGTGTTCGTGTACGGCGTCGCGCAAGCCGGCGGCTTTCCCGCGCGCCAGTCACGCACCGCGAGCGAGGCTGTCGCCCGACGCCACGGCCTGGATCCTGCCATGACGCTGTTCGTGCAACAGAGCGACGCGGCGATCCAGGCCGGCGCATTCCATAATGATGTCGTCGCGGTCGCCAACGAGACGATCCTGTTCACCCATGAGCAGGCCTTTGAGGACCCGGACACGCTTTATGCCGCATTGCGGTCGCGCGTTCCGGGGCTGGCGATCGTCGAAGCGCCGGCCGACCGCATCAGCCTGGCCGATGCCGTCAGCTCGTATCTGTTCAATTCGCAACTGGTGACGTTGCCCGAGGGTGGCATGGCGCTGATCACGCCCGGCGAGGTACGCGACAATCCGCGTGTCTGGTCATGGCTGTCGGACCTGGTCGGCGGCAACGGTCCGATCGCGCGGGTCGAGGTGATCGATGTACGCGAGTCGATGCGCAACGGCGGCGGGCCGGCATGCCTGCGCTTACGGGTGGCGGTTGACGCCGCCGCATTCGCCGCGATCGATTCGCGCTTCCTGCTCGATGAAGCGCGCTGCGACCTGATCGAGCGCATCGTCGAGATGCAGTGGCCCGAGCAGATCGCGCTCGGCGACCTGGGCTCGCCAGAGCTGTGGGCGCAATGCCGCATTGCGCGATCTGCACTACTCGAAGGTCTGGGGCTGGACGAACTGCTCTGATACCAAAGACCGGCGATGGTGACTCATCGCGCCGCGTGAGCGCGCCACGACAATGCGGCGCCGCGGACATGGTCCTGCGTTTCTTCGCCCGGCGCATCTTCGGCATTGCGGAATGATTCAACCGCCATCGCGGTGGCGCTATCCGACCAAGCCGCCAGGGCGTCCGCAGCGGCGCGGTGGCTGTTTCTCATGGTCGATGCTGGATGTCGGGCCGGCTGTTTCGGGCGTTGTTTCCGGCTGTTCGTTGCGCTGCTGTTCGCGCTGTTCCGTGGCTGTTAAGCGGCTGTTCCGTGGCTGTTCCTGAACGGCGATTATTAGATCTAAAATATTGATATTATGCAATAATAATCGTAAAAAGCCGCATCTTTCCCGACTGGAAATCTTTTCGCGGCGGAACGGCGCTGATAAGTTGGTCAATCGCGATCGCCAAGATCACCGAGCACCACGGGTGACGGATAGCCCAGCCTTCAGCAGAGCGTCGGTTGGCATCAGTGATACCTGGTTTGACTAACGCAGCTTGGCGATCGTCAGGCTGTCGGACTTGGCGCGGTCCCTGGTCGATTCCTCGCTGCGCTTCAGCGCCTTCGCAATCGCCTTGAGCGCCATGCCCTTCTTGGCGAGGGTATGGAGCTTCTGGATTTCGTCCGTGGTCCAGGGCTGGCGGTGGCGTTCGAAGCGTTCGGTGCTCATCTGTCGCCCCTACGCTGCACGCTGCAGTTTCACCAGCGCGACATCGAGCGCCGACAGGAAGCGCGAGCGGTCGGTCTTCGAAAAGGGTGCCGGGCCGCCGATAACATCACCGCCAGCGCGCAGATCCGCCATGATCGCGCGGGTCGCGATCGCCGCGCCGATCGAACTCGTGGTAAAGGGCTTGCCGGTCGGCGCGATCACGGTCGCGCCCAGTTTCAGGCAGCGGTCTGCAAGCAGGATATCGCCCGTGATGACGATAGCGCTGGCATCGGCGCGCTCGACGATCCAATCGTCGGCGGCATCGAAGGCGTCGCTGACGATCGCGCGCGACACCAGCGGATGCGCCGGGATGCGGATGATCGCGTTGCTGACGATCGTCACGGCGACCTCGTGGCGGAAGGCGACCTTGTAGACTTCGTCCTTAACCGGGCAGGCATCGGCATCGACGAGGATGCGGAGCGGCGTCGCGTCGTTCAGGCTCCGTCCTCCGGAATGGCGGCGACCGCGAGAATCTGGATAGCGTCGTCATTGCCATTGAATTCGAGCACGTCGCCGACGCCGGCACCGATCATCGCGCGGGCAAGCGGGGCCGTGAAAGGGATGCGGTTTTCTGCCGGTGCCGCCTCGTCGCTGCCGACAAGATCGATGCGGCGCGGCTTGCCGTTGAGCAGAAAATCGATCCGCGTGCCAAAGGCTACCTCGCCGGGCGGTGGAGGCGGCGCCACGATCGCGGTCGCGCGGCGCGTGTTCCAGTAGCGTCGTTCGCGGTTCACGACCTTGCGCGCCTCGTCATCGGGCGCGGCGGCGAACTCTGCCTCGATCGCATCGGCGCGCGACTCGATCTGCGCCAACCCGCGCCGGGTGACCAGATTGGGCCCCGGCGGCAGTGGCAGTTCGAACTTCGGTTCGAGATGCTCTTCGTCGCTCTCGCGGCGGAAGGCGACGCTCATCGTGGCTCTCCTCGCTGCGCCGGGACGGCCTGGCAGCAGCTGACCGGAAATACCCAACGCATTGATATTGTTTGTTTGCAAATCGTGTGCGGTAATACCGGTGTCGCCACACCAGCCTGATGTAAACAGACTAACGGCCGGGCTCCGCAGGGTCAACCGATGCGCGCACCGAGCGGCTGCCGGGGTCGCGGCGTGCAAGATGATCGCGCGCGACCGCGCTGGCTGTTAGGCATCGCGACATGTCCGCAGAAAAGAGTTCGCCACGCCGTTTGATGACGAGCTTACCCGATGCGATCGCTCGTGTGCTGCGCGAAGCCGCGACGGAGGCGGTGATGCCGCGTTTCCAGCGGCTCGCCGATGCCGATATCGAGGAAAAATCGCCCGGCGACCTGGTCACGATCGCCGATCGCGAAGCCGAGGCGATCATCAAGCGCGGGCTCGCGGCAATCCGTCCCGATGCCCGCTTCGTTGGGGAGGAAGCGTGCGCGCATGACCCCTCCGTGCTGCGCGATCTCGATCGCGGCGCGGTGTGGATCGTCGATCCGATCGATGGCACCGGCAATTATGCCGCCGGTCGCCGCCCCTTCGCGCTGATGGCGGCGTTGCTCGACAATGGCGAGACGATCGCGTCGTGTATCCTCGATCCCGTCGACGATCGCCTCGCCGCCGCCGAGCGTGGGGCAGGGGCTTTTCTCGACGGGGTCAAAGTCGCCGCGGTCGTCGGATCGCCGGGCTTGCCCGCGCTATCGGGTATCGTCAGCAGCTTCGCGCGCCCGCCGGCGTTCGAGCCGCGCGTCGCCACACTGACCGCCCTGGTGGCCGAAGCGGCGGCAACCCGCCGTTGCGCGGGTGACGAATATCCGCTGGTCGCGACTGGCGCGCGTCACTTCGCGCTCTATTGGCGGACCTTGGTTTGGGACCATGCCCCCGGCGTGCTGTTCCTGCAGGAAGCGGGCGGAGTCGCGGCGCGGCCCGACGGCACGCGCTACCGTCCGGCAGACCCGAGCGGCGCCATCCTGCTCGCACAGACCGCCGAGATCTGGGATGAGGTGCGGACCGCACTGGGCGGCTGAACTCAGCGCTTGGCGAGTTGGTCGAACGCCTGGAGCCGGGCGAGCAGTGCCGGCATCTCCTTCAGCGGGACCATATTGGGTCCATCACTCGGCGCGACTTCGGGGTTTTCGTGGGTTTCGATAAACACCGCCGCCACGCCGATCGCGACCGCCGCGCGCGCCAGCACGGGGACGAATTCGCGCTGTCCGCCGGACCGCTCGCCCTGGCCGCCGGGCTGCTGCACCGAATGGGTCGCGTCGAACACCACGGGGAAGCCCGTTTCCGCCATGATCGGCAGCGCGCGCATGTCGCTGACCAGCGTGTTGTAGCCGAAGCTCGCCCCGCGTTCGCACAGCATCACGCGTTCATTGCCGCCGGAAACTAGCTTGGCAACGACGTTCTTCATGTCCCACGGCGCGAGGAACTGGCCCTTCTTGACGTTGATCGCGCGCCCGGTTGCGGCGGCGGCGACGAGCAGGTCGGTCTGCCGACAGAGGAAGGCGGGGATCTGGAGTACATCGACGACCTCGGCGACCGGGCCGCACTGGCTCGCATCATGGACGTCGGTGATCACCGGGCAGCCGAACCGCTCGCGGATCTCGGCGAATACGGCCAGCGCGCTGTCGAGCCCGATCCCGCGCGGCGAGCCGATCGACGTGCGATTGCCCTTGTCGAAGGAGGATTTGTAGATCAGGCCAAGCCCCAGCCGGCCACACATCTCGGTCAGCGCTGCCGCCATGTCGAGCGCGTGGTCGCGGCTTTCCATCGCGCATGGGCCCGCGATCAGGACGAAGGGCTTGTCATTGGCGATTTGCAGCGCGCCGACGGTGACGGTCTTCATCGGTTCATACCTCAAAACGTGCCGCATTCGGCGAGGATTCCGTGGATGTCGCGCCCGCTTGCCGCGTGCATACGGATGCTCGCTTCGTTGCGCATCACATCCCAGGCGGCCGCTTCGACTTCGTCCCAGCGCTCGCGGGGGATGACGATCACGCCGTCTTCGTCGGCGAACACCACATCTCCGTTGCTGACCTGGACGCCGCCCATCGTGACGGGGCGGTTCATCGCGCGGAGCGTGCCGTCATATTTGATATCGTTGCAGTGGGTGGCGCGGGCATAGACCGGGAAACCCAGCGCGCGGACGTCGGCCGTGTCGCGTGTCGTGCCGTCGATCACCGCCCCGACCGCGCCGGAGCGGATCGCGAGATTGGCGTTGAGGTCGCCAAAATAGGCGCGCTCCGGCACGTCGGTCGCGACCATGATGACATCGCCAGGACGGATGAAGCGATAGGATTCAAGTGCACCGTAAATGCCCTTCCACGCGTCGGGGGCGCAGCCGGGATCGAGTCTGCCGAGCTCGATCGTCTTGGCACGGCCGAGCAGCTTCCCGCCACTGGTCGGCCGCAGGCTGGGAGGGAGCACCGCCATGATGCCACGTTCCTTGCAGATATCGGCAAGCACCGTCGACGACAGGTGCGACAACATCGCGCGGAACCGCGTGACCTCGGCGGCGCGCTGGCCGGCCGCGACTGTCTCTGCGATCACGAGGTCCGATCCATGGTTGATATCGATCCGCTCGAGCGGATCGAGGTCGAACAGGATCGGTCGTACGCCGAACCGGCGCGTTGGCACATCGCCCGACACCGGGCGGCGCGCGATATACAGGCTCATCGCCTCGATCACCGTCGCCGGCAGGTCGACGCTGTTGGGAATGCGTCCTGAGCCATAGGCGGCCACGTCGCCATTCCAGCAATATTGTTTCGCGCGAGACACCGCGACGAGGCTGTCTGCGTGCGGGTTGGCGAGCAACGCTTCGATCGCACGGGAGATCGTCGCGGCGGAGACGAACGGCGCGGTACACAGGATCTGGATCCAGAGGTCCGCATCGGGTCGCTGGCTGCATTCCCAGGCGAACATCTCATGACCGTCGGTGGCGTTGCTGGCGAGCGCTGTCGGCCGCACCAGCCGCGTGACCGAGAGATCGCTGGCCAGATCGGCCAGCGCGTCGGATTCGGTATCGAGGCACACTTCCGTGATCGCCGGGCAGTCGAGCGCCTGTCGCAATTTGCGCTTGAACAGATAGTCGCCGTCGAGGACGGCGAGGTTCTTGTCGCGTACCCGTTCGCTGTGACCCTTGGCGGGAACGAAGGCGATGATTTTCATGTTTCAGCCCTGCATCAGGTCATGGGTGTGGAGCATGCCCAGCAACCGTCCCGCATCGTCCACGACCGGGAGCACGAGCAGTCCGCTTGAGACGGTGGCGCGCATCAGCAAGACATCGCCGACCGTCGCGTCCGGATGCACGACATGCGGATTGGCCTGCATGATCGCGTCTGCGGTCATGGCGTAGACATCGCAGCGCGCCTGGATATGGCGGCGAACATCGCCATCGACGATCAGGCCAAGCAGGTGATTGCCGCCGTCGATCACGCAGGCGGCGCCCATGCGCTTCGCCGACATCACCGCGAGCAACTCGGCCAGCGAGGCGGAAGGTGCGACGGTCGGCAAGTCGGCGCCCCGGCGCATCAGGCTGGCCACCGGGATCATTTGCCGGCCGAGCAACCCGGCGGGATGGTGGCGCAGAAAGTCTTCTCGGGTGAAGCGACGCGCGCGACTGACCGCGACCGCCAAGGCGTCGCCGATCGCCAGATGCAATGTGGTGCTGGCAGTAGGGGCCATGCCGATATGATCGGCCTCGCACGCCACCTCGGCCGCGATGAGGAGGTCGACAGCGCGCGCAAGCGGCGAATCCGCGCGCCCGATGATGCCGACCAGAGGGCAGGAACGCGCCTTCAGCAGTGGCAGGATGCGAATGATCTCGTCGGTCGCGCCGCTGTTCGAGAGGATGACGACGACATTACCCGACTGGACCGCGCCAAGATCTCCATGGGCCGCCTCGGCCGCGTTGACGAACAGTGCGGCGGTGCCGAGGCTGGAAAAGGTCGCCGCGAGCTTGGCGGCGATATGTCCGGACTTGCCGACGCCGAGCAGGATGATGGGGCGCTGCTGATGCGCGATCAGCGCGACGATATCGGTGATGCTGTCAGGCAGCGCGGACAGGAAACGCGACAAGGCATCGCGTTCAGTCGCGATCACGTCGCCAAACCATGCGCTGGCGAGATCCGGCGACGCCGGTGTGATAGCGGTCAGCGCGTTCACTGAAAATGCTCAGGTGCCGCGATGCGATAACGCGCGATCCCGTCAGTCCAGCGCGCGTGATCCAGCGGCTGGTCCATCCGCGCCAGCAGCGCCGCCGACGTCAGTTCGGGGTCTTTCGGGTTGAAGACATCGTTGGCGATGTGGAGCGCGAACCAGGCGCGGGCGTCGTTCTGCTCGGCGGCGAGGGCGCTCCCGCCTGTCACTGCGGACAGGAAGCCTTCGAAATCGGCATAGGGCTTCAGCCATCCGCCGGTCTTGAAGCGTGAGCGCCGCAGCATCGGCGTGCCGAAGAAGGCGGCCAACGAATAGACTTTGGAATCGCCCACCACCATGCCTGCGGCGTCGCGTGCGAGCAGCGCCGTGGTGTGATCGCCTTGCGGTGTGGTGTTCGGCAGTAGCCGCATCCGCGACCCATGCGATGCGATCTCGGCTTCGAGCGCGCTGTTGTCGACCGCGAGATTGTTGAGCGGATGGTTGGTGATGGCAAGGAAGAACGGCTCGTCGATGCGCGCGGCGAGTTCCGCGATCAGATCAAGGTTCGAGCTTGGGCCGACGCGATGCACAGCAAAGAAATTCTCCTCGCCCTCATATTCGAGCGGGAGCGCCAGAATCGGCCGGCCTTCGGGGATCCCCGCCCAGGCGCGGAAGGATTCGCGCATTTCCGGCGAAGGGGAGGCGATGGCGCCCAGTCGGGCCCAGACGGGGGCGATGAGTCGATCGAGTTCGCCGCGCTCATAGCAGGAAAGCGCTGGCATCAGGCCGTGGTCGAACGGCTGTTCCTGCAGGATGATCCATTCATGCGGTATCGCGAGCGGTGAGGCCCCGCTCTCCATGACGTAGCGCACGACGCCGGGGAACGCTTGCACCGTCGCGCAATCCGCTGATCGGCAGAGCACATAATCCGGCGCCAGCTGCTTGACGAAATCGATGATGCCGGCGCGATCGGCCGGTTCCGCGCGCATCGTCGGATGGCTCTCGTCGTCGACGATGTGCCAGTGCAACTGCGCCAGATCCGCGCAGCGATTGAGCTCGCGGGCACCGATCCCGGTTCCGCTCCAGGGAATTGGTGCGAGAATATGCACGTCGTTCGTATCGGCCAGGCATCGGATGAGCGGTTCGATGATCGAATCGAACCACCACGATGTGACCAATGGCAGGTAGAAAAGGACTTTCACGCCGCTTCACGACACCGGGCCGCGGCTGCCGCGCAACCTGTGGGCAACCTGGGGCCGGGCAGATTGGCTGCTTCCCGCGCAATCGCGTTCCGTTGCAGATTCGCCAGGCGGGACCTTGTCATGGTTACCATCATAGAGGGCCGTCGCCCTCGGCGTGGGCGACATAGGCAAATATTGCCTAGCTCGGCAGAGTGTGCGCTCCCCATCCACACAGCGACACTGGATACTTCGTCGTCGCATCGGCTCGGCTCGTCCGGTTGTGGACACATCGCGCGGATCGCGGTCTAGGGGCGAGCGAACGACTCGACGGGATGGCCGCCGTGAAGTGCAAAGCCTGGCGGGTGATCTTTCCACAGCTGCCGGTCGACCCAGAGCCTGGAGAAAGAAGGATATGAACCTTGTGAGCGGTCGGTCAGAACTGCTGCCCCAGCGCCCGGTCAGTGCCGCGATGCGCACAATCGCGGCAGCGATGATCCTGCTACTTGCTGCGGTTCTGGCAGGTTGCAACCGCTCAAGTGGATGGCACAGTGCCGACGTCACCGCCAATCTGCCCGCGCTCGATTTCACGATGACCCGCGCCCGTGATGGCGCGACCGTGACGGCGGCGGATTATCGGGGCAAGGTGACCCTGCTCTATTTCGGGTACAGCTTCTGCCCCGACGTCTGTCCGATGACGCTGTCGAACGTGGCGCAAGTGCTGCGGTCACTGGGCCCCGGATCGAGGGATGTGCGCGTGCTGTTCGTTACCGTCGATCCGGGCCGCGATACGCTGGACGTCCTCAAGCACTATGAAGCGGCGTTCGGTCCGCAAGTCGACGCCCTGCGCGGAACGCCCGACCAGCTCCTGGCGCTCGCCCGTCGCTACCGCGTCGCCTATTCGGTGACGGCAGGCGCGGGAGATGCCTATGAGGTCACCCACGGCTCGGGAATCTATGCTTTCGACCGCACCGGCAAGGCCCGACTGCTGATCAGCTCGCTTTCCACGGAAGAGCCCGATGTGAAGGGCGTAGCGGAGGACATTGCCCGGCTCTTGAACTGAACCGGGCACTCGGTCTCAGCGGCCCGTCCAGCTTCTCGCCGAAATGTCGCCGTCAGCCGGCGCGGGCTGGCCCGCCTCTTCGCTCAGGCGCAGCGCGTTGAGGACGAGCAGAAGGCCCATGACACTCATCATTGCCGGCGGAATCCATACGATCAGCCCGCCGTAATTCTGGTCGTCCATCGCGCTGATCGACGGGAAGATCCGGCCACACCAGGTGTAGAAGGCATAAAGGTCGTTGCGGGAGAGCGCGATGATCGCCCCGATCAGAATTTGCGGAAACATCACGCTGGCGGAGAGCGCCGCTCGCACGCCGAACGAGACGTGCGCTTCCGCAGCGGGGCGCGGATCGAGCACGAGGCTCCAGAAAAGGATGCCGTCGACCACCATCGACCAGTTCATTGCCAGGTACAGTCGGGGATCGAGCATCGCGCGGAAATGAATGGCAGGCACCAGCCAGAAAGCGACGAGCCCGACGAACAAGACGGCGGCGAGCAGAGGCTGGCGCATGATGCGAAGGAAGCGGCCGACGGCGGGGCCTTCCGCGATCCGACGGATATTCTCCGGCATCCCGCGCAGCATCGTGCGCCACGGCCAGGCGAGCGAGATCAGCAACGGTCCGCCATGGTGCATGACCACATGCTGCAGCCGGTTGAGGAAGAACATGTGCTCCGCGAGATATTCGAAGTGCGTCTGGAGAACGATGTAGATCGCGATCACACCGACCAAAAAGGCACCGCTGCGCCAGATGGATGGGCGCAGGTCTTGCGAGGTCCGGGCGAGCCCGCGAAAATACCACCAGATCGGAAAGGCTGTCGCGAAGAACCAGGAGAACGAAAACTCCCACGGCGCCTCCGGCGGAAGCGATGCTGCGTGGAAGCGGCAGGCCCACCACAGCAGAATGCCGGCGGCGGAAATCCCGATCGCCACCCGCGTTCCGGATGACGCGAGCGCTGGCGTGGGGAATGAGCTTCCGTCTCGCTCAAGTGAATTTGTCACGGTCTGAGGCTCCGGCAATGCGATCGGGCGCTGATAGGCCACAGCGAGCGATGCGCCAACCGCCACGATCGGTACGAATCGGCCTATGCCGTAGTCGCTGGAAATATGCCGGTGACGGGTCTAACGCGCGTCCATGATCATGTCGGAAGCGCAGTTCTTTGCTGCGGCTGCCATCCCGATGGTAGCGGCCGCCCTCCTCTATTTCGCTGGCGCCACGCGCCGAAGGCACGTGGGTCGGCCGGTCGCGCCGCTGAGGCACGTTGCCTTTGCGCTCGGCCTGTTGCTGTTTCTACTGTCGGTCGAATGGCCGTTCGAGGCCTGGGCGCACAGGCTGTTCTATGTCCACCAGATCGGCTTCGTCATCGCGCGGATCCTGGCGCCGATGCTTCTCGCGGCGTCGCGACCGATCGGCCTGCTGGTTGCCGGGTTGCCGCGAGCGGCGCGTCATGAGCCGCTGCGCAAGGCGCTTGGGGATCCGACCAACCGGAAGATCTGGCGGACGATCCGGCATCCTGTGCCCGTCGCGATGATCTATATCGGCGCGCTGTATTTCTGGGAGATTCCCGGTGTGCAGGCGGCAGCCCTTGCGTATCCCGTGATCGGCTATTTCATGCATTTCAGCCTGTTGCTCGCCGGCCTGCTGTTCTGGGGCCGTGTCCTCGATCGACGGGCTGCGCCGCAAGGACTGGGTCACGGCGTCAGGCTGATGATGATCTGGCTCGCACTCCTCGCCCAGCTTCCCCTCGGTGCCTATATCACGCTGAGAAATTCGGTGCTCTATTCGGCATATGACGTTGGACCGCGGCTTGGCTTGATCGCCCCGCTCGTCGACCAACAGCGCGGCGGCTTCTTCATCTGGATACCCAGCGCGCTTCTGACATTGCTCGGCTTGCTGGTCGTCATCGACAAATGGGGACGACACGAAACGCTGATGGACCTGAAGCGGACGCGCTGGTCGTCTTCCAACTCCGCAATCCTGCTCTATCCGCAAACCGGCCTGGCATTGCGACAGATGGCGGAGGTGAAAAATCGTCGCCTGGCGATCGGTATGGCGACCTTCGCCATACTGATCTTCGCCGCGGTAATGGGAGCCGTCACTGGCGCACACCGCCTCAATCGACGCGAAAACCTGCGCCAATACATGTTGTCGCGGGAATGAACTGACGCGCTGTCTGCTCGGGTGGTCAAGTCGACGCCATCGACAGCGTAGCGGGGTTTTCCGCCGGCTCGAAATGATTGCGGGCATGTCCGTTGCATCCCGTATATGAGCGCCAAGCAATAGGGTCGATGTTTGTGTGATCGCACCGACGAGGCGGCAACGATTGCGCAACATGCTCGAAAGGTCACGAATTGCCATGGACGACGCGCACGCAACGGGCACCGTGATCGCGGTGCGCGGCGCGGTCGTCGATGTGCGGTTCGACAGCGACACGCTGCCAGCGATCGATACCGCGCTGATCGTCGACTGGGATCGTCCCGAACCACTGGTGCTCGAGGTCCATAGCCATGTCGATCCGCACATAGTGCGCGGCATCGCGCTGCAGGCGACGATGGGTCTTGCGCGCGAAACCAGGGTCCGGGCGACCGGAGCGCCAATTGCGGTGCCGGTCGGAGATGCGGTACTCGGGCGGCTGCTCGACGTGGTCGGGACCGTGTGCGACAATGGCCCGGCGCTGCCCGCAGACACGCCCCGCCGCAGCATCCATCATGCGCCGCCCGCGCTCAAGGACGAGACGTCGGCGACGGCGATCTTTGAGACGGGCATCAAGGTGATCGACCTGCTTGCGCCGCTGGCGCAAGGCGGCAAGGCGGCGATGTTCGGCGGCGCCGGTGTCGGCAAGACCGTGCTCGTGATGGAGTTGATCCATGCGATGGTCGAGAAGTATCAGGGCATCTCGGTGTTCGCAGGCGTCGGCGAGCGCTCGCGCGAGGGGCATGAACTGCTCACCGACATGCAGGGCTCGGGCGTGCTCGAACGCACCGTGCTCGTCTATGGGCAGATGAACGAACCGCCCGGCGCGCGCTGGCGCGTCCCGCTGACCGCACTGACGATCGCCGAATATTTCCGCGACCAGAAGCACCAGAACGTGCTGCTGCTGATGGATAATGTGTTTCGCTTCGTCCAGGCCGGCAGCGAACTGTCGAGCCTGCTCGGGCGGTTGCCGTCGCGCGTCGGCTATCAGTCGACGCTGGCGACCGAAGTCGCGCTGCTCGAGGAACGGATCGCCTCGGTGCCGGGCGCCGCGGTGACGGCGATCCAGGCCGTCTATGTTCCTGCCGACGATTTCACCGATCCGGCAGTGACCGCGATCTCGAGCCATATGGACAGCATCATCATGCTGTCGCGCAAGCTGGCGGCGGAGGCTTTCTATCCCGCGATCGATCCACTCGCCTCCTCCTCGGTGCTGCTCGATCCGCTGGTGGTGGGTGAGGAGCATTATGCGCTGGCCGAGCGTGCTCGCGAGGCGCTGGCGCGGTTCGAGGAGTTGCGCGACATCATCGCGCTGCTTGGGGTCGAGGAACTCGGCACCGCCGACCGATTGATCGTCAAGCGCGCGCGCCGACTGCAGCGCTTTCTCAGCCAGCCGTTCGTAGTGACCGAAGCTTTTACAGGCACGCCTGGCGAAAGCGTCAGCCGCGCGGATACGCTGGTCGGCTGCAAGGCGATCCTCGACGGCGAGGCCGATGACTGGGCTGAAAGCTCGCTCTATATGGTTGGCACGCTCGAACAGGCGCGGGCGAAAGAAGCTGCGTCGAACGCGGCGCCTGACAAGCGGGATGCCAGGTCATGAGACTGTGCATTGTCACGCCGCTCGCGGTGGTTGTCGACGAAGACGCGCTCGCGGTGCGTGCCGAGGATGCCAGCGGCAGCTTCGGAATACTGCCCGGTCACGCCGATTTTCTGACTCGACTTGCAATCTCGGTGGTTGGCTGGAAACGAGTTGACGGATCACGGCGCTACTGCGCCGTCCGGCGCGGTATGTTGTCGGTCAACGGGGGCAGGGACGTTGCGGTCGCGACACGCGAGGCGATCGTCGGTGACGACCTCTCGACCCTCGATAATAGCGTGCTCATGCGCTTCCGCGCCGACATCGAACAGGAGCGCAGCGAGCATTTCGAGAGCGTCCAGCTGCAGCTCAACGCGATCCGGCGTATCGTGAGCCAGCTTGGGTCGAACGGCGGTGGAGCTTTCGCATGAGCGCCCCGGAACCGCCGCCTGGTGAGCACGACCCGCTGGTCGCCAGCGTCCGGTTGCGCGGTGAACGCCAGGCGCGCTGGCTGCGCGACGGCGAGGAATCGGTCGCGCGAAGGCTTGCGCAGATCGGCGTGCTCGGCTGGATCACGGTGATCCCGATATTAACCGGCATTTTCGTCGGGCGCTGGCTCGACCGGACCTGGCATACAGGCATCTTCTGGACCGCGCCGCTGCTGATGCTCGGCACACTGCTCGGCTGCTGGTCGGCCTGGCGCTGGATCAGGAGCGCCTGATGCAATATTTCCTCATCGCGCTCTGGTTGGTTGCCGGCATCCTTGCCGGAATTGCCTACTTCACGAGCATATGGTGGAGCGCGCGGCAGTTCGCCATCGGCGGCCGTATCACCATGACACTCGCGCTCGCGCTGTTGCGGCTGATGGTACTCGGCGGGCTGCTCATGCTGGCCAGCTTTCAGGGCGCTGGGCCGTTGCTGGCGACCGCGCTGGGTGTCGTCGTCGCCCGGTTCGGCGTGATGCGCCGGCTGCGGGAGGTCGCATCATGATTTCGCCGCTCTCGACCGTGACACTGTTCCACATTGGCCCCGTGCCCATCTCTCAGGCGGTGGTGACGACCTGGGCGATCATGGCGGTGCTGACGCTGGGCGCTATCCTTGTTTCGCGGATGCTCAAGCCCGCGCCATCGTCGACGCAGGCGCTGTTCGAGCTGATCGTCGAAACCGTCGACGGCGAGATCCGCGACACGATGCAGGCCGAGCCGGCCCCCTATCGCGCTTTCATCGGCACGCTGTTCGCCTTCATCTTCGTCGCCAACTGGTCTGCGCTGATCCCCGGCGTTGCGCCGCCGACCGCGCGGCTTGAGACCGATGCGACACTGGCGCTGCTCGTGTTCCTCGCGGTGATCTGGTTCGGGATCCGTTCGGGCGGAATCGGCGGCTATCTCTCGACCTTTGCGTCGCCCAATCCGCTGATGATCCCGCTCAACCTCGTCGAAAGCGTGACGCGCGCGTTTTCGATGTTTGTCCGCCTGTTCGGAAACGTGATGAGCGGCGTCTTCGTCATCGGCATTGTCCTGACGCTCGCCGGCTTGCTCGTGCCGATCCCACTGATGGCGCTTGATCTGCTGACCGGCGCGGTCCAGGCCTATATTTTCGCGGTGCTGGCGATGGTCTTCATCAGCAGCGGCCTCGCCGACCGGAAATCCACAAAACTCACAGATGAAAGGACGGCACCATGAACTGGTTGGCCCTTTGCAGTATCATTTCCGCGGCCTTTGCGGTCTCGTTCGGCGCCATCGGACCTGCCCTCGCCGAGGGGCGCGCCGTCGCCGCGGCGATGGACGCCATTGCGCGGCAGCCCGAATCCGCGAGCGTCATCTCGCGCACGCTGTTCGTCGGGCTGGCGATGATCGAAACGACCGCGATCTATTGCCTGGTGATCGCGCTGCTGCTGCTTTTCGCCAATCCGTTATTGAAGTGACACCATGACGATCGATTGGTGGACGCTTGGCTTCCAGGCCGTCAACGTCGCGGTCCTGATCTGGCTGCTCGGGCATTTCTTCTGGAAACCGGTGGCAGGGATGATCGAGGCGCGCAGAGCGTCTGCACAGAAGCTGACCGACGCCGCCGAGGCGACGCGCGCCAGGGCTGCCGCAGTTCTCGCCGATGTCGAGAAGACACGCGCCGGCTTCACCAGGGAACGCGATGCGATCCTCGCTGACGCACACAAGGCTGCCGATGCGGCGAGCGCGGCAAGTCTGGTGAAAGCAGAGGCTGAGGTCGAGGCGCTGCGGGCGGCGGCCAGGGCGGCGATCGCCAAGGACAGGAAGACGCAGGAAGGCGCTTGGGCCGAGCGCTCTGCCGAACTCGCCATCGATATCGCCGGACGCCTCGTCGCGCGGCTGGACGGCGCGGCGGTGCAGGCGTGCTTTTTCGCATGGTTGCTGGACGAAATCCGCAAACTGCCCGGACCGGCGCGGAAAGCGGCCGGATTGAAGGGTACGAAGCTCGAAGTCAGAAGCGCGGTGAAGCTCGATGCTGCTGAACGGAAGAGCTGCGGCCAATCGATCGCCGAAGCGCTCGGCGGGGACCCGCATATCGCGTTCCGGACCGATCACAAGCTGATCGCCGGTTTCGAACTGTACGGCGAACATCTGATCGTGCGCAGCAGTTGGCGCGCCGATCTGGCAGCTATCCAGGCCGATCTGGCGAAATGAACGCAGCTGACACCTGGCTGGAGGACGCGCGGAACAGACTTGTTACCGCTACGCTTGGGGCGCGAGCCGAGCAGATCGGCCGGGTTGAGGAAGTCGGCGACGGCATCGCGCTCGTATCGGGACTTCCTGATGTCCGGCTCAATGAATTGCTGCGCTTCGAAAAGGGCCAGTTCGGCTTTGCACAGGTGCTTGAGAGCGATCGGGTCGGCTGCGTTTTGCTCGATGATGTCGATGGCGTCGAGGCGGGAGACAGCGTGCGCGGGACCGGCGACGTCGTGCGTGTCCCCGTCGGGACGGCGCTGCTCGGCCGCGTGGTCGATTCGCTCGGCCGTCCGCTCGACGGCAAGGGGCCGATCGACACCGACGCGCACGAGCCAATCGAGCGGCCCGCACCATCGATCATCGACCGCGACCTGGTGGTCGATCCGGTTCAGACGGGCCTCGTCGTCGTCGACGCGCTGTTCGCGCTCGGCCGCGGGCAGCGCGAGTTGATCATCGGCGACCGCGCGATCGGCAAGACCACGATCGCGATCGATACGATCATCAACCAGAAGGCGAGCGACATCGTCTCGGTCTATGTCGCGGTCGGCCAGAAGAGTTCGAGCGTGCGGCGCGCGATCGATGCGATGCAGGAGAGTGCGGCACCCGAGCGGTGCATTATCGTCGTTGCCGGCGCGGCGAGCTCGCCGGGGCTGCAATGGATCGCGCCGTTCGCCGGGATGACGATGGCGGAGTATTTCCGCGACCGCGGCGGTCACGCGTTGATCGTGATCGACGATCTGACCAAGCATGCCGCGACCCACCGCGAGATCGCCCTGCTGACACGCCAATCCCCCGGCCGGGAGGCCTATCCCGGCGATGTCTTCTACGTCCATGCGCGACTGCTCGAGCGCGCGTCGAAACTGTCGAAGGACAAGGGCGGCGGGTCGCTGACCGCGTTGCCGATCGCAGAAACCGACGCCGGGAACCTGAGCGCCTATATCCCGACCAACCTCATTTCGATCACCGACGGCCAGATCGTGCTCGATGCCAAGCTGTTCTACCAGGGCCAGAAGCCGGCGGTCGATGTCGGCACCAGCGTCAGCCGGGTCGGCGGCAAGACGCAGGCTCATGCCCTGCGCGAGGCGGCGCAGACATTGCGGCTCGATTACGCCCAATTCCTCGAACTCGAGAGTTTTACGCGTTTCGGCGGCATGCCTGACACCCGGGTGCGCCAGCAATTGACGCGCGGTGCGCGGATTCGCGCGATCCTCGACCAGACGCAACACGCGCCGCTCAGGCTCGCCGATGAGGTCGCACTGGTGCTCGCGGTGCAGGGCGGGCTGCTCGACGCGCTGCCGCTCACAGTGATCCCCGATTACCGCAAGGGGTTGGCCGAGGTAATCGATCGCGATGCCGCCGATGCGGTAACGATGATCCAGGACCACGGCACGCTCGATGACAACGGCAAGAAGGCACTGCTCGGCGCGCTCGAAGCTTATGCGAAGCGCGTCACGCCCGCGCCTGCCGAACCGGCCCCGGCGGCATGACGCTTCGTCTCGCAGAGATTGGCGCGCGGATCATCGGCGTCGAACAGCTCGGCTCGGTGGTAAATGCGATGCGCGGCATTGCCGCGGCGCGCGCGCAGCAGGCACGGACGCAAGTCGAGGCCGTCGACAGCTATGCCGCGACGATCGCCGACTCGATCGGCAGGGCGCTCGCGCTCATGCCTTCCCCTCCTCGTATTGGCCCGGCGGAACCGTCTCGTCCGGCGCTGGTCGTGTTCGCCGCCGAGCAGGGATTTGCCGGTGCCTTCAGCGAACATGTGTTCGCATCGCTCGGCGATGATCTCGCCGGGTCCTTGCTGTTTCTCGTCGGTACGCGCGGCGCGACGGTGCTTGCGGAACGCGACCTGGCGCCCGAATGGCGCGGCGTGATGCCGTCGCATTCGACGGGCATCCCCAAGCTGGCGGATCAGATCAGCGAGGCACTTTATGATGGAATAGCGAAGGGCGAAATCGCCACGCTGGAGGTCGTTTTCAGCCAGTGGGACCCCGGGCATGCCGCGCAGATCCAGCGTGTGGCGTTGCTCCCGCTCGATCTCTCACGCTTTCCGAGCCCCACTCAGGACATCCCCCCGCTGCATAATCTGGCGCCGGCGGACCTGCTTGCTGGACTGACCGCCGACTATCTTCACGCCCAGCTTTGCCATGCCGCGCTCCACGCCTTCGCCGCGGAAAACGAGGCGCGGATGGAAGCGATGGCTGCGGCGCGCGCTCAGGTCGCTCGCCAGCTTGCCGATCTCCGCGCGAGGGAACGAATGGTGCGGCAGGAAGAGATCACCGCCGAAGTGATCGAACTGGCAGCCGGCGCGTCGGCCAGCCGGACATAAGGAGCGACAGTTTCCCCCGCACTATGGCGCGCTTCAAATGCGCCGGGAATGCCGCCGGCGGCAAGCCCCCGTCGATATTATTCGGCGTGGATTATCTGGACCTTGCCTTTGGGCTTCCTGAGCAGAAGCACCAGTGGCAGCACGAGGATCGAGATCCACGCCATCAGGTAGAAGTCATCGATATAGGCGATCATTATCGCCTGCTTGTTGATCATCGCGTCGGCATAGGCGAACGCCGTGTCCGACAAGCGTCCCAGCCGGTCGAGCGCGCCGAGGTCAAACGCGGGGACCGACTTCTCGGTTATGTGCGATGCGAGGTCGGCATGGCTGATCTGGCTATTGCGTGCGAGCAACACCGTCGCCATCGAAATGCCCGCCGATTGGCCGACGCTGCGCATCAGGTTGAGCAAGCTCGCGCCGTCGGTGCGATACCGGTTCTCCAGCGTTGCAAAGGCCAGGCTGTTCAGCGGCATGAACACGAGCCCCATGCCAAGCCCCTGAATGAAACCGCTGGTGACCACCGGCCAGAAGTCCATTTCCAGTGACCATGCTGCCATCTGCCGCAAGGAGAAGGCATAGGTAATGAAACCCATCATCACGATGTAGCGCGTATCGATCTTGCCGATCAGTCGCCCGGACAACCACATGGTGAACAGCACGCCCAGGCCACGCGGCGCCATCATGAATCCCGTGTCGACCACGGGGTAGCCGTAAAGTTGCTGCAGCATGGGCGGTAGCAAGGCCATTGGCGCCATCGTCGAGATGCCGATCACGACCATGAAGAACAGACTCATGTTCAGGTTGCGGTTGCGGAAGAGATGACGGTCGAACAAGGGTTTGTCGGTCGTGACGAGATGGACGATCGCAACCCAGGCGGCCGCGGCCGCCACCATGGCCTCGATGCGGATCTCCCAGCTGCTGAACCAGTCCTGTTCCTGGCCGCGGTCAAGCATCAGCTGGAAGGCACCCACGCCGATGCCAATGAAGGCGAACCCAACCGCATCGAAGCTGCGCTTGTTGCGTGGCCGCGAGGGAAGCAGGAACCACAGGATGGCGAAGGTCAGCGCCCCGATCGGTACGTTGATGTAGAAGCACCAACGCCAGTTATAGCTTTCGGTCAGCCAGCCGCCGATCACCGGGCCGAGGATCGGGCCGACCATCACGCCCATTCCCCAGACCGCCATCGCCTTGGCGGCGCGCCCGGGCGGATTGATGTCGAGCATGGCGGTCTGCGAAAGCGGGTTCATGAAGGCCGCGCACGTGCCCTGAAGAATTCGGAACAGCACCATCTCCTCAAGGCTGACGGCAGTGCCGCACAGCATCGAGGAAATGATGAAGCCGCCGACCGCGGCGAGGAACAGGTTGCGCGAGCCGAACCGGTCGCTCAGCCAGCCGGTTGCGGGCAGGGCGATAGCAGTGGCGATGATGTAGCTGGTCAGCACCCAGGTGACCGTTTCGCGCGTCGCGGCGAGGCTAGTCGTCATGCGGGGCAGGGCGACATTGGCGATCGTCGTGTCGAGGATCTGCATGATCATCGCACACATCACACCGATGGTAAGCAGTCCGCGCTGCTCTACCGGTAACATCGCCTCGCCGGCGATCGGTTCAGCCACGGGGTTTCAAGTCGATCGTCACATCGGCGCTCAGGCCGGCGATCATCGGCCGTGTCGTCTTGCAGTCGATCGCGACCCGCACCGGGACGCGTTGCGTCACCTTCACCCAATTGCCGTTAGCGTTCTGTGCCGGCAGCACTGAGAACTCCGAGCCGGTGCCGGCACCGATGCTGGCGATATGGCCGCACAATTTCACGCCGGAATAGGCGTCGAAGGTTATCTCAGCTGGCTGTCCGACGGCCATGTGGTTGAGATCGGTTTCCTTGAAATTGGCCTCGATCCACGCGGCCTGGCTGACGACCAGACTGACGGCGGGCACGCCGCTCGGCGTGATCGTGCCGATCTGAAGGCGACTTGTCTGGCTGATGATGCCATCCTTCGGCGCGCGCACCACGGTACGGGCGAGCGACAGCGCGGCCTTGTCGCGGTCGGCCCTGGCGGCCTGGATCGCTGCGGGCACGCCGGATGTGCGGGTGCCGCTTCCCATCTGGCTGTGTGCCTTGGCGGCCGAAGCCTGCGCCGTGGCGAGCCGCGCCCTGGCGGCGGCGACTTCGTGCGCGGCGGCGTCGAAGCTGGCACGGGTAGTGAAACCGCGTTTCATCAGCGATGCCTGACGGTCGTAGGTCGCCTCGGCGAGCGCTATGTCGGCATTCGCGCTCGCGATGTCGGCCGCCGCGCTGCCGGTGTCGGTTGCGAGCGTGCTGACCTGGACGCGGGCGGACGCGAGTGCGGCATCAGCCTGCTCGAGTGCGATGCGATAGGGTTCGGGGTCAATCTGGAACAGCACGTCGTTGGTCTTGACCCGCTGGTTCTCGTGCACGTTGACCGACACGATGCGACCCGTGACATCCGGGCTGATCGAGATCATGTCCTGGCGCACATAGGCGTTGTCGGTCGAGACGTAGCGACCCGAGGTCAGCCATATATAGCTGCCGCCCAGGGCGATCAGCAGCGGCACGCTGACCATCAGTGCGACGCGGCCCCAGCGCCGGCGCTCCCGCAGCGGTGCTGTGACCACCTCGATCGGCGTGGTGGCGTCGTGCTCGGCCTTGCCGGCGGGGAGCCTGGGGTCGGCGTCAGCCATGGGAGGCCTCATTCGGCTCGTGCGTGGAGAGATTGGCGTGGATGGCGTTCAGCGTTTCGAACATGGCGCGCTGCGCTGCGTCATCGACGCCAGCCAGTGCACTGGCGAACATTTCATCGGCAAGCGCGCGAAGCTGATCGATGAGTGGCCGCGCCTTGTCGGTGATGTAGATGCGCCACGCGCGCCGATCATGCGGGTCGCGCCGGCGTTCGACCAGCCCGGCTTCCTCCAGGCGGTCGATCATCCGGCACAGGGTGATCGGCTCGACCTCGAGCAGTTCGGCGAGGCCACCCTGGTTGATACCCTCGGCGCGCGATAGCTTGGTCAGCGTGTGCCATTGCGCTCGCGTCACGCCGATCGCCCGCGCGCGTTCGTCAAACCGCTTGCGCATGAGGCGTGAAACGTCGCCGATCAGGAATCCAAGTGAATCACTCATGCCAACCACATAATAAGCATGCTTAAACAATACAACGCTTATCACCGGCGCCCACAACCATCGCAGGCCGACCGGTAAGGCTCGGTCGAGCATGGCTTTCAATCGGCGCACAACGGGGATCCCCTTGGCCGGCTGGCGCGCGTGAGCGCGAACCGGTCCTCCGTCGGGTTGGCGAGCGGATCAGCTGCGGTTTTTGAACCGCCAACTGTCGTGGCCGGTCTCGACGATGGCGCAGTGATGGGTGATGCGGTCGAGCAGCGCGGTGGTCATCTTGGGATCGCCGAACACGGTGGGCCATTCGCCGAACGCGAGGTTGGTGGTGATGATCACCGAGGTCTGCTTGTAGCGCTTGCTGACGCGGTGGTCCTGAATCCGCGTCATCCCAGCCGATCGCGCCGCGTCCGTGCCTCGTTCTCCGTCAACAACGCGTCGAGCCGCTCGCGAAACGGCCCGATCCGCGGTAGCGGCTGAACGGTACAATGATAGACGAACGCTCCCTCCGGCACCGGGATCGCCTTGCGCACGACCTTGCGCGACAACCCAAGATCACGCGCAATCGCCTTGATCGGCTTGCCGCCGGCATGCTCGCGCCGGATCCGAACCACTGTCTCAACCACCAACATCCCGATCACCCCGCAAGGGAGGGCTCTGTTGTACGCCGATCCACATGCCGGACGGCTATCAGGCAATAGCGGGCGGCGGAGGGGGGGGCGGAACGGCGAAAACCGGGGTGACTGCCGACCGGAAGTTTGCTGTATCTTTAGCGTTCATGGGGCATTCCAAGAGGCGATCGGTTCGGTTGCCTCGATCGCTGGCCTCGGCGCCGACATCGCGCGAATCGGCGCATGTCAGGGAACGCGCGTAAGTGCGGGGCCAAAGGTGTGGTGCGGTTATATCGGGAGCGTCAAAAATCGCAGCGAAACAGGCCGTTATGGCTCTGCGCTGGTGACCCCTACGGGAATCGAACCCGTGTTTCAGCCGTGAAAGGGACGCTTTCAAACGGCTGTGGACGTCCCCGGACACTCGTTAATACAATGACTTAGCAGAAACGTTTCCTTGCGTGTGCCCACTCGTCCCGGTATCTATATTAGACAAATCCTGGACCTTCAACCATGGCACGCGGCGTCGACGAACATCGGATCCAGGACCGCACCGCACGCGGCCGCCTCGAGGTGCGTCACAAACCCTATTGGCGCGCACTGTCGGAAGGCGCCCATCTCGGCTATCGCTGCGGCAAGACCAAAGGCAGCTGGTTCGCACGCTACCTCCATCCCCACACTGGCGCATATGTCAGCAAGGCGATCGGTGAAGCAGACGATCGCCTCGATGCCGACGGTCAGACGATCCTGTCATACAAGCAGGCGCAACAACAGGCGTTGCACTGGATCGAGCTCGATCTGAGCGGCGGGCAAGGGGAGCAACCGGCAAACGATCCCGACCTGACGGTCGCCGACGCGGTCGCTGCCTATATCGCGTGGCGCGACGCACGCCGCGCCAGCCAGGCTGGCCGCCAGGTGAAATCCGACGCCCATTACAAGCTGACCAGCTATGTGCTCGAGGACAAGAAGTTGCCT
>JBBRSN010000012.1:0-76275 GCA_038245375.1 Sphingomonadales bacterium | reverse complement strand
TCTACCGTCTGCCGTCTGCCGTCTGCCGTCTGCCGTCTGCCGTCTGCCGTCTGCCGTCTGCCGTCTGCCGTCTGCCGTCTGCCGTCTGCCGTCTGCCGTCTGCCGTCTGCCGTCTGCCGTCGTCGCGGAATTACGGTGAGAATTACGGGAATTACGGTGACACGTGAAGTAACCCCTTATCCCTTGCGGGCGAACAATACCATTCGGGCGACTATCAGGTAAACTGCGCCCCATCGCGCCGGGACACGGGAGAGCTACAATCCTGGAGAAGATTGGCTCGCTAACGCCGCCCCATGCGCGCGGTTGAAGCGTCCGGAAGTCAGCAGCCGCAAGCACGCCGGCCACCGTGTCCACATGCGGATTCGAATGCGTCCGCGTGCAATTTCGCACGACTTCTGCTAGCAGCCTGAGCCGACGCCGGACGCGCATATGTCGTTATTCCGCCGGCATCGCGGCAATTGCTGGCACTTTTTGCCGCTCAAGCGTTGTCGCTGCGTCGGTGGTCCGGCGCGGACGCGCCCTTTCAGGGTCATGTGCGATCGTCGCGATGCCCATCGCCTGCAGGGAGAAAAGCATGTCCGTCGCCCCGGACTTCGACACGTTACCCTATCCACCGAACGATCTGCTTGAGTTCGCCAGCCTTTTCCTCGACTTCGACGGCACGCTCGTCGATATCGTCGACCAGCCCGATGACGTCGTGGTCGACCGCGCACTTGGCAACCTGCTTGGCGCCCTGGCGCGACGCCATGGCAACCGCCTTGCGCTGGTGAGCGGCCGGTCGATCGCGCAGCTCGACGCGTTTCTCGGCCCGCTTGGGCAGATCATCGCCTTGTCCGGCAGTCACGGCATCGAATATCGCTGGAACGGCAACGTGGCACACCCGGTCCGACCGACGAGCCTCGACCATGTTGAGCGCGCGATGCTGGAAGCCGCCGCGGCCCATGCCGGCGCGATCGTCGAACCCAAGAGCTTCAGCACCGCGCTGCATTATCGCCTGGCGCCCGCCTTCGAGCCGGACGCCCAGGCGCTGGCGATTCGGCTGGCCGGGGATTTCGGCCTTGCCGTGCAGCACGGCAAGATGATGGTCGAGGTCCGCGTTCCCGGCAGCGACAAGGGTGTTGCGGTCAAAACGCTGATGCGTAGCCCGGAAATGTCGGGAACGCGGCCGGTCTTCATCGGCGACGACGTTACCGATGAGGATGGTTTCGCCGCGGCGAAGTCACTGGGCGGAACGGGCATTCTGGTCGGGCCAGCGCGCGCGACAGCGGCGGAATACCGCCTCGACAGCCCGATGGCGGTGCGCCGCTGGCTCGCGGGACAAGCGGCATGACCGCGACGCTCGATCTCTGGCCGATCGGCAATTGCCAGGTCTCCGCGCTGGTCGACCGCGCCGGGCGCTTTTCCTGGGCGTGCGTGCCGCGCGTCGATGGCGACCCGACCTTTTGCTCGCTGCTCGACGACAGCCCGCGCGCCGGCGACGGCGCACGCGGCTTCTGGGAAATCGATCTCGACGGCGGCACGTCGACGACGCAGCATTATATCCGCAACACGCCCGTTCTGGTGACGCGTCATGGCGACGATGCCGGCAATGTCGTCGAGGTGATCGATTTCTGCCCGCGGTTCAGCCGCCACGGACGGATCTATCGCCCGGTGGCGTTCGCGCGGATCGTCCGGCCGGTGGCGGGCAGCCCGCGCATCAGGGTGAGGCTGCGACCGGCGCGCGACTGGGGCAGCGCGGATGCCGAACGGACGCGCGGATCGAACCATATCCGCTACCTGCTCGGCGAGACCACCTTGCGCCTGACCACCGATGCGTCGGTCGGGTGGATCGAGGACGAGCGCCTGTTCCGGGTCGAGCGCGCGCTCCACTTCTTTCTCGGCCCCGACGAGAGTTTCGAAGGCGGTGTCGCCGAGACGGTGGAATCGATGCTCGACCGGACGATCGCCGAATGGCGCCACTGGGTGCGCGGGCTCGCGACGCCGGTCGAATGGCAGGACGCGGTGATCCGCGCGGCGATCACGCTCAAGCTCTGCCAGCATGAGGAAAGCGGGGCGATCGTCGCGGCGCTGACCACGTCGATCCCCGAACATGCCGGGTCGCAGCGCAACTGGGACTATCGCTATTGCTGGATCAGGGACGCCTATTACACCGTCCAGGCGCTCAACCGGCTCGGTGCGCTCGACGTGCTGGAAGGCTATCTCGAATATCTGCGCAACATCGTCGACAATGCCAAGGGCGGGCATATCCAGCCGCTTTACGGCGTCGGCAGCGAGGCACTGCTGACCGAGCGGATCGAGGCGGGCCTGAACGGCTATCGCGGGATGGGCCCGGTACGGGTCGGCAACCAGGCCTATGAGCAGATCCAGCACGATGCCTATGGCCAGATCGTGCTGTCCAATGCGCAGGCGTTTTTCGACCGGCGGCTGTTTCGCATGGCCAGAATCGAGGATTTTCGCGCGCTCGAAACGGTCGGCGAGCGCGCCTGGAATAGCTATGACAAGCCCGATGCCGGGCTATGGGAATTGCGCACCCGCAGCCATGTCCACACCTATTCCGCCGCGATGTGCTGGGCAGCCTGCGACCGGCTCGCCAATGCCGCCGATATGCTGGGCGAGGCCGAACGCCGGGCATTCTGGCGCGCACGAGCGGACACGATAAGGGCAACGATCGAGCACGCCGCATGGCGCGAAGAAACGGGGCGGCTGTCGGCCACCTTCGGCGGCGACGATCTCGATGCGAGCCTGCTCCAGCTGCTCGACATGCGCTTCCTCACCCCGGACGATCCGCGCTTTCGTGGCACGCTGGAGGCAGCGGAACAGGGCTTGCGCCGTGGGTCGCACATGCTGCGCTATGCCACCGAGGATGATTTCGGGCTGCCGGAAACGGCCTTCAACGTCTGCACCTTCTGGCTGATCGAGGCGTTGCAGGCGACGGGTCGCCATGCGGACGCGCGCGCCCTGTTCGAGGAAATGATCTCGCGGCGCACCGCCGCCGGCCTGCTGTCCGAGGACATCGACCCGCAGAGCGGAGAATTATGGGGCAACTACCCGCAAACCTATTCGCTGGTCGGGCTGATCAATTGCGCCGTCCTGTTGAGCAAGCCGTGGAGTGCCGTGCGATGAGCCGCCTGATCATCATTTCGAACCGCGTCTCGGCGCCGACATCCGAAACCGGCGGCGCGCAGGGCGGCCTCGCGGTCGCGCTGTCGGCGGCGCTGCGCGAGAGCAACGGCGTGTGGTTCGGCTGGTCGGGCGAGGAGACCGAGACCTTTACCGGGCATATCAACTTCCAGCGCAATTTCGGCGTCACCACCGCGACGATCGATCTCGAGGCGCAGGACATCGACGAATATTATAACGGCTATGCCAACCGCACGCTGTGGCCGCTGTTCCATTATCGCGTCGACCTGGCGGAGTATGAGCGCGGCTTTGCCGGGGGTTATGAGCGCGTCAACGCGCGCTTCGCCGACACGGTCGTGCCGCTGATCGAGGATGACGACCTGGTCTGGGTCAACGACTACCATCTCATCCCGCTGGGGCAGGAATTGCGCGACCGCGATTGCCGCAACCGGATCGGCTTCTTCCTGCATATTCCGTGGCCGCCGATGCGGCTGCTGCAGTCGCTGCCGAGCCATCGCGCGCTCGTCACGTCGCTGTTCGCCTATGACGTGATCGGCTTTCAGACGCACGATTCGCTGGAGGCGTTTCTGGATTACGCGCGCGCGCAGTTCGACGCCGAGGTGGGAGCGGACGGCATCATCACTTATGCTGGCCGGTCGGTCCGCCTGATCGCCTGCCCGATCGGGATCGACACGGCGGACTTTCGCGCCAGCGCCGTCGGGCCGGTAGCCCGCGATGTCGAGGAGCGGATGCATGTCAGCGCGAACGGTCGAGCGATGATCATCGGCGTCGATCGGCTCGATTACTCGAAGGGCCTGCAGGAGCGGTTCCAGGGCTATGAGCGCTTTCTGGCGGGGCATCCCGAATGCCTTGGCGGCGTGTTCCTGCTGCAGATCGCGCCACCTTCGCGCGGCGAGGTGCAAAGCTACCAGGAAATCCGCGCGACGCTCGACGGCCTGTCGGGGCGGATCAATGGCGAATATGCCGATGCCGAGTGGGTGCCGATCCGTTACGTCAACAAGGGCTATCCGCGCGACCAGCTGGCCGGCATGTACCGCGCCGCGCGCGTCGGCCTGGTCACGCCGCTGCGCGACGGCATGAATCTGGTCGCCAAGGAATATGTCGCGGCGCAGGACCCGGCCGACCCCGGCGTGCTGATCCTGTCGCGCTTTGCCGGCGCCGCCGAACAACTCGGCGACGCGCTGCTCGTCAATCCGCACAGTCCCGAGGAAATCGCCGATGCGATCACGATCGCGCTGGCGATGCCGCTGGCCGAGCGGATCGCGCGGTGGCGGCCGATGATGGACAATATCGTGCAACAGGACGTCATCTGGTGGCGCCGGCGCTTCACCGACGCGCTGGAAGCGGCTGAGCCTGCGGAGATCACGGTCGGTTGATCTGGCACGTGCGAACGGGCCAGCGACCTGCCAGCCCTCAGCCGATTACGGCGAAGTAGCGCGTCGGGGGCATGCCGAAGAACGCCTTGAAGTCGCGGATGAAGTGGCTCTGGTCGCAATAACCGAGGTCGAGGAACTGGCGCAGCTCAGCGTATGGGCGATGCTCGAGTGCGGCGAGCATGCGGGCGAGGCGGTGGCGGATGAGCAGCGCCTTGGGCGTGACGCCGAACAGGCGGATGCAGAGGCGCTTGAGCTGGACCGGGCTCATGCCGAGCGCCTCGCCGAGCTGGCCGGCCGTGGTGACGTCCTCGCTGCGCAGCAGTTGCTGCAGCCGGACGACGCGGTCGGTGGCGGCGAGGACGGTCTTTACCCCGAGCTGGCGGAGGAAGAAGGCCTCGTCGCGGCGCGGCGGCGGCGGGAGCGACGCCGTGCGCGGCGTGGAGATGAAATAGCCGGCGCCCAGTGCGGCGCTGGCGAGGGTGCCGGGTGCGGGGAGGTTTTCCCCGGCCGGCGTCGCATGATGGAGCGATGTCATTGATATCCCCGCTGTCGACGCGCGATAATTCGCGTCCCGGGGAATCGACGGATGGTGCCGTTGCGTCATCCTCCATATGGAGGATGAGCTGCGAATTAGGCGTGGCGTGGTCGAGCCTTACGGTTGCGGCGACGGACGATCGGCCAACCCACCGCGCCGGGTACCCGCTTGTCCGATTATGATGGCGCCGGCGTGCGCCATCCTGCACTCTCTTGCGCCAACGTCGCAGTTCGAGGCCCCTACATGAAGCTTGCCTTTGCCGCCGCCCTCACCTGCCTGATCGGCACCGCGGCACTTGCCGCCGATGCGCCCGCCAAGCCCGATACAGCCGATCATCCGGCGGCGTTGTTCGAGCCGGGCGAGGTGCCAACGACCGGCACCGTCACGGTGAATGGCACGCGCATCGCCTATCGCGCGGTTGCCGGCACGCTGGTGGTACATGCCAAGGGCTGGGACGATACCGACGCGCTCGACGCCCGGGCTGCGGATGACAAGGAGAAGAAGGACAAGGGCAAGGCCGAGGCGGCAATGTTCTACGTCGCCTATTTCCGCAGCGGCGTGCCGTCGGGCGATCGCCCGATCACCTTCGTGTTCAATGGCGGGCCGGGCTCGTCCAGTGTCTGGCTGCACATGGGCGCGTTCGGCCCGGTGCGGGTCGAGACGGCCGACGCGACGCGCGCTGCGCCGGCGCCCTATGCGATGGTCAACAACGATGCGAGCCTGCTCGACGCGAGCGACCTGGTGTTCATCGATGCGCCCGGCACGGGTTTCAGTCGCGTCGCCGGACCCGACAAGGACAAGGCGTTTTACGGCGTCGACCAGGACATCCATGCCTTCACGCAGTTCGTCACGCAGTTCCTGACCAAATATGATCGCTGGAACTCACCCAAATATCTGTTCGGCGAAAGCTATGGCACGATGCGCGCCGCCGGGCTGACACTCGCGCTGAAGCGGGAGTCGGTCGATCTCAATGGCGTGATCCTGCTGTCCGATATTCTCAACTGGGACCTGATGCCCGACGATCCGCAGACCAATCCGTCGGTCGACCTGCCCTATATCGTCGCGCTGCCGACCTATGCGGCGACCGCCTGGTACCATCGCAAGCTGGCCGACCGGCCCGACGATCTCGCCGCGCTGCTGGCGCGAGCCGAGGCGTTCGCGACCGGCGACTATGCCCAGGCGCTGATGCAGGGAAATACCCTGCCCGAGGCCGAGCGGCAGCGGATCGCCGCGCAACTGGCGGCGTTCACCGGCCTGCCCGTTTCCTACCTGCTCAAGACCAATTTGCGGATCGAATATGGCGCGTTCCAGAAGGAGCTGCTCGCCGATCAGGGCCTGACCACCGGCACGCTCGACACGCGCTTCACCGGCGCGACGCTCGACGCGCTGAGCAAGGTGGCGGATTACGATCCGCAAAGCTCCGCGCTGGGCGCGGCCTATGTCGCGACCTTCAACCATTATGTCCGCGACACGCTGCATTATGGCGCCGAGCGCGCGTTCAAGCCGGGGATCGATATCTATGGCAGCTGGGATTACCGGCACAAGCCGCCGGGCGCCGACAAGCCGCTGATCGCGCTGCCCAACGTATTGCCCGACCTTGCCGTGGCGATGAAGCAGAACCCGGCGATGAAGGTGATGGTCAATGGCGGCTATTTCGACGTCTCGACGCCGTATTTTGCCGGCATGTTCGAGCTGCGGCATCTGCCGGTGCCGGCGACGCTGCAGGGGAATATCTCGTACCGCTATTATCAATCGGGACACATGGTTTATGCGCATCTGCCGGCGCTGCATGCGCTGCACGACAATGTCGCGGCGTTCATTCGCGGGAGTGGGGCTCGGGGCGGCAATTAGCGCGATCGATTGCGGCGAAGTTACGAAAGCCCTGTCGGCAATCGCCGCATTTGTTGGCATTCCGGCTGGCGAGAGCCCCGCTAACCGGGCTGGAGACGGATGGCGATCTAGTGTCCCCTGCGCGATAGCGTCCACTCTCTGCCGCGATATTCTACGCACTTCGGATATTCAGCGCATCGCAGGCGGGTTTTCATCAGCGCCCGCATCGCTCTGACCCGCCGGCAAATTGCTCCTTCTGAAGGTATCAGAACGATGATCGGCTGGGGAGAAATCGTACGAGTCCGCTCGAAATAAATGAGAAGCCTTGTATGATCTATTTCAACTCCGTTCCACCTGATCTTGGAAGGCAAAATTTCGATACGATTGTATTGGACGTCATGGGTGCCTTCGATGCCTTTGACACTCCACTTTGGGGGGCCGCCACACTGATCTGCGGCATAGACCGCCGGCCTCGCTGACGCGACCAAGTGACTTGCGCTCGCGAAAAGCAGAAGCGCGCCGACGACAGCGATGTGGTGGGCGGCCCGCCGAATGAAACGCATGACGAGAGAGTATCATCCGCGCCGTCGCTTTGGAATGGCGCCCTCGGAAAGCCGCCCTTCCACAAACCACCACCCTGCGACGTTCAGACACAAATAACGGGTGCCCTCCTAATAGCCGACTGGCGGCTTGCGGCGGAGAAAGCTGCCGCGCCGGCTGCACCTATCCCAGCCAACGGCATCCCATCGCTCAACCTTTCCCCGCCCCGCGATCGATCGTGACGTTGGCGAGCAGCGCGACGACCTCGGCCTGGCGGGCGCAGCCGGTCTTGTCGAGGACCTGGCGCAGTTGCGAGCGGACGGTCGAGATCGCGACCTCGCCCGCGGCGGCGATCTCGTCGAGCGTGTCGCCCTTGACGAGGCCGCGCGCGACGCGTGCCTCGGCGGCGGTGAGATCGAACAGCGAGCGCATCAGATCCGTCGAGGGCGCCTTTTGCGGCTCGACCGGGGTGAGCACGAGCAAAGCATAGCTGCGCGCGAACAGATCGTGCGCCGCGCGGCGGATCGGCACGACATGCGCGACCATCGTCGCGCGTTGATCGGCATCGCGCAGCGGGAAACTGTGCGGCATCGCGTCGGTCACGCCCTCGAGCGAGGCGAGCGCGGCGAAGAGCTGCGCGTTGGCGGCGCGATCACCCAGCGCGACCTGGTTGCCAGCGCGCCACTGGACCTGGCCGGGCATGGCTTCGATCAGGGCATTGGCCTCGACCACGGCGCCGTCCTCGTCGAGCAGCAGCGCGGGCAGGCCGAGCGAGGCGAGCGTGGCGTTGGCGCCCTGCGCGCGCTGCAGCCCGAGCCGCGCCGAGACGAAGGCGGCGCGGGCAAGATGCGGGCGCAGTTCGTTGAGCTGCTCGACCGGGGTCTTTTCGAGCGGGCCGCGGCCGAATTCGCGCTCGATCGTCAGCACGATATTGTCGCCGGTCGGCATGCGCAGCCCGGTGCTGGCCGACCAGCCGAGGCCGCGCGGGCGAAAGAAGTCGCGGTAGATCGGCACTTCGTCGAGCTGCTGCTCGGTCCAGAAATCGAACTCGCGGAAGAAGCGCGGTTCCTGCGCGCCCATCACGCAGACGCCGCGATTGCAGGTCGCGAACCAGCCGTCATGGACATATTCGTGGAACACCGCGTCGAGATTGGCGCTGCCGGTCCATTTGACCGCCTTGCCACGCACCGAGAAGAGCTGCCCGCCGCGCGCATCGGTGATGCGCGCCAGCTCGTCCATGATGCCGGGCCACAGCTCGGGCAGGAACGAGCATTCGTAGATGCGGTCGATCAGGTCGGTGTTCATGGCGCGTCCCCCGGGTTTGCGCATATCATGAAGCAAAGACGGTTTGCGAGGGGCGCGTGTTCCCCGGCGAAGGCCGGGGCCCAGCTACGGAGGTCGCGGAGAAGGTCGCTGCGCCTCGTTACCGCGGCCTTCCCAGCTGGGCCCCGGCCTGCGCCGGGGAGCAAAATAATATGAGCGGATTCGTCAGTCCGTCCGCCAATCGGCGCGCGCGATGCCCTGCGCGTAGAGCAGTGCGGTGAGATCATTGTGATCGATCCGCGCCGCGGCGGCGGCCGCGACGACGGGCTTGGCGTGATAGGCGACGCCCAGCCCTGCCCGCCTGATCATCGCGAGGTCGTTGGCGCCGTCGCCGACCGCCATCGTCGCCTCGGGCGGCAGATAGAGCGCGTCGGCCGCCTCGCGCAACGTACGTTCCTTGGCGTCGGAACCGACGATCGGCTTGGTCACGGTGCCGGCGAGCTTGCCGTCGGCGATGTCGAGCACATTGGCGATCGCCTGGTCGAAGCCGATCGCCGCGGCGACCGGCTCGGCAAAACGGGTGAAGCCGCCCGAGACGAGGATAGTGCGCGCGCCCTGCCCACGCATCGTCCGCACCAGTTCGACCGCGCCCGACATGAGGTGGACGCGCTCGGCATGGCAGCGCTCGATCACGCTCTCGTCGAGGCCCCTGAGCAGCGCGACGCGCGCGTCGAGCGCGGATTCGAAATCGAGCTCGCCGCGCATCGCGGCCTCGGTGACGGCGGCGATCTGCGGCTTGATGCCGGCATAGTCGGCGAGTTCGTCGATGCATTCGATCGTGATCATGGTCGAATCCATGTCGGCGACGAGCAGGCGCTTGATGCGTCCCTCGGCCGGCTGGACGACGATATCGACACCCTGAAAGGCACCGTCGAGCGCGTTCCGCGCCGCGTCGGGATCGACAGCAAAGCCGATATCGGCGGCATAGTCCTCGTCGATCCAGCCATGCGAGGCGGGTCCGCAGCCGGCGACGGCAAGGCGGTCGCGCGCGGCCGAAATATCGCCGACGGAAAGGTTGCCCGGTGCTATCAGCGTGGCGATGAACATGATGACTCCCTTGCAACCGCTGGCGCTAATTGCAGGGCCGACCGCCAGCGGCAAGTCGGCTGTCGCGATCGAACTGGCCGAACGACAGGGCGGCGTGGTGATCAATGCCGATTCGGCGCAGGTCTATGCCGATCTGCGCGTGCTGTCGGCGCGACCAAGCGCCGACGAGGAAGCGCGCGTGCCGCACCGGCTGTTCGGTTATATCGACGGCGCGGAGAGCTGCTCGGCAGCACGCTGGGCGGCGGATGCGCGAGCTGAGATCGCTGCCGCGCACCAGGCGGGCCGGTTGCCGGTGCTGGTCGGCGGGACCGGGCTCTACCTGCGCACATTGATCGACGGCATCGCGCCGGTGCCCGAGATCGACCCGGCGATCCGCGCCGCGGTACGGGCGATGCCGGTGGCGAAAGCGCACCGCGCGCTGCGCGAAGCGGACCCGGCGGCAGCGGCGCGGCTTGCGCCGGCCGACACGACACGGGTGGCGCGTGCACTGGAGGTGGTGCGGTCGACCGGGCGAACGCTGGCCGTGTGGCAGGAGGATCGCAGCGGCGGGATCGGCGACAGCGTCAGGCTGATCGCAACGGTGCTGCTGCCCGAACGCGACTGGCTGCTGGCGCGGTGCGATGCGCGGCTCGAAGCGATGTTCGACGTTGGCGCGATCGAGGAAGTCGCGCGCTTGCTGGCGCGTGACGACATCCCCCCCGCCGCCCCGATCCGCCGCGCGATCGGCGTGCCCGAAATCGCCGCGCTACTCGCGGGTACAATCGACCGGCGCGCGGCGCTGGCGGCGGCGACGATTGCGACGCGGCAATATGCCAAGCGGCAATATACCTGGTTTCGCAACCAGCCACCGGCCGCGTGGCGCCGGGTAAACGAGTCCGAAAAAGACGCTATTGCCGCTCAAATTGAAACATTATTACGTAATTAGCGGTTGACGTGCATTTTTCATGCCGCTAGCAGCGCGCTTCCTTTGGCGCTATTGCAGCGCGGCATAACATCCCTGGGGACGAGACGTGGTGGCCGAAAAGAGTGGAGCCGATATTCTGGTCGAGGCGCTGTGCGATCTCGGCGTGGAGGTCGTGTTCGGCTATCCCGGTGGCGCGGTGCTGCCGATCTATGACGCGCTGTTTCGCTCAGGCCGCATCAAGCATATTCTCGTGCGGCACGAACAAGCCGCCACGCACGCAGCCGAGGGCTATGCGCGCTCGACCGGCAAGCCCGGCGTGGTGCTGGTCACGTCGGGACCCGGCGCGACCAACGCCGTTACCGGCATCACCGATGCGCTGATGGATTCGATCCCGATGGTCGTGCTCACCGGACAGGTCGCGACGCACCTGATCGGCAGCGACGCATTCCAGGAGGCCGATACGGTCGGCATCACGCGGCATTGCTCGAAGCATAATTACCTGGTCAAGGACCCGGCGTCGCTCGGCCCGATCATCCATGAGGCGTTCCATATCGCGACCTCGGGCCGACCCGGCCCGGTGGTGGTCGACATCCCCAAGGACGTGCAGGTCGCGACCGCGCGCTACGTCAAGCCGGGGCCGATCAAGCACAAGACCTATCGCCCGCAGATCAAGGCCGACCAGAGCGCGATCGAGGCGGCGGTCGACATGCTGGCGGCGGCGGAGCGGCCGATCCTCTATACCGGCGGGGGAATCATCAATGCCGGGCCGGCAGCGAGCATGCTGCTGCGCGAGCTGGCGCGGATCACCGGCGCGCCGGTGACCTCGACGTTGATGGGCCTGGGCGCCTTCCCGGCCTCGTCGCCGCAATGGCTCGGCATGCTGGGGATGCACGGCACCTACGAGGCCAATTTCGCGATGAACAAGGCCGATTTGATCGTCTGCCTCGGCGCGCGGTTCGACGATCGCGTCACCGGGCGGCTCGATGCGTTCAGCCCCAACAGCCGCAAGATCCATGTCGATATCGACCGTTCGTCGATCAACAAGACGGTGCGGGTCGACCTGCCGATCATCGCCGATGTCGGCCATGCGCTCGAAGACATGGTGCGGGTGTGGAAAGGCCGGCATCATCCCAAACCCGACCTTGCCGAATGGTGGCGGCGGATCGACGGCTGGCGCGCGACCCGATGCCTCGATTTCGTCGATGGCAGCGACGAGATCATGCCGCAGCGCGCGATCAGGGCGCTGTGGGATGCGACGCACCAGCGCAGCCCGATCATCACCACCGAAGTCGGCCAGCACCAGATGTGGGCGGCGCAGCATTTTCATTTCGAGGGGCCGAACAAGTGGCTGACCTCGGGTGGGCTCGGCACGATGGGCTATGGCCTGCCGGCGGCGATCGGCGCGCAGCTCGGCAACCCCAAGGCGCTGGTGATCGACATTGCCGGCGAGGCGTCGATCCAGATGAACATCCAGGAACTGGCGACGGCGACGCAATACCGGCTGCCGGTCAAGATCTTCATCCTCAACAACCAGTATATGGGGATGGTCCGCCAGTGGCAGGAACTGACCTATGCCGGGCGTTATTCGGAAAGCTATTCGGATTCGCTGCCCGACTTCGTCAAACTGGGTGAGGCCTATGGCTGGAAGGGCATCCTGATCGAGAAGCCCGGCGAACTCGATGACGGGATCGCCGCGATGCTCGACCATGACGGGCCGGTGATCGTCGACTGCCGCGTGGCGAAGCTGGCCAATTGCTTCCCGATGATCCCGTCGGGCGCGGCGCATACCGACATGATGCTCCAGGCCGCCGAGGTTACCGGCGAAATGGACGACGAAGCCAAGGCGCTGGTGTGACGATGCCGCGCATCGTCACCCGGGCGAAAGCCTGGGTCTCGTGCCGCAAGGGCACGTTCTGCAACAGGGGGATCCCAGCTTTCGCTGGGATGACGCATTAGAATGCATATCAAGGAAGAAACCCGCGAGCGGCACACGCTGTCGGTGATGGTCGACAACGAGCCGGGCATCCTCGCCCGGATCGCCGGGCTGTTCACCGCGCGCGGCTATAATATCGAGAGCCTGACGGTGTCGGACGTTACCGCCGACCATGCCGTCAGCCGCATCACCATCGTCACTTCGGCCTCGGCGCATGTGATGGAGCAGATATTGTCGCAGCTCGACCGGCTGGTGCCGGTGCATTCGGTGACCGACCTGACCGCGCTCGGCGCGCATGTCGAGCGCGAGCTGGCGCTGGTCAAGGTTGCCGGCACTGGCGACCACCGGATCGAGGCGCTGCGTCTCGCCGACGTGTACCGCGCCCGCGTGGTCGATGCGACGACGTCGAGCTTCGTGTTCGAGGTGACCGGCGGGCGCGAGAAGATCGACACCTTCGTCACGCTGATGCGCGAGGTCGGCCTGATCGAGGTCGCGCGCACCGGCATCGTCGCCATTGCCCGGGGTAACGGGACGGTTTGAATATTCGCCACCACACAAGCGTCACCCCAGCCCACGCTGGGGTCTCCTGGTTCGGGCGCGCCGCCCTTGCCGCATGAGATGCCAGCTTTCGCTGGCATGACGGGAAGATAGCAAAAGGAGCTCAACATGCGTGTCTATTACGATCGCGATGCCGATCTGAATCTCATCACGGGCAAGAAGATCGCGATCATCGGTTATGGGTCGCAAGGCCATGCCCATGCGCAGAATTTGCGCGATTCGGGCGTCAAGGACGTGGCGATCGCGCTGCGCCCGGGTTCGGCGACGGCGAAGAAGGCGGAAGGTGCCGGCTTCAAGGTGCTGACCAACAGCGAAGCCGCGGCCTGGGCCGACATCATCATGATCCTCGCACCCGACGAGCATCAGGCGGCGATCTGGGACAACGACCTCAAGGACCATATCCGGCCGGGCACCGCGATCGCCTTCGCGCATGGCCTCAACGTGCATTTCGGGCTGATCGAGCCGCCCAAGGACATCGACGTGATCATGATCGCGCCGAAAGGTCCGGGTCACACGGTGCGCAGCGAGTACGTCAAGGGCGGCGGCGTGCCGTGCCTGATCGCGATCCACCAGGACGCCAGCGGCAATGCCCATGATGTCGCGCTGGCCTATGCCTCGGGCGTCGGCGGCGGGCGTTCGGGCATCATCGAGACCAATTTCAAGGAAGAGTGCGAAACCGATCTGTTCGGCGAGCAGGCCGTGCTGTGCGGCGGCATCACCCACCTGATCCAGGCCGGGTTCGAGACGCTGGTCGAGGCCGGCTACGCGCCGGAAATGGCCTATTTCGAATGCCTCCACGAGACCAAGCTGATCGTCGATCTGCTTTACGAGGGCGGCATCGCCAACATGCGCTATTCGATCTCGAACACCGCCGAATATGGCGACATCACCACCGGTCCGCGGATCATCACCGCCGAGACCAAGGCCGAGATGAAGCGCGTACTGGCCGACATCCAGGGTGGCAGGTTCGTCAAGAACTTCGTGCTCGACAACCGCGCCGGCCAACCCGAGCTGAAAGCAGCACGCAAGGCGGCCGCAGCGCATCCGATCGAGAAGGTCGGCGCCGAGCTGCGCGCGATGATGCCGTGGATCGGTGCCAACAAGCTGGTCGACAAGGAACGCAACTGATCGGCGATGCGACGCGGCCTGATTTTGTGCGCGGCTACGAGCCGCGGCAAGATCAGGCAGGGTCGAAATATTGCGACATCTTCGGCATGCTACGATAACAGCCGTCCAAGGACGGTCGCAGGAAACCCGCATGCTCGCACCCAATGCTTCGCCCCGCTGGTCGATCGTCATTCCCTATTACAACGAGGAACCGTTCATCGAGCGGACCATCGCGTGCGCGATGGCGCTCACGGGTCCAGCCTTCCGTCTCGTCCTCGTCAACAACGCCTCCGACGATCGCAGCGAGGAATTGTGCCGCGCGATGCTCATGAGCAGGCCGGATATCGCGGTCGACTATGTGTTCGAGGCGAAGCCGGGCCCGAGCCACGCGCTCGAAGCCGGGTTGGCGCATGTCGAGACGCAGTTCGTCGCGCTGTGGAATGCCGATACCTGGTACCCGGCCGACTATCTCGCGCGGGCCGAAAGCCTGATGGAGCATCCCGGCGTCGTCGCCGCGATGGCGGTCGATATCTACGCCCCGCCGAACCACTGGTATGGCTGGCTGACGCGGTTCCACAAGCGCAACATGGCGTGGCTGATGTCGCGACAGACCCACACCGGCACCTATGGCCAGAGCTTCCGCACCGAGGTGCTGCGCGCCGCCGGCGGCCCGCGATCGGAGAACTGGCCGTGGGTGCTCGACGACCATGAAGTGATGCAGCGGGTCTTTCGTTTCGGCAAATCGCGCTACCATGTCGATTTCTGGTGCATGCCGTCGGCGCGACGCGGTCGCAACGCGCATGTCCGCTGGACGCTGTTCGAGCGGCTGGTGTACCACGTTACTCCCTACCCGCTGAAAGACTGGTTCTTCTACGACTTCCTCGCCAAGCGCTTCGCGGCGCGCGGGATGCGCAACGCCAATCTGCGCGACCGCGACTGGACCGGGCAACAGGCAACGGACGATGCCAAGGCCGCCGCAGAACTGGCGTTCGACACGACACCATGACGGTCGGTAACGACGCGGAGGTCGAAGGCCGGCCCGGAGTCGGACGGGTCGAGGCATTTTCCGATGGCGTGATCGCCATCATCGTGACGATCATGGTGCTGGAACTGCATCCGCCGGTCGCGGAGAGGATCGACCGGCTGTGGACGCTGTGGCCGGTGTTTCTCGCCTATGTGCTGAGCTACGCCTATGTCGCGATCTACTGGGTCAACCATCACCGGCTGTTCGGCCATGCGACGCGCGTGACCAACGGGCTGCTCTGGTCCAACATATTGCTGCTGTTCACGCTGTCGCTGGTGCCGTTCTCGACCGCCTATCTCGGCGAGCATCATTTCAGCCGCGAAGCGACCTGGCTGTATCTCGCAACGATGATGGGTCCCTCGATTGCCTATGCCTGGTTGCAATCGGTCATCGCCCGAACCGGCGCGCAGGGCAGCGGCGCGCAGGAATATTATGCCGCCAGCTCGCGCAAGGGCCTCGCCGCGACGTTGATCTATGGCGCGGGCATTCCGCTGACATTGGTGTCGCCGTGGCTGGGGATCGGCTGCGCGGTGGTCGTCGCGATCCTGTGGTTTCTGCCGCACAGCCGGATCGATCAGCTGTTCGCGCAGGTCGATTAGGTGTTTTTGCGGGCTGGACATCGTCGCCCCCGGCGCGCTAACGCGATACGCATGACGCTGGCGCCTGGCCTTTCGCTGCTTCGACTTACGCGCCCTTAGGCGCGAACCTTGTCGCGCGCCGCGAGCGTGCGCGATCCGCCTAAGGGCCACCATCGACCCGAAATCTCCTCGACCAGCGAGACCAGAGCCATGCTGCGCGACCCTTCCGTCAAATACCGCCCCTTCCCCCAGATCGACCTGCCCGACCGCCAATGGCCATCGCGCACCATCACCCAGCCGCCGCGCTGGCTCTCGACCGACCTGCGCGACGGCAACCAGGCGCTGATCGACCCGATGGACGCCGAGAAGAAAGCGCGCTTCTTCGACCTGCTCGTCAAGATCGGGCTGAAGGAGATCGAGGTCGGCTTTCCGAGCGCCGGCGCGACCGAATTCGACTTCATCGCCGGGCTGGTGACCGGCGGGCGCATCCCCGACGATGTGAAAATCCAGGTGCTGACCCAGTCACGCCGTGACCTGATCGAAACGAGCTTCGCGTCGCTGAAGGGCGCCAAGCAGGCGATCGTCCACCTCTACAACGCGGTGTCGCCGGCGTGGCGTCGCATCGTGTTCGGGATGAGCCGCGAGCAGGTCAAGGCGATCGCGATCGAGGGTGCGATGATCATGCGCGACCAGGCAGCGGCGCAGCCCGACACCGACTGGCATTTCGAATATAGCCCGGAGACCTTCTCGACCGCCGAACTCGATTTCTCGGTCGAGGTCTGCGAGGCGGTGATGGAGGTGCTGCGCCCGACCCCCGATCATCCGATCATCCTCAACCTGCCGGCAACGGTCGAGGCGGCGACGCCCAACATCTATGCCGACCAGATCGAGTGGTTCGGGCGGCATATCCGCAACCGCGATTCGGTGGTCATCTCGCTGCACCCGCATAACGATCGCGGTACCGGCGTCGCCGCGGCCGAACTCGGGCTGATGGCCGGAGCCGACCGCGTCGAGGGCTGCCTGCTCGGCAATGGCGAGCGCACCGGCAATTGCGATCTCGTGACGGTCGCGCTCAACATGTACACGCAAGGGCTTCATCCCGCTCTCGATTTCTCCGACATCGACGAGATCGTCAACACGGTGAACTATTGCACCAACCTGCCTGTCCATCCGCGCACACCCTATGCCGGCGAACTCGTGTTCACGGCCTTCTCGGGCAGCCATCAGGACGCGATCAAGAAAGGCTTCGCAGCGCAGGAAGAGCGCAACGACCAATATTGGCAGGTGCCCTATCTGCCGATCGACCCGGCCGATCTCGGGCGCTCCTACGAAGCGGTGATCCGGGTCAATTCGCAGTCGGGCAAGGGCGGTGTCGCCTGGGTGATCGAGCAGGACAAGGGGCTCAAGCTGCCCAAGCGCCTGCAGGCCGAGTTCAGCCGCCACGTCCAGCAGCTCGCCGACGAGACCAGCCGCGAACTCAACGCCGCCGATATCTGGGGGCTGTTCGAGGCGACCTATCTGCCCGGCGCGAACGATCGCTTCGCGCTGCTCGACTATCATGAGAGCGGCACGGCGGGCGACCGGCTGTTCGTCGGGCGCGTCGCGATCGAGGGTGGTGAGCGGTCGATCTCGGGGCGGGGCAACGGCCTGATCTCGGGCGTGATCGCGGCGCTGGGCGAGAATACCGGGCCATCGCTCGACGTGGTCGATTACAGCGAGCATGCGATCGGGCACGGTGCCGATGCGCGCGCCGCCGCCTATGTCGAATGCCGCACGACCGACGGGAGGACCGTATTCGGTGTCGGGATCGACACCGATATCGCCACCGCGTCGGTGCGGGCGGTGCTCAGTGCGGCGAACCGGGGCTAGTGACCCGAATCTGAAGTTCGCCTGATCAAGAGGCTAGGCGGGTGCGAACTTCAGATTCAAGAGGGTCACTAGAAACTATTGATTCTAGTGTGGTTTATGGATTTGAAATTCGCTCCGTACCCAGCCGCTTAATGTGGCGAATTTCAAATCCACCACACTAGCGCGCCCGCACGATCTCGCAGCCGACCCGGGCATCGGGAAAGATGTCCGGCTTGCACGATCGAACCGTCACGCGTTCAACCCAGGGGTTGGCGAGGCACAGCGATGCGATCTCCTCGCACAGCGTCTCCTGCAGGTTGAAGTGACGCGAGGCGGCAAGGTCGCGGACCCCGGCGTAGATCGCATCATAATCGAGCGCTTCGGCGATGCGATCGCCGGTGGGCGCGGACGGGTAGACGCAGTCGAGTCGCAGATCGACCAGGACGCGTTGCGGCGCCTGTTCGTGCGCATGGATGCCGAGGCCCATTACCAGGGACAGGCCGTCGAGCAGCAGGGTGTAGCGCGCCTCAGCCATGTCCTGTCCCTGCAACTACGGTGTCGAACATGACGTCGCGCGCGCGCGGCAGGAAGCGCTGGCCGCAATCGACGAAGAGGTTCTGCCCGGTCACGCCGCGCGCTTCGAGCAGCCAGGCTACCGCGCGGGCGATGTCGTCGACGGCGACCGGCCGACGCAGCAAATTGTCGCGGGCGACGGCGCGGAATTCGGCCTCGCTCTGCCCGCCGCTCGGCAGCGAAATGCCCGGCGAGACGGCGTTGACGCGGATCCGCGGCCCCAGCGCCTGCGCCAACATCGTGGTCGCGCCGCCGAGCGCGAACTTGGCGCAGCTGTAGGAAAAGAAGTCGGGGTTGGGATTGGCCAGCTTCTGGTCCAGCAGGCTGACCACCGCGCCTTCCGCCAGGTCATCCTGCAAGGCCAGCGCCGATGCCAGCAGCGCGGGTGCGGCAAGATTGATCGCGTGATGTTCGTCTAGCGACGACCGATCGATCCGCGGCGGCGCATCGAACCGAAACAGCGACGCGTTGTTGACCAGCCCTGCCAGCGGCGCGCCCAACGCGGCGCGGGCGGCCGCGATCAGCGCGACCGGCACCGCCGGATCGGCAAGATCACCGGGCAGCGCAACCGCGCCGGGCAGTTCGTCCGCCAGCGCAAGCGCCGCGTCGGCATGCTCATGATAGTGGATCGCGACCCGCCAGCCCGCGCCGGCAAGATGGCGCGCAACGGCCGCACCGATGCGCCGCGCCGCGCCCGTCACCAACACGGTCCGGGCCGCCGCCACCGTTCAGCGACCCATCAGCGCAAGGACTTCCTTGCGGCTGCGATCATCGTCGCGGAACACCCCCATCATGCGGCTGGTGACCATCGTCACGCCCGGGGTGCGTACACCACGCGCCGTCATGCAGGCATGGCTCGCCTCGATCACCACCGCGACGCCGAGCGGCTTGAGATTGTCCCAGATGCAATTGGCGACCTCGGCCGTCAGCCGCTCCTGTACCTGGAGGCGCCGGGCGTAGGCATGGAGCACGCGCGCGAGCTTCGAAATGCCTACCACCCAGTTCGATGGCAGATAGGCGATGTGCGCCTTGCCGATGATCGGCGCCATGTGATGCTCGCAATGCGACTGGAACGGGATGTCCTTGAGAATGACGATCTCGTCATAGCCACCGACCTCCTCGAAGATGCGCGACAAATGGTGGGCGGGATCGTCCTGATAACCGGCGCAATATTCCTTCCAGGCGCGCGCGACGCGCCTCGGCGTATCGACCAGCCCCTCGCGCGCGGGATCGTCCCCGGCCCAGCGAATCAGCGTCGTTATCGCCGCGGCGACATCATCGGGGACGTGGATCTTGGGAGACCCGCTGACCAGGTCGCCATCTTCCGGTTCGACACCGTGATTTGCCATGGAAACTTTCCTTCGATCAGATTGCCGCACATCTTGACGGCGAGAAGAGACGGGTGCTGCCGGATGCGCCAGCAAAATTGAACTTCAATTGTGATTCTGTCACATTTGAACAACGTGCGCGCAACCCCCGTCGCTGCCAGCAATTTCCATTGACGATTGCTTCGCGGAGTCGCAACATCGACCATACCGGGATTACGAACAAGCCGAACCAGCGACAGACTGGCGGCGAAGCTGAAGGGGATGTCACCATGAAAAAGTACGAGCTTCTCGCTGCGTCTGCAATCGCCCTGCTCGCCGTCACGCCGGCGGCGGCACAAACCACGCCGCCCGCGGCCCAACCGGCACCGTCGCCCAGCGATAGCGGTGGCGTTCCCGATGTCGTCGTCACGGCACAGCGGCAGTCGCAACGGCTGCAGGACGTGCCGATCGCCGTGTCGGCGTTTACCGCCGATGCGCTCGAAAAGCAGCAGATCGTCAATCCCTCCGCGCTGCAGTTGACGCTGCCGAACGTCAGCTTCACCAAGACCAACTTCACCTCGTCGAGCTTCACGATCCGCGGCATCGGCGACCTGTGCGTCGGCGCGACGTGCGACAGCGCGACGGCGATTCACGTCAATGACATGCCGCTGTTGTCTACCCGATTGTTCGAAACCGAGTTTCTCGACCTCGAGCGGGTCGAGGTGCTGCGCGGCCCGCAGGGCACGTTGTTCGGCCGCAACGCGACCTCCGGCGTGGTCAACTTCATCACCGCCAAGGCCGATTTTTCCGGCATCCACGCCTCGGGCGAATTCGAATATGGCAATTACGATTCGAAGAAGCTGAAGGGCATGTTCAACCTGCCGATCTCCGATACGCTCGCGGTGCGGGTCGCGGGGACCTATCTGAAGCGCGACGGCTATACGCTCAATACCTACGACAACAGCCGGATCGACGGACGCGATCTCTATTCGATCCGCGGCACGCTGTCGTGGCAGCCGAGCAGCGACACCAGACTCGACCTGATCGGCTATTATTTCCACGAGAAGGACAACCGCTCGCGCATCCAGAAGCAGATGTGCCATCGCGACCCGACCGGCATCCTGGGCTGCCTGCCCGATCAACTCGCCTATGAGTCGCCCAACGGCAATTCGACGCTCGCCGCGGTGCTGACGTCGACCGAATTCTTCCGCGTCAACAGCGCGTCACTGGCACCGTTCGGGCTGCAGAGCCTCTACGGCAACGACACCTATGCCGGCGTCGCCAACCCGGCGAACGTGCGGACGGTGCGGATCGATTACAACCCGACCTATTTTGCCGACGAAGAGCAATATACCGCCAAGTTCTTCCACGATTTCGGTAAGTTATCGTTCAATTTCACCGGCGGCTATGCGCGCAACAGCGTCGACAGCACCACCGATTACAACCTCGCGGTGGAGAATTCGCTCGCCAACAATCCGGGCCTCGTGGCGCTCGACACATACGGTCGCACGGGCGGCCCGGCGGCGTTCCTCAACGGCGTGCGCCAGACGCTGATACCAAATGGCGCGGCGGGCGGCGTTTGCCAGTCGTCCGCCGACACAAACAATGTCGGCGTCTATGGCGGCAACAAGATCGGCTGCTTCGGGCAGAGCCTCGATTTCGACCGTTCGCGCGCCTATACGAGGCAATATTCGCTCGAGGCGCACGTCGACAGTTCGTTCGACGGGATGTTCAACTTCCTGCTCGGCGGGCTGTATTTCGATTCCAAGACGCGCAACAACGACTATTTCGTCAACGCCTTCGGCCTCGATTACGCCTCGGGCATTCTCGGGGCGGCGAATTCGGCGGCGATCCCGGGCGTGGCAGGCAATGCGTTTCTCGCAACGCCTTTCTACCGCAACGATACCCAGCTGTTCCGGCTGAAGTCATACGGCATCTTCGGCGAGACCTATTTCAAGTTCACCGACAAGTTCAAGCTGACGCTGGGCCTGCGCTACAATCATGACGACAAGTTCGTTCAGGCGCGTAACATGACGCTCAACGTGCTGACCCCGATCGGCGCGTCGAACATCACGCAGGGCCTGAACTACGCCACCACCGACTTCGATTCGAACACGGCGGGAACGCAGGATTATGCGCGCGGCAGCGTGAACTTTTCGAAGCTGACGGGGCGCGCGGTGCTCGATTATCAGATCACCGATCGCAACCTGATCTATTTCTCCTATTCGCGCGGCTACAAGTCGGGCGGGATCAATCCGCCGCTGCCGCCAACCTTCAACGTGCCGACGACCTTCACGCCCGAGCAGGTAGACGCCTTCGAGATCGGCTCGAAGAACACCTTTCTGCACGGCGCGCTGCGGCTCAACCTCACCGGCTTCTACTACAAGTACAAGGGCTTGCAGCTGAGTCGGATCGTCGCGCGCACCTCGGTCAACGACAATGTCGATGCCAATATCTACGGCGTCGAGGCCGAGGCGATCATGGCGCCGATCCGCGCCTTCGTGGTCAACATCAACGCCAGCTATCTGCATAGCTCGGTGTCGAGCAGCCGCCTGCTGGTCAATCCGCGCGACGTTTCGGGTGGGCGAGCCGACGCGGTGATCATCAAGGATATCACCAACGGCTCGAACTGCGTCGTCGTGCCGACCGGACCCGGCGGCGCGGCATTGTCGAATGGCTATGTCACTGCGGTAAATGCCGCGATCGGCCTGCGCGCGCCAGTCGCCATACCGACGATCACTGCAACGGGCGCCTATGGTATCTGCAGCGCGCTTAGCGCGACCGCAGCCGTCAGCGGGGTCAGCGTGCTCGACGGCGTCCCGGTCAACATCCAGGGCAACAAGCTGCCGCAGGCGCCGACCTACAAATTCTCGGTTGGGGCGCAATATACCTGGGATCTCGGCACCAGCGGCATGTCCCTCGTGCCGCGTGTCGACCTCGCTTACACCGGCAACCAATATGGCTCGATCTTCAACACTAACGTCGATCGCATCCAGGGCTATGAGGTGGTCAACGCGCAGGTCCAGTTCAACGGGCGCAACGATCGTTGGTTCGTCCGCGGCTTCGTACAGAACCTCACCAATAACAACGCGGTCACGGGCCAATATGTCACCGACCAGTCGTCGGGCCTGTTCACCAACATCTTCACGATCGAACCGCGCCGCTACGGCGTCGCGGCCGGGTTCAAATTCTAGGCAACTCCGGTCCGGAGGCTTCCCGCCGGGCTATATTACGCCCCCCGTCGCGTGCGACGGGGGGCGTTTTCGTACGGATTGGCAGGCCGGATGGACGAAGAACCTCCAAGCCCGTCGCAATGCCGGCGCGTGCGCCGTTGGCCATGACGGCCGCCATTTCGGCATGGCCTGGCTCCGGACATACCAGATATACGAACGCGCCAGGGCCGCCTGGCAGCGCGAGGCTTGATCGCGGTCGGCGGCGCTTATCCCAGCTGCGGCCGGATGACGCGAGCGAAGTAACGGCGCGATAGTCCGGCGCGGAAGGCGATCACGGTTCGCTCGCCCCCGGCCCGATCGTGAGACGCATGATTCGCCAGGCCAGCGTATCGGCCCGCCTATTCAAGTCAGCGTCAGCCGTTCGGCGTGAAGATCCCGTCGCGATGTATCCGCGTGGTGATCGTTGTTCGATCTGATCTGTCCCATGAATCGTGTTTGATCGGCTAGCCGAAACATAGCAAGCCGGCCGCTAGGGACGATTTGCCGGACAACGGTCGTTCGATCGCGATAGCGAATTACGTTACGGTATCTGCGGTTAGCGCCGATCGACGGATAGCGACCCGGTCCGGCGCCATTTTGAATGTGTCTCATTTGGGCAACTAGTGCGCAACTGCGTGGATTGCGGCCGAATTCACATTGACGATGGATTCACCGCCACGCTAAAATAGCATACCAAATTTACGAACCCGCTTATCCAGCAGAAGACTGGCGGCGAAGCTGAAGGGGATGTTATCTTGAAGAAATACGAGTTGCTCGCTGCCTCCGCAATCGCGCTGTTTGCCGCCCTGCCAGCGACGGCGCAAACCACGCCGCCCGCCGCACCAGCGGCCAGCGATGATTACAGCAGCGATGTCATCGTTACCGCAACGAAGCGCGAGCAGACATTGCAGGACGTGCCGATCTCGGTCTCGGTGACGAGCACCGATACGGTCGAAAAGGCGCGCATCGTCGACCTGATCGATCTGCAGTCGGTCGTCCCGTCGCTGAAGGTCACCCAGTTCCAGAGCGCGGGCCAGACCAACTTTACGATTCGCGGTTTCGGCAACGGCAACGGCAATGACGGGATCGAGAGTTCGGTCGGTGTGTTCATCGACGGCGTCTATCGCTCGCGCTCGGCCGCCGCGCTCGACGATCTGCCCGAGATCGAGCGCGTCGAAGTGCTGCGCGGCCCGCAGTCAACGTTGTTCGGCAAGAACGTGTCGGCCGGCGCGATCAGCATCGTCACCAAGCGCCCCGAATTCGAATGGCACGGCAAGGCCGAGGTCAGCGTCGGGAGCTACGGGTTGATCAACCCCAAGGGCACGATCACCGGCCCAATCAGCGACAGCCTCGCCTTCCGCCTGTCGGGCAGCATCAACGAGCGCGACGGCTATTTCACCAACAATGTGTCACACGCCAAGGTAAATGGCCGCAACCGCTGGTCGGTGCGCGGCGACATCCTGTTCCAGCCCTCGTCGGATTTCTCGCTCCGCGTGATCGGCGACTATAACGTCATCAAGGAAGTATGCTGCGGCGCGGAGACGATCTACAACGGTCCTGCAACGCTGGCGATCGGGGCGCTTGGCTTCGCGATCAACGACACAACCAAGACCTTCGACCGCAATCTGGTATACAACACAAGCCCCAACAATCGCCTCGTCGGCAAGGGCATTTCCGCCCAGGCAGACTGGAATATCGGCATCGGAAAGCTGACCTCGATCACCGCTTATCGTGATCAGGTCAACCAGACCACGCTCGACGTAGATTTCACCGGGGCCGACATCTCGAACGAAACGACCGCCAATCACATCAAGACATTTACGCAGGAACTCCGCCTTGCTTCGGATAATGACGGCCCGTTCAGCTGGCTTATTGGCGGATTCTACGATCACGAAAATCTCACCACCGGTCGCGACATTCGTTATGGGCGTGACACCAGAGCGTATATCAACGCCCTTACCGGTGGTGCGGTAACGCAGCTTGAAACACTGCAGTCACTGGTCAATCCGACGGTGGTTCCCGGCAGGACCTATTTCCAATCTGGCCAAGGGATTGCCGACAACTACGCGTTGCAGCAGACCTCCTACTCCATATTCGGGCAGTTCGACTACAAGATCACCGATCGCCTGACCGTTACTGCAGGTGGCGCCTACCTCAATGATCGCAAGGCGGCACAGTCGTTCGTGGTCCTGCAGGATCCCTTCTCGTCGCTCAATCTGCAGAATGTTCCGGAACTCGGCTTCCTTCCGTTGACGATTTTGAATCCGGCCGCTCCGGCGGGCGCCAAAATTCCGACCAATTTGTTCGGCGCCCTGGGCGCAGTGCAGTTCTTTTACGGCAACGCACCGACACACGGGCCGGTCAATTTTCCCAATGCCACAGAGTCCGGCATCCTCAAGGGCGACAAGTTCACCTACGCCGGGCGCGTTGCTTATGATTTTGGCCCGATAAACGCCTATGTCAGCTATTCCACCGGCTGGAAGGCTGGCGCGTTTAACCTGTCATCGGACAGCCGTCCGCCCGACGCCAATGGTGTCGGTCGCTCGGCCGCCCCGGAGAACGTTACCGTCTACGAAGCCGGCCTGAAAGCCAAGTTCCGCGGTGGCTTCTTCAACCTCGCGGTCTTCAAGCAGACCATCAAGGGTTTCCAGTCGAACGCCTTTACCGGCCTCGGCTTCAACCTTGTCAACGCCGGTGCGGAATCGGTGCGCGGCTTCGAAGTGGATGCCGCCTATCGCCCGGTCCCATGGCTGTCCCTGACTGGCGCGGTTACCTATCTCGACCCAAAATATGACTCCTTTACCGGTGCCGCCTGCGTCGATTATGATACGGTACGCTGCCCGCTCAATCCCGCAACTGGCCTCCGCCCGAACTTCCGGGATCTGACCGGTCAGAAGCCGGCAGGCATCCCGAACTGGAGCGGATCAACGTCGGCAACAATCACGCATCGGTTCGGCAACGGATGGGGCTTCTATCTCCGCGGTGAATATGACTATTCGAGCAACGTCCAACTGACCGAGACGGTGCCCCCGCAGTACAACACTTGGGGCGTCAGCCAGATCAATGCCAGCTTTGCGATCCAGGATACCAACGATCAACTCGAACTGATGCTCTGGGCGCGTAACCTCAACAACGACAAGTATCTGCTCGGGGCCTTCCCGACGGTCGCGCAGTCGGGCAGCTATAGCGGCTACCCGAACGAGCCGCGCACCTATGGCTTCACGCTGCGCAAGAGCTTCTGATCCCGCATCGGATGTCGTGAACAGCGGCCCCCGTTCCCTGCGGAACGGGGGCCGTTTTCGTTTGCGGCAGAATGATCACAGGCGTGTCGCCTCGCGCTCCGGCCGTCACGAAATCGCAGCAAAGTCACGCCCAACAACCGGTTTACCGTGACGAAAGCCGCCTGAACGGACATTGTTAGGCGTGACAAGCGCGAAAAGGCGGCGCACAAGCGATGTGCGCTGCACGAAGGCGTAAGGCCGTCAACGGCCAGCACGATACAACAGGAAGGACGACTTATGGCTACTACCCCCGCGAAGACCGGCGGCATCCATGCACCGGTTCAGCCCTCTGCCGAACTCGGCGCGATCGTCGGCAACGACCGGTTGCCGCGCAGCCAGGTGATCAGCAAGGTGTGGGAATATATCAAGGCCAACAATCTTCAGAACCCCGCCAACAAGCGTGAAATTCTCGCCGACGAGAAGCTGAAGAAAGTGTTCGGCAAGGATTCGGTGACGATGTTCGAAATGAACAAGTACATCGCCCAGCACGTCAAGGCGTAAGCGTTACGGTCGCGCGGGCTTCGGTCGATCCTTCGCCGAAGCCCGCCGCCAGCGCGCGCCCCGTTCCGCGCGTCGCTGCGATATTCGTGAAAAGCTGGTGCCCCCGGCGAGATTCGAACACGCGGCCTACGGTTTAGGAAACCGTCGCTCTATCCGGCTGAGCTACGGGGGCAATGCGACATTCGGTATCGCCGGGTCGCCCGCCGGTCAATCACCCCTCGGTCAGTTTAACGCCTCGGGCGGCACGATCGGCACGAGCAGCGGCGCGACGGGCACCCCCTCTTCCAGCAATGCCTCAGCCTCGGCGCGCGTCGCCTGACCATGAATGGGCGCTACATCGGCATCGCCGCTGTGCATCGCCCGCGCCCGATCGACAAAAGCCCGGCCGACCCATTCGGATTTGTCGAGCATCTTCGCCTGCATCGCGGCAATCGCCTGCATCGCCGCCTTGATCGCCTCGGGCGAAGGGGCATCGGCGGATGGCGTATCGGTCGACGGCATCACGACCGGCACCTGCCGCGCATTGCCCTTGGCCGCGATATTCGGTGCCATCAGCGCCTTGGCCACATCGTTGTCGCCACAGACCGGGCAGACCAGCAGGCCGCGCGCGCGCTGCTCCTCATAGGCAGCGCTCGACGCGAACCACGCCTCAAAGACATGCGCACCGCTGCAGCGCAGGTCGAACACGATCATGACGCGTGCACCACGGGCGGGATGACGCGCCGATGCGCCAGCACCGGGATACGCGCGCGTACATCGGCGACACGGGCCGGATCGATCTCGGCAAAGCCCAGGCCGGGCGCGTCGCCCATATCGAGCACCACCTCACCCCAGGGATCGACGACAAGCGAATGGCCGAAGGTCGCCCGACCGTCGGCATGCTCGCCGGTCTGGGCCGCAGCGACAACCCAGGCGGCGGATTCTATCGCGCGGGCGCGCATCAGGACATGCCAGTGCGCCGCGCCCGTCGGGCGGGTGAAGGCGGCCGGGATGGCCAGGATCGTTGCGCCAGCATCGCTCAGCGCGCCGTAGAGCGCAGGGAAGCGCAGATCATAGCAGATGGACAGGCCGAGCATGCCGGCCGGCGTGTCGACCACCACAGCCCCCTGCCCCGGCGCATAGGCGGCAGATTCGCGCCAGCTTTCGCCGGTCGGCAGATCGACGTCGAACAGGTGCAGCTTGTCGTAGCGCGCACGGATCGCACCACCGGCGTCGATCACGAAACCGCGATTGGCCAATCGTCCGTCGGCGCCACGCACGGCAAGTGAACCAAGATGAACCCAGAGGCCGTGCTCGGCCGCAGCCGCGCGGACAGCGGCCAGCACGGGATCGGCCGCCTCTTCATGCAGCGACGTGGCGGCGCGGGCACGGTCGCGATCGAGCAGACCCGACATTTCCGGGGTGAACAGCATTACCGCGCCGGCAGTTGCGGCCTCAGCGACGCTTTCAACGAGCGCGCGCGCGTTCGCTGCCGGGTCGATGCCGGTCGTCATCTGAAGCACGGCGATCTTCATGCCGCTAGCAGCGCATCCAGCTTGCCGTCGCGGTCCAGTGCGGCGAGCTCGTCCGAGCCACCGATATGCTGCCCGTCGATGAAGATCTGCGGCACGGTGGTGCGGCCGTTAGCGCGCTCAAGCATCTCGCCGCGCTTCGGGCCGCCCATCGTGATGTCGAATTCGTCGACCGCGGCGCCCTTGCGCGTGAGCAGGTTCATCGCCCTCGTGCAGAACGGGCAGAATGCTTTGGTATAGATTTCGACCTTGGCCATGCCGCTGAACGTGTGGACGCGGACCGCGCTTGTCAATCGCCAGCGTCGCTTGGCAGCACGCGCGCCCAGCATAAAATCGTCACGCGAGCCGCGCCCGCGCGCAACAGGATGCGTGTACAGGCGTCGCTGGTCGCGCCGCTGGTGTGGATGTCGTCGACCAGCACGACATGGCGTCCGCGCAGGCCTTCGCGACGGGTTGGCGCGATGGCGAACACGCCGGCGACCGCACGGGCGCGAGCCTTGGCGCCCATGCCCCTGAGTGGCGCGGTCGATTTGGCGCGCCGCAGGACAAAGGGATCGTGGGGTATTTTACCGATGCGACCGAGCGACGCCGCAATCAGTGCCGCCTGATTGAAGCCGCGCGACCACAGGCGCCAGCGATGTAGCGGGACCGGCACCAGCAGGTCGGCATCATCCGGCAACAGCCGTGCCATCCGCCGCCCGACCGTCTCGGCAAAGGCAATGCGGCCGCCATATTTGAATCGCAGCGCAACGGTGCGCGCGACATCGCCATAAGCGACCGCCGCACGAATGCCGGCGTGGCGCGGCGGATGCTGCTCGCAGGCCGCACAGCGCGCCTCGGGACCGCGATCATAGTCGAACGGGAGGTGGCAGGTCGCGCACCATGGCGGTGCTAGAAAGCGCATGCCGTCCCAACAGGTCACACAAAAACGGTGATCGTCGGTCGTGACAGCGCCGCAGCCCGGGCATCGCGGCGGCAGTGCAAGGTCTGCGATCAGGCGCAACGGTGCGACAACGCGGCGCATCAGCGTCACGACCTGGCGACAGCGTGATCGGGGGTCGCTGAATATGATCCGACGTCGCCCTTCGCGCGCATCTCGTTCTAGTCCCCTTTCGATCTCGCCAGCGTCAAGTCCTGACCGCAAGGGTTGTCGCGCGCGCGCCGCAGCGGCACAAGCCGCGGCGTGAGCACTTCCGAGATTTTCGACCGCGCCGCGCGACGCCTGCGCCGCGACCGCGCCCAGCCGGGGTTCGCCGAGCACGACTTCCTGCGTGCCGCAATGCTGGACGGGATCGCCGATCGGCTCGCGAGCGTGACGCGGTCGTTCGAGAATGTGCTCGATCTCGGAGCACATGATGGCGCGTTCGTGCCGCCCGCAGGTGCCACGATCACCCGTATCGATGCCGGTGCACGCTTTGCAGCGGCGACCGGCGGCATCCAGGCCGAGGAAGACCAGCCGCAATTTGCCGACGCGTCATTCGATCTGGTGGTGTCGGCCGGCGTGCTCGACAGCGTCAACGACCTGCCGGGCGCGCTTGCGCTGGTGCGGCGGGCACTGCGACCCGATGGCTTGTTTCTCGCCGCCTTTACGGGCGCCGGCAGCCTGGCGACGCTTCGCGCTGCGCTGCGCGAGGCCGAGGGCGACCGGCCGGCGGCGCGGCTTCATCCACAGATCGATGTGCGGTCGGCCGGCGACCTGCTGGTACGCGCCGGCTTTGCGCTGCCGGTCGCAGATGTCGAGACACTGACGGTGCGCTATGCCGGGCTGGGGCGGCTGCTCGGCGACCTGCGCGGCATGGGGGTGAGCAACGTCCTGCGCGGCCGCAGCCCTCTGCGCCGCGACACGCTGGCGCGCGCGGCACAAGCCTTCGCCGATCGCGCCGACAGCGACGGTCGTACTTCCGAGCGCTTCGACATCGTCTATCTCACCGGCTGGGCGCCCGCACCGAGCCAGCCGCAGCCGGCGCGGCGCGGCAGCGCGACCGCGTCGCTCGCCGCCGCGCTGATGAAGCCTGGAAGCGAGAAAGCCTAAATCCGCGCCGCGGCGATGATCGGGCCACCTTTGCCCAGTTGAACGAGGATGGCGCTGCGATAGGCGGGATCGCCCGCGGGTATGGAAAAGGACACCGTCGCTCCGCGCCAATTGCCGAGCGCAGCGAGCGAGCGGACGATGTTGCGGTGATCGAGCGTCCGGCCATCATTCTCGCCGGCGCGTATTGGCACGGCAAGGCTGCGGGGATCGTAGCGCACCAGCCAGACGGTGGCGCCGGCCGATGCAGGTGCCGCGCCGACCGTGACACGACCACCGATCGCGGCGATAGTGGGGCCAGGAGTCTTTCGGGCATTGTCACGGATCGCGGCGGCAAGCGTCGCGGCGTTGCTGCCAACCACGGCGGCCCGGCCGTTGATGATCACCTGCGGCGTCGATACCTGCGCACGGCCAGCGGCATTGGCATATTCCCATTGCCGCGCCGTATAGGCAGGCGCGGCGAATACGTCCTTCCAGCCGAGATAATCCCAATAGGTCACTGCAAAGTTGAGCGCGAGGATGCCCGGCCGGTCGGCGATCGCGTTGACATTCGCGTTCGCAGGCGGGCAACTCGAGCAACCCTGGCTCTGGTAGAGTTCAACGACCGTCGGATCGGCCGCATCGGCCGGTGTGTCGGGCACCCCGGGTGCAGCCGCGATCGCCGTCGTGGACATGACAATCGAAGCGGGGTGGAGCGAATGGGCAGCGATGCCGACGCCGCCCATGGCGACCAGCAAACCAGTGGCAAAGGTCACGCGATTCATCGGTATCATTGCAAGCGCACTCCCGCGTTCGATATCCCGCCGGCGGCAGCGTTACCCGCAACCCTGCGAAAGCCGCTTGGATCGGCGCCGTAAGCGGCACTGAACGCGCGGCTGAAATGGCTGCGACTGGCAAAGCCGACGCTGGCCGCGATGACCTTGACCGGCAGGCGCGTCGCTGTGAGCAGCTCCGCCGCATGATGCAGCCGCGTGCGCGCGACGAATGCCATCGGACTCATGGCCAGGTTTGTCGAGAATTCGCGCGCGAAGGCCGAGCGGCTCATACCAGCGATGCGCGCCAGGCTGGCGACGCTATGGGCAGCCGCCGGCCGATCGAGGACGCTGGTTACCGCCTTGCCAAGCCGTGGATCGCGCAAGGTGCTCAGCACGCTTGACCCCTGCCCCGCGCTGGCGAAATGTCGGCGGAGCAGCACGACGAGACACGCCTTCATCAAGGCACCAGTCAACGCGCGTGCGCCCAACCCCGCGCCGGTGATCTCGTCGAGCATCGTCGCATAGCTCTGCCGGACGATCGCCAGGTCGCTCAGGTCCTCGACAAGCGGCTGCTTGACCGCATCGAGCAAGCCGAACGAGCCGGAAATATTGGCGGCGATCAAGCCGCATACGACACGAACGTCACCGACGCTGCCGCCCGCCGCATCGAACAGCAACATGCCGCTGCGTGTCGGCGTGCAATTGTCGGCGGCGCGAACATCTGTCCCGGTCGTGCCGTCCGCCGCCATGACCTGATGAAGCCCAGGTGGAACGACAACGATGCTGCCGGGGCCACAGCGCATTTCGGGGAGGTCGCCGACGGTCAAATGCAACGTGCCCGACAGCACATAATGCACTTCGATGGCGGCACTCGCCCCGCCGATCAGCCGAAGACCGCGCCGCACTTCACATATCGCAAACGCATCGACCGCGACATCCATCGTGGCCAACAAGCGATCAAGGATCACATCGGACAAGCTACGCTCCACACGGCACTTATTGCCATATGGTTAGTTCGGATCGGGATCGGAAGTGGTTACAGCCAGATCGGATACAGTTCTTTACCCTGCAAGACGAAAAGGCACCGACGAGACAGGGATGTGTACGTCAATCGCGCGCCGGAACGCTAAGTCGGCTGCTTAGTCGATCATTCCGGCACCCGGCTTGGCGAGCATCCGACCGATCGCATCAAACAGCGAGTCCATCGCCACGGGCTTGAACATGACTTCATCGGCGCCTTCCGCGAGGCAACGCTCGCGCAAATCCACGGCAGTATCGGCGGTGACGATGATCACCGGCAAATTGGCCTTGGCGTCGCCGCGCGTGCGAATGCGCCGCAAAGCCTCAAATCCGTCCATCCCGGGCATGCGCAAATCGAGCAGGACGATGTTGAAATCATGTTCGTCGATCAGCTTGAGGCCAATCTCCGCGCTTTCCGCACCGGTCATCACCGCGCCCGCGACATCGAGCATGTCACCGACGACACGCCGATTCATCGGATCATCCTCAATAAAAAGGATGTTCACGACCATAGCACCTTTTGGCGGGCGGCATGAAGTGCATTCCTCTGCTCGTGATGGCGCATTATCGGATCAAGCCGCCTGTGTGGCAAGATGGTTCGGTGCTGTATCGTCGCACGTCTTAACGGGATAAAGCGCTGCGGCAAGGGCCGGCCCCGCAATCGGCTTGGCGATGATCCGCGCGATCCCCGTGGCGGCCAACTCGTCGCGCTGCGCGTCGTCGAGGCCGGCCCACAACAGCGCCGTTTCCGACCCGGCCAGTTGGGCGGCGCGAGCGAGTATCTCGAGCGCGGCGCCGAGATCTTCGGATGCCCTGGCGGTAGCGTCATCGACGAGGACGAGCGCGACTCCGCCCGCCGACACGCGGCCGCTCGCCTCTTCGAGCGAACTGGCGAATTCCACGCTGCCGGCGCGCGGTGCGAGGATCGCCCGCAACATTGCGCGGGTAATCGGATTGCGGTCGACGATCAGTAGAGCGCTGCCGTCGGCCTCAGGGACGATGGTCTGTTCCTGTGGCGCGGCTGCACGAAGCAGCGGCAAGCTCAGCGTGAAGGTTGCACCCTGCCCCTCTACGCTGTCGAGGGTGACATCGCCGTTCATGGCACGCGCGAGGTTGCGACAGATCGATAGGCCGAGCCCGGTCCCACCGAATTTGCGCGTCGTGCCGCCATCCGCCTGACGAAAGGATTCGAAGATCAATTCATGCTTGTCCGGCGGGATGCCGATGCCCGTGTCGCCGATGGCGATCGTCAGAAGCGGGCCATCCGGTCCGGCACCCTCGGCGGCACGAAGGGTAATCGACCCAGCGTCGGTGAACTTGAGCGCGTTGGACAGCAGGTTGAACGCGACCTGCCGCAACCGTGCCGCGTCGCCCGCGATCCATTGTGGGCAGTCCGCGAGATCGAGCGAGAAAGCGAGGCCCTTTGCCTGCGCCTGCTCCTGCCACATGCGCGACAGATCGGTCAGCGTCGCACCCAGATCGAACGGCACTTGCTCTATCGTGAGGTTGCCAGTTTCCATCTTTGCGACGTCGAGGATGTCGTCGACCAGCGCCCGCATCGTCACCCCGGCGCTGTGCACGACGCCAATACGGTCGCGTATCGTCCCACCAAGTTCACGATCGGCAAGCATAACCTGAGTCATGCCAAGGATGCCGTTGAGCGGCGTGCGTATTTCATGACTCGTGGTGGCGAGAAACTCGGTCTTGGCTGCCAATGCCTTGGCCAACGCACTGTTGGTTTCAGCGAGATCGACGTTGGCTGCGCGCACTTCATTACGGCTGCGTCGGATCGTTACCAATCCGAAACCAAGCATGGTGACGATAACCACGCTGACGACGCTGGCGCCGACGAAAATAAACAGCTGGGTGCGCGCGCGGGAGCGCTCAAACTCGGCGGTACGCTTCGCCTCGTCGCGCTGCAACTTGGTTATCTTCAGTTCCTGATTGGCGAAATCGAAACGCGCCGCCGCCAGTGCGGTGTTGGTCGAGGCGGCCAACTGCGAGGTTTTGTCATCGAGCTTCTTGAGCGCCTCGAGGTGCAACAGCGCGTTCTTCTGATCGCCGAGTTTTCGGTAAATATCGTAGGCGGTCTCATGACCTTCGCGGGTACCGAGCGTGTTCCCATCCTCGCCAAGCGCAAAACTGCGTTCGATGAGGACCCGGGCCTTTTCAAGCTCGCCGCGCTGGAGCGCTGCCTGCGCCGCGATACCCCAGAATTGCTCGCTTGCCGCGGACGCCTGGCCGCCCAGGCGCCCCAAGGCGAAACCCTGCGCAATCGTTTTCTCGGCTTCTGCCGTTCGACCGGACATGACCTGGTTGCGTGCGATATTGCTGAGCACCCGTGCGATAAACGCCGGGTTTTTCATCGTCCGTGCCAGCGTCAAGGCTTCGCGGAACTGCGCCTCCGCCTCGGGGTAGCGACCGATTTCCTTAAGCGCGTTGCCGCGGTTGTTGTAAATCGTCAGTAGCAGGTTGGGATCACCACTATAGACGTCGCGCGCCTGATCATAATATTTCAACGCGTTGGGATAGTCCTTGGCTTCCTGATACAGCAGCGCGATGGACAGCAGTGCCACGGCGCGACTGCGGGTTTCACCAATGTCGCGAAAGATGTTGTGCGCACGCTGATAGTCATCGAGCGCGCTTGCAACGTTGGCAATCGCCGTGTGGTAGCCGCCCAGCGAGAGCAGGATGTCGCCGTTGAGTTTTCCCGGTGCGCGGTCGTTCGCGACCGCCGACAGCGCTTGCTTGATCAAGGGGCCAGCGTGCGCAGCATCGTCGAGCCGCAGATACGCCTCGCCCTGTAACCACCTTGTTGTCGCGATTGCCGCCGAGCGCTGCGCGGAAGGCATGCGGTCAGCGACAATCTGTGCAGCCTGCGCCTTGGCGATCGCCTGGTGCGGATCGATCAACATCGCGGCCTTGGCGTCGGTGATCATCGCATCGAAATTGGCGGAGATCGGTTCCGGCTGGGCAGCTGCGGCATGCACTGGCGTCGACGCGATTCCAGTAGCCAGCATCGCCGCCGCAACAAAAGTCGCCATCATGCGCAAAGAAGTGATCCGGCCCATCGCGAACGACCCTGCACGCCGATCCGTTAAAGCCGCGCTAAGCAGGGCTCGATCAGGCGCTTTTCCAGAAGCTGGCCGGCCGGGCAAACATCGTCTTGGCCTGCTCCTCGGGCGCGGCCGCCTTGTCGGCCGCGAGAAAGTGGCGAAAGGCGTCGATCGATAGCGGACGACTGAGCAGATAGCCCTGGACCATGTCGCAGCCCATGACGGTCAACAGCGCCATTGCCGCCTGGGTTTCAACGCCCTCTGCAGTCACTTCCATCTCAAGTGCGTGGGCGAGATCGATCGTCGATCGCACGATAAGCGGATCGCGGTTGCTGCTGGTCAATTGCAGCACGAACATCTTGTCGATCTTCAGTTCGCGCGCCGGCAATTGCTTGAGATAGGCTAGCGAGGAAAGCCCGGCGCCATAGTCGTCGATCGCGATGGTGATCCCGACATCCGCGAAAATCTTGAGGTTCGCAATCGCGCTCTGCGGATCGCGGATCACCGCCGTTTCAGTTATCTCGAAGCCGATCCTCGCGCCACTCTCGCGCACCTTGGCACAGGCCTGTTTCACGAAACGGGCGTCGCCAAGCAGTTGGCCGGAAATGTTGATGAACACGGTCAGTTGATGGCCATCGGCCGCCAGCAAGCGCTGATCGTGGATCACCTGATCGAGCGTCCAAAGCGTCAGGGCGCAGATTTCGCGCGCCTCTTCTGCGATGGTGATGAAGTCACCCGGGAGGATCAGTCCGCGCTCGGGATGCTGCCACCGGACCAGCGCCTCGGCACTGGAGATTTCCTGCCGGCGGACATGGACCTTGGGCTGATACTGCAGAAACATCTGCCCCTGCGAAATCGCGTTGTTGAGTTCGCGAGTCAGCGTGCGCCGATCGAAAGCTGGCGCACCGACCGAAAGGTCGCGGACCACCGGATGTCGTTCCGCCCGCGCAAGATCGAGCGCGCTTTCCGCTTCCTCGATCAGACGCACCTCTTCGGTATTGCCGAGCGGTGCCGCGGCACCCCCAATCAATAGTTCGATGCGGTGCGGTTCACCATCGAGATCAACCGTCGATTCGAACAGTGCCAAGATGGCGCCCGTCAGGGTTTCGAGGTCGGCGAGCGCGTCGCCATCGGCCAAAATCTCGAGCTGCGTGCGACCGACCTCGGCCAAACGAAGGGCGGGAATGGCGGCGAGAATGCGATCGCTGACATCAACAACCAGAAGGTCGGCGCGTGCGACGCCGACATGGCGACGCAGCGCGACGAAATTGGCGATCTCGATCAGCCCGAGAAATTGCCACGACTTTGCAACCGGTGGCAGCGAAGCAATCTCATCGAACATGTCGGCATCGCCGAGGAACGGCGTCGGGGTCGCCCCAAATGTGCCGAACGGCGCTTCGGCACTCTCGCGCAGCCGCGATCCCCGCACCGGCGCAAGCGTGGTCGAAGCGAGCCAACGGCCGGACAGCCTGCTCGCCGACACCGGCATACGGATCTTCTGTGCTGACTGGCCCATCACATCAGGGGCTAGCACGTGACGTTGAACGAACCCTTAAACCGGCGCCGCCGCTCGCGAAACAGACCTGAAATCAGGTTGCTTTATCCTTAACTTTCAATTAATAATGACGCGCACCCTAACGGGTGTGACAAGGGAGAAAGCGAATGCTTCGTTTCATTCTTGCGCTCATCTACGGCGACAACATCCGCCCCTGGTAAGCGCTTCGATCGGCCCGATGCGACGTTAATTCACTCAACATTTGAGAGGGTTGACGGCGAATCGGGTCGATACCGAGATGCCGACTTTGAACGCGACATTTCACGCGGCCCCGTGCAGCGGAGCAGATGAGTTTTACCGCAGTCCCGATTCGGGATTCAGCTAATCCGCCAGGTCGGGCGAGCTTTTTTTTGCGTGAAGTTTTTCACCACAAGTTTGCGCCTCACCTTACGAAGAGATCATCGCGGATCAGATTCGGGGCGATCATTGCGCCAACCGCCACCCATCGCCTTGAACAGCGATGCTGTATCCTGGCGCAACTGCGCGTCGCTCAGCGCAAGCTGCTCCCGCGCAGCGAGAAGTTGATTCTCCGCGTTGAGAAGGCCGTCCTGCGCGATCACGCCGGCGCGATATTGTGCGTCGACAGATTGGGTGACGCGGATCGAATCGTCGACCGCCCGGCGAAGCGTGGCATTGCGCGCGCGCCCCCGATCGAGGCGAACGAGAGCATCTTCAACGTCCCGCAACGCGCCAAGGACGGTCTGCTGGTAGCGGGCATAAGCCTGCACGCGGTCCTCCCTACGCATGCCGACGGTCGCCTTGCGACGTCCCCAGTCGAGCAGGGGAAAGTTGATACCGGCACCGGCAGAGGCCTGCACGCTGTCGGTCGAGACGAGACTACCTAACGACATCGACAGGAGCTGTGCGACACCCGTGATGCTGAACTTCGGATACAGATCGGCGACGGCAACCCCGATATCCGCCGTGGCTGCAGCGAGTTGACGCTCCGCCGCACGGATGTCGGGGCGGCGGCGCAACAATTCGGACGGCAAGCCAGCCGGGACGATGGGAATCTCCGCTCGCGCGGCCTGCGACGGCTGCAACTCGCCCGACAGGCTTTCCGGCTGCACCCCGAGCAGGATGCCAAGCGCGTGCTGTCTTATCAACACGTCGGCGCGCACCGGCTGCAAGCGCGCTTCGAGCGTGGTCAGCGCAGCACGCTGGCGCTGAACGTCGATCTGTGGCGATAGCCCGACCTGGGCGACGTGCGCGGCGATCTCCTGCACCCGCCGCTGACGCGTCAACTGTTTTTCACCGATCGCCAACTGGTCCTGATCGAGTCGCAACGCGAAATATGCCTGCGCGACCTCGGCCGCGAGCGTCACGGCGGCGTCGCGCAGACTCCATGTGGCGGCGTCTGCACGGGCAGATGCCGCCTCCACACCGCGGCGGCCACCGCCGAACAGGTCGATCTCCCAGCTGGCGTCGAAGCCGACGGCATATGTGGTGATGCCGCTGCCAGGTAGCGCAACGCCACCGGTCGATCCGCCGCTCGATCCGGAACCGCTTCCGCCCGAAAAAAGCCGCGCGAGCGATGAGAAGCCCGCATTCTTGCTGAACTCGACATGGCTCGCATTGGCGGTGGCGCCGACGGTCGGCTTGCCGAGCGCGCCGGCGGCGATCTCCTGCAGGCGCGCCTGGCGCACCCGTGAAGCGGCAATCATGACGTCAGGATTGTCCTTCAGCGCGCGAGCGACAAGGCCGTCGAGCACCGGATCGCCGAACGCCGCCCACCATTGCGCCGGGTCGACCGCGGGGCTGGCTGCTGGAACGGGCTGCGAAACGGCGAACGCTGCCGGCACGGCCATTTGGGGTGGCTCATAGTTCGGGCCGACGGTGCATGCGGTGGCAAGCAGGGCGGCGAGCGGGGCGACGAGACTCTTGCGCATCAGTGCATCATTTCCTGACCTTTGCCGCCGCCTCGTGGCGGACGCATCAACAGCACCAGCGGCGTCACGACCAGCACGACGATCATCAAGGACCGGAACACGTCGAGAAACGACAACATCGCCGCCTGACGCTGGACCTGCCCGTAAAGCACGGCGAGCGGCGTGGTTTGGTCGCCCGGGCCACCAAACGCGCTTGATGCCTTGCCGATCCAGTCATTATAATTCGGGTTTAGCGGACTTAGCTTCTCGACCAATGCCGCCTGGTTTCGCTGCAGCGAACTGGCGAACAACGTCTGCGCCGTCGAGATGCCGATCGTCCCGCCCAGATTGCGAGCGACGTTCAACAGGCTCGACGCCTGCGCCGTCTTGTTCTGCGCCAGGCCGACATAGGCCACCGCGTTTATCGGAACGAACAGGAACGGCAGCGCCATCGCCTGATAGAGCCGTGCCAGCGCGGCATCCTGAAAGCTGATGTCCGGCGTCAGATGTGACATGTTCCACAATGCCGCAGCCTGGACGAGCAGCGCCGGTATCAGCAAGAGGCGGGGGTCGACCTTGCCAGTGAGCCGTCCTGCAAACGGCACGGCAACGAGCGTGGCAACGCCACCGGCGGTCAATGCGAGCCCCGCCTGGAAGGAGGAGTAGCCAAGTACTTGTTGCAGCATCTGCGGTATAAGCTGGGTCGTGCTGAACATGATCATGCCGACAACGCCCATCACCAGTAGCGTCAACGAGAAATTCCGGTTTTTCATCAACCGCAGGTCGATCACTGGATCCTTGTGGTTGAGTTCCCAGATGACCAGCGCGATCAGGGAAGACGCCGAGATGGCCGCGGTCATGACGATGAAGCCACTCGAGAACCAGTCCTCGCGCTCGCCCCGGTCGAGGGTCAGCTCGAAAAAGCCTAGACCGAATGCGACGAGCAGCACGCCAATATAATCGATGCGGAGTCCACCCCGGAGCTTCTCGGCACGGTCCTGTTTTACCCGCTCGGGCTCATCGACGAAAATTTCGGCGAGAATGAACGCGGCGATGCCGACCGGCACGTTGATCAGGAAGACCCAGTGCCAGCTCGCCATCTCGGTGATGTAGCCGCCCAGCGTCGGACCGAGCACTGGCCCCACCACGACGACAATGGCAAAGGCGGCGAAGGCCATGCCGCGCTGTTGCGGCGGAAAGGTGTCGGCCAGCATCGACTGTTCGACCGGCGCCAGTCCACCACCGCCGATCCCCTGAAAGACGCGCGCGATGACCAGCGTCGAGAGGTCGGGTGCCAGGCCGCACATCAGCGACGACAGCGTGAACAGCGCAATCGAGATAAGGAAGTAGCGCTTCCGCCCGATCGCATCGCTGAGCCAACCCGAAATCGGGATGATGATCGCGTTGGCGACGAGGTAGCTGGTCAGTACCCACGTCGCCTGGTCAGTGGTGATCGAAAGGCCACCCGCGATGTGATCGAGCGAGACATTGGCGATCGAGGTGTCGAGCACCTCCATGAAGGTAGGAATGCTGATCAGCGCGACGATCAACCACGGACTATAGGCGCCGGCTGCCGAGCGCTCGCCGTTCCACTTCGCCACAGCGGCGCTTGCCACCTCAACGGCCTCCGAGTTTCACCGTCGGGACAACCGACATGCCGGGGCCGATCGGGTATTTGCGCGGATCCGGTCCACCCTTTGCGTCGAACTCGATGCGGACCGGAACACGCTGCACGACCTTGACATAGTTGCCGGTGGCATTTTGCGGCGGCAGCAAGGCAAAAGCCTGGCCGGCGCCGCGCTGGATCGAATCGACATGGCCCTTGAACGCGACATCGGGATAGGCATCGACCTTGATCGCAACAGAGTCGCCGATGCGCATGCGGCGCAGTTGGGTTTCCTTGAAGTTGGCCGTGACCCAGACGTGATCGGGGATGATCGCCATCAACTGCGTGCCCGGGCCGACGAACGAGCCGACATTGACCTGGCGGTTGACCACCTGCCCCGCGATCGGCGCGGTCAGTCGGTTATCGCCGAGCGTGACCTGCGCCTGGCGCATCTGCGCTTCGCGGGCAGCGATCACGGCGCGCGAGGCACCGATCTGGCGGCGCGCGACGGTTATCTGGGCATTGGCGCTGTCGATCTGCCGCCGTGCCGCCGTGGCTTCGGCAGCGGTCGAACGCGCCTGGGCGCGGGCTTCGTCGAGCTTTTGCGGCGCGACGGCATTCGGATCGAGGCGATGCAGCGCCTCGTAGCGCGCGAGGTCCTCGGCGGCCCTCACCGCCGTGGCGAGCGGCGCGCGCGCCTGCGCCGCCGTCTGATCGCGCGTGGCCTGGGCTGCAACGATCTGGGCGCGGGCCTGATCGAGTTGCGCCTGCGCCTGGGCAGTGTTGGCGCCGGCTTCGGTGACGCGCGCCTCGCTGCCCGACGCCTCGATCACGGCGAGCAACTGGCCGGGCTGCACGTGGCGATTGTCGGCGTCAGCAACGAAACGCAAGGTCCCGGCAACCGTCGGCGCGATGCGCACGATATGCGCGTCGACAAACGCATCGTCGGTCGATTCATATTGCTGCTCATGAAGATAATAGAGCGTGCCGCCGATCGCGATTGACGCCACCACCGCAACCAGGATGATCCAGAAGAGCGGTTTGCTGAAGATCGAGGGCTTTGCCGGTTTGCTTTCGTCGCCGGCATTGCCCGAAGGCGGCTGGATTTCCTGCGTGTCGCTCATTGCGGCTCCTGCTCGGCGGTCAACGTGTCGAGAGTGGCGTTGATATTGGTGGCGACGCGCGCCTTGATCGCGCGGATGTCGGTGGCGTCGAAATCGGCGGCCTGCAACAGCTTGAGGCATGAAGCGCGCGATGCGCGCAGCACGATCACCTGTCCGAGCAACGTGATGCTCGCCACCCGCGCCGTTTTCGCATCACACCGCCCGGTCGCGATACAGACGAGCGCGACGATGCGTTCCATCAAGCGGCCCATCATGCCGCTCCAGATTCGTTCGAACGCCGCCGTCGGGTTGATCTGCTCGCGCACGATGAACAGCGACCACACGGCGCTATTATCGCCGATCATCTTGTCGATGAAGCGATCGATAATGTGGTGGATCATCCGCCGCGCTTCGTCAGGATCCGGTGCGCCGAGATCATCGAGCACCGGATCGCCAATCATATCGCGACCCATATGCTCGGCGATGTGATCGGCGACGGCGAGGTACAGGCCCTCCTTGCCACCATAATGATAGGTGATCGACGACATCACTGTGCCCGCCGCCGCCGCGATTTCACGTGTGCTCGCGCCCTCCAGCCCTTTCAGGCTGAACTCACGTGCCGCGATATCGAGAAGCCGTTGCTGAACCACGGCCAGCCGATTAGTTCGGTCGAACGAACAATGCAAGCCCCGGCGAAATGTGGTCGCCATCCATTCCTCAGAACGGATCAAACGACGATGTGTTCCTCGCAAAAATCAGGCTGCGACGGGTTCCCGCTTCGGCGCAGCAACAGACGCCGGCGGCATCGGATTGGAGAACTCCATGCCATCGTCAACCGAACCGAATTTCAGCGTTACCAGATCCTTGGCGTAGTTCTGGTAGAGCTTCCACGGCTTGCGGTCGCCCTGCTTGGGGAACCTCTCCATCGCGCGCGTGACGTACCCCGAACTGAAATCCAGGAAGGGTTCGGGCGCGAGCGGCGCGCCGGTGATGCGCGGCGTGGCCTGGCGCAGCCCGCGGGCCTTCATCGTGTTGAGCAGGCGACAGACATATCCGCAGGTCAGGTCGGCCTTCAGCGTCCAGGACGCGTTGGTATAGCCGAACGACGACGCCAGGTTGGGCACGTCGCTATACATCATGCCCTTATAGTTGAACGTCTGCGACAGATCGACCGGCGCGCCGTCGACACTGAACGCGACGTCGCTGAGCAATTGCAGTTCCAGCCCCGTCGCGGTCACGATGATGTCGGCGGGCAGGATTTCGCCAGACTTGAGCTGGATGCCTTCCGCCACGAAACGCTCGATCTGGTCGGTGACGACCGAAGCCTTGCCGCTGCGCAACGCCTCAAACAGGTCGGCGTCGGGCACCAGACAGAGACGCTGGTCCCACGGGTTGTAGCGCGGCGTGAAATGTTTGCCGACGTCATAGTCGGGGCCCAATTCGTCGCGGACCATCTTGATCAGTCGCTCCTTGGTCTTCTCCGGGCGTTTGCGGGCGAGGTTGTAGAAGAACATCTGGAACAGCACGTTGCGCCAACGCACCAGACCATAGGCCAGTTTCGCCGGCAGATGACGCTTGAGCGAATTGGCCAGGTTGTCCTCCGCCGGGCGCGATACGACATAGGTCGGCGAGCGCTGCAGCATCGTAACGTGCGCGGCCGTCTCCGACATCGAGGGAACCAGCGTCACGGCCGTCGCGCCGCTGCCGATTACTACCACGCGCTTGCCCGAATAATCGAGATCCTGTGGCCAGAACTGCGGGTGGACGATTCGCCCGGCGAAATCCCCCGCGCCGACGAATTCGGGCGTGTGGCCATGGGCGTAGTTGTAATAGCCCGAACACATATGGAGAAAATTGCACGTGAAGGTGACAGGGCCTTCAGGCGTGTCGGCTTCGACCGTCCAGCGCGCGTCCGGCGTCGACCAGTTGGCGCGTTTGACGTGATGGCGGTAGCGGATGCGGCGATCGATGCCATACATCTTCGCCGTCTCGTTGACGTAATTGAGGATCGACGGGCCGTCGGCGATCGCCTTCGCCTCGGTCCATGGGCGGAAGGCGTAGCCGAGCGTGTACATGTCCGAGTCGGAACGAATACCGGGATATCGAAACAGGTCCCAGGTACCGCCCAGTGCCTCGCGGCCCTCAAGGATCACATAGCTCCGGTCGGGGCAGCGCTCCTTGAGATAATAGCCCGCGCCGATACCGGATATTCCGGCGCCAACCACGACCACGTCGAAATGTTCTGCTGTCATCATCGCCTCCACAATACCCGATATTCGATTTTTACCGGGACGCAAAGTGCGGAGGCTTATTTGCTGACGAATTCACCCGCCGTTGGATCGAGCGCAGCGGCGGCGATTTCGATGCGGTCGAGCATCGCCCGGAAGCGCGCAAGTTCCTCGGCAGTGAAGCCGGCGAAGACCTTCGCTTCAAGCTCCAGCGCCTTGGGCGCGACGCTTTCGTAAAGTGCCCTGCCCGGGCCGGTCAGCGACAACAGGTGCGAGCGCTGGTCACCAGGATTGGGCTTGCGCTCGGCAAGGCCGCGATCGACCAGCGCGATCGCCGCGCGGCTGACGCTGACCTTGTCCATCCGCGTCGCCGCTACCAGCGTCTGCTGCGTCACGCCGCCCGATTCCGCGATCACCGCGACGAGCCGCCATTCAGGAATCCGCAAGCCAAACAGCGCGTGATAGGCCGTAGCGACCGCCTCCGACACGCGGTTCGACGCAATCGACAGCCGATAAGGCAGGAACTGGTCGAGCTTGAGTTGAGTCATTGCCGTCCTCCGCCCGACGTGATGGGCGAGCGATGCCGCGGAGACAAGTTCGGGCTCTTGTTGTTTCGATGGACGGAGTCGCAGAAGCGGGATATAGTTTCACGTGATACTAACTCCGGAGCCTTCCCCGATGACCGATCAGCACGACAATCCGATGGGCCTCGACGGATTCGAGTTCGTCGAGTTCACCGGACCCAATCCCGATGCGCTGGCCGACCTGTTCGTCAAGATGGGCTTCACCCATGTCGGCACCCACCGCTCCAAGAATGTCCGGCGCTATGCTCAGGGTGACATCAACTTCCTGCTCAACATGGATGCCAGCGGCCAGGTCGCCGACTTCCGCAAGGAACATGGCCCGTCCGCTAACGCCATGGCGTTCCGCGTCGCCGATGCCGCCAAGGCGTTGAAGCTGGCGGTCGAGCGCGGCGCGACACCGGTCGAGGGCAAGGTCGGACCGGCCGAACTCAACATTCCGGCGATCGAAGGGATCGGCGGGGCCAACCTCTATCTCGTCGACCGGCGCGGTGCGGCGACGATCTATGACATCGATTTCGAGCCGGTCCCCGGTAGCGGCGCGGACGACCACAGCGTCGGTCTGCACACGCTCGACCATCTCACGCACAATCTGCAGCGCGGCCGGATGGATTATTGGGCCAACTATTACGAGCGCATCTTCAACTTCCGCCAGATCCGCTATTTCGACATTGAGGGCCAGGCGACGGGCCTGTTTTCCAAGGCGATGACCGCGCCCGACGACAAGATCCGTATCCCACTCAACGAGAGCCAGGACGAGCATTCTCAGATCGAGGAGTTCATCAAGGATTATAAGGGCGAGGGCATCCAGCATCTCGCGCTTGCGACCGACGATATCTTCGCGACGGTCGGCAAGCTGCGCGCCAACGGCATTCGGTTTCAGACCACCCCGCAGACCTATTTCGACCTGATCGACAAGCGCCTGCCGGGCCATGGCCACGACATCGATGAAATGCGCAAGCGTGACATATTGATCGACGGCGCGCCGGAAACCGGCGGCGGCCTGCTGCTGCAGATCTTCACCGAAAACATGGTCGGACCGATCTTTTTCGAGATTATCCAGCGCAAGGGCAATGATGGCTTCGGTGAAGGCAATTTCAAGGCGTTGTTCGAGAGCATCGAACTCGACCAGATCCGGCGCGGCGTCGTGCCGGGCGCGGTCGAGGCGTAAGTTGATCTTCCTCGCCCCTGGCTAGGGGAGAGGGATAGCGTAGCTTGGCAGATTGCTGCCTAGCGAAGCTTGGGAGAGGGGCTGAGCGGTCGCCGAGCGACCGCGCGGCGCAAGCGCGCCGCACACCGCTCTCCCAGCTCCGACTAGGCCCGCGTGAAGGACGCGGACCAAGTCTGCGCAACCCTCTCCCCTCTGCGAGGGGTGAGGGATAGGAGAGAATATGATCGATCCCAACTACATGACAGGTTTCGGCAATCACTTCGCCACCGAAGCAGTGCCGGGCGCCCTCCCCGTCGGACGCAATTCACCACAGCGCCCCACCTTCGGTCTCTACGCCGAACAATTGTCGGGTACAGCTTTCACCGCACCGCGGCATGAGAACCGCCGCTCGTGGCTGTACCGTCTGCGTCCCTCCGCCGCGCACCCGGCCTTTACCCGCTACGAGGGCGCGAAGCTGTTTGCGCCGGGCGTGTCGAAAGCCCCCCTCGCCCCCAATCGACTACGCTGGAGTGCGCTCGATCTCGAGGACGCGGACTGGCTCGACAGCCTGACGACGATGATCGTCGCCGGTGAGGGTGGCCCGGCGAGCCAGACGGGCGTCGCGATGCACGTCTATCGTGCCAGCCGGGACATGGTGAACCGCGCCTTCGTTTCGGCCGATGGCGAGATGCTGATCCTGCCCGAACAGGGCAAGCTACGACTACTGACAGAATTCGGCAGGATCGACGTCGCGCCGGGAGAGATCGCGCTGATCCCGCGCGGGGTGCGATTCCGTGTCGAATTGCCCGACGGCAATGCTCGCGGTTATGTGGCCGAAAATCACGGCATACCGTTCCGCTTACCCGATCTCGGACCGATCGGCGCCAACGGCCTTGCGAATCCACGCGATTTCGAAACGCCGGTGGCGCAGTTCGAGGATATCGAAGGCGAGTATGAACTCGTCCAGAAATTCCTCGGCACCTTGTGGACCACCCAACTCGGCCGCTCACCACTGGATGTCGTGGCGTGGCACGGCAATTACGCGCCATGCCGTTATGATCTGGCGCGCTTCAACGCGATCGGTACCGTCAGCTTCGACCATCCCGATCCGTCGATCTTCACCGTACTGACATCCCCGAGCGACGTGCCTGGCACCGCGAACGTAGATTTCGTGATCTTCCCGCCACGCTGGATGGTCGCCGAGGACACCTTCCGCCCGCCCTGGTTCCACCGCAACACGATGAGCGAGTGCATGGGGCTACTCTACGGCGCGTACGACGCGAAAGCGGACGGCTTTCAGCCCGGCGCCTTGTCGCTGCACAACCAGATGAGCGGACATGGTCCGGATCTCTCCAGCTGGAAAGTCGCCAGCGAAGCTGTGCTCGCGCCGCACAAGATCGACGGCACGATGGCGTTCATGATCGAGAGTCGCTGGGTGTTCCGACCGACCGAGCATGCGCTGGCGACCGGATCACTCGACGAGGATTATGATTCGGTATGGGCCGGCCTCCCCAAGGCTGTCCTGCCGCGCTGACAGCGCCGGCTACTTCATCTGCCGCTTCGCGCTGGCGATCGTCGCCTTGCCATAAGGCGGCTTGAGCCCGGCCAGCTTGGCGACGTCGAGCTTCGCCTGCTTGTAGATTGCCTTGGCGTGGCTGAAGGTGCGAAAACCCTCGGCGCCATGATAGGCGCCCATGCCCGACGGGCCGATCCCGCCAAACGGTAGTTCCTCCATCGAGATGTGGAAGATCACGTCGTCGAGGGTGACCCCGCCCGAGATCGTTGTGTCGAGCACGCGTCTGCGCTCGCCTTCGTCGCTGCCGAAATAATAAAGCCCGAGCGGGCGGTCGCGGCGATTGACCTCGCCGATCGCCTGGTCGATCCCGTCATAACGGCGGATCGGCATGATCGGCCCGAAGATCTCCTCCTGCATCACGGTCATGTCGTCGGTCGCATTGCGAACGATGTGCAGCGGCATCTTGCGCGCGTTGGAGGCCGAGAAATCCTCATTGCCCGGATTGACGGTGTCGATCGTCGCGCCCTTGGCGCGGGCATCGTCGAGCCAGTCGTTGAGCCGCTGGAAATGGCGGTCGTTGATGATCGCGGTATAATCCGGATTGGCGAGCAATGTCGGGTACATCGCAGTCACTGCCGCCTTGAGCCCATCGACGACCGCTTCCTCCTGCGCCGACGGCACGAGCATGTAATCGGGCGCGAGGCAGATCTGGCCGGCGTTGAGCATCTTGCCCAGCGCGACCCGCTCGGTCGCGCGTGCCATGTCGGTGCCCTTGCCGAAGATTACCGGTGACTTGCCGCCGAGCTCGAGCGTGACCGGGGTGAGGTTGTCGGCGGCAGCATGGAGGATGTGCTTGCCGATGCCGGTCGCGCCGGTAAAGATCAAATGGTCGAACGGCAGCTCGGCAAAGGCCTTGCCGACCTCCGGTCCGCCCGAGACGAAGGCGAGTTCGTCCGCAGCGAAATAGCGCGGGCACAGATCCTCGAACAGCGCGGCGACGGCGGGGGTGAATTCGCTGGTCTTGACCATCGCGCGGTTGCCTGCGGCAAACACCCCGGCGAGCGGCGACATGACCAGCTGGACGGGGAAGTTCCACGGCGCGATCACGCCGACCACACCCTTGGGCTGATATTCGACCCACGCCTTCGCGCCAAGCAGGCCGAGCGGGAATTGCACCGGCCGCTTGTCCGGACGCGACCAGCGATCGAGCGAATTGATCGCGTGGTTGATGGGCGCGACCGATGCCGCGATGTCGGTGATCAGCGACTGTTCGCGGCTGCGATGGCCAAAATCCTCCGACAGCGCGTCGCAAAACGCGTCGCTGTGCTCGCGCAGCATCGCCGCGGCGCGCTTGAGCCGATCCTTGCGGATGGCAGGGCCGACCGGCAATTCGGCCATGAACGCGGCGCGCTGCGTCGCGAGTATTTCCTGCATCGTCGCCATCATGTCCCCCTCAGCTGCAACCGATCATCCCGGCAACCGGCAGCACCACGCTATCCTTGCCCTCGCGGTCGAGCCGCAGCGTCGCCTCCGGCACCGCCGCACCGTCCTTGAGATCGACCCTCGTCTTGACGCTCATGACCAAGGTCGCGGTCGTCGTGCCGCCGCGATATTCGGCCGTTTCCGCAAAGCCGAAACCGACCGCGCCGCGCTGAGAATCGCGCGGCAGATCGGTGACCGCCCCATCGATCGACAACCGCACCTGCGCCGGATCGGCGCTGACCATCGCCACCAGCTTGCGGGCCGCGCCGGTGCTCCACAGGAAAGCGGCGCAACCGTGCGGCGGCAGCGACTGGCGCGGCAACGCACCCAGCGGCAGGCCATCGGCTGACGGCGGCGGCGCGGCCTGGGTGAGAAGCAACGCGGACAGGATCACGGCAATGCTCATGCCGTACCGCCTAGCAGGAACAGCCATGCCGGGTAAGCCGCGATCGCCAGCAGCGCGCCGAAGGGCACGCGATCGTCGAGCCGGGCCGGGCGCCCCGACAACATCCCGGTCAGCACAAAGGCGAGGCCAGTCAGCGCGGCGAGCAACAGCACCGCCGGGAGCAACGCCCAACCCAACCACAGACCGATCGCACCGAAAAGTTTGGGGTCACCGCCTCCAAGCCCCTCGCGATTGCGCAACAGGCGGTAACCCCGGCCGACGAGCCACAGGCCGGCAAAGCCGGCGACGCCACCGATCAATCGCGCGGTCAGCGGCGGATCGATGCCGATCGCACCGGTCACCAGCCCACCGAGCGCGAGCATTGCGGTGAGCCGGTCGGGCAGCCAGAATGCGGCAATGTCGAGCGCGGCGAGCGTGAGCAGCAGCCAGCCAAAGGCCGCACCGGCGAAAGCCACGGCCCCCGGCACGGCGACGCCCGCGAACAACCCGATAGCAGCCGCCGCAAGTTCGATCTGCCAATGTCGCGGGTCGATCGACGCGCCGCAGCGGCGGCAGCGCCCGCCGGCAAACATCGCGCTCAGCAGCGGTACGAGATCGCGCGGGCCGAGCACGGCATCGCACTTGTCGCAGTGCGACCGACCTGACAGCACAGAACGCCCGGCCGGCCAACGGATCACCAGCGTCGCAAGAAAGCTGCCGATGATCGCACCGAACACGCCGAGCGCGACCGGCCAGACCCATGGATCAGCCATGGAGTTTCTTGCGGATCAGGTAGCGATAGACACCCAGCAGGTTGATCGCGAACAGCACAGCATTCTGCGTGCCGAGCGCCCAGTCACGCGACAGCGCGGCGCCCGCGAACCAGGCAATCGACGAGCCGACGAAGATCACGAACCCCCAGCCGGTGACCTTGCGGCCCGAGTCGAGCGACACCATCAGCGCGGCGATGATTCCGCTCCCCGAGGCCAACCATTTAAGCACGGTGATCAATGTTTCCATAGGCACCGCGATAAGCGGATGTTGCCGCTACGTCTGCCGATAATTGCGCACAAACCGGCGCTTGGGCGCTCGCTAATTCTTTCCGTTTACGTTAAGTGAAAGACATGATCGCCCCCACCTTCGCCTCGCACACTTACAACGTCCAGATCGACCCGGCCGACATCGACTTCATGGGTCATGTCAACAATGCCAGCTATCTGAAATGGGTGCAGGCGGCGGTGATCAATCACTGGCAGCGTTTCGCACCGGCGGAGGCCGTGACCGAGCATCTTTGGGTCGCGCTCAAGCATGAGATCACCTATCGCAAGCCGACCTTTCTCGACGATGTCGTGATCGCCACCGTGCTGCTCGAAAAGGTTCAGGGTGCACGCGCCTTTTATGAAACCGTCATCCGGCGCGGCGAGGAGGTGCTCGCCGAGGTCAAGTCGAGCTGGTGCTGCCTCGATGCGGAGACGCTGCGCCCGGCGCGCGTCGCACGCGAGGTGATCGAGCAGTTCTTCAAGCGCTGATCCTTACGGCACGACGCGAATAGCGCTGGTGCGTTTGTAAATGACCGACAGCGCGACTAGATCGCGGGCACGTCATTTCGCAGAGGCCGCCCGCATGTCCACCGATCCCGTCGTTATCCTGTCCTATGCCCGCACCCCGATGGGCGGCCTGCAAGGCGCACTGTCCGGCGCCACGGCGACGGATCTCGGCGCGACCGCTGTCGGCGCGGCGGTCGAGCGTGCCGGTCTCTCGGGCGAGGCGATCGAGAAGATCTATATGGGCTGCGTACTGCCGGCCGGTCTCGGCCAGGCGCCCGCGCGCCAAGCGGCAATCAAGGCCGGCCTGCCGGACCATATCGAGGCGACGACGGTCAACAAGATGTGCGGTTCGGGCATGCAGGCGGCGATGATGGCAGCCGACGCGCTGGCCGCGGGCTCGGCCGACCTCATTATTGCCGGCGGCATGGAGAGCATGACCGGTGCACCGTATCTGACGATGCGCCACCGCGGTGGCGCGCGCATCGGCCATGACCGGTTGATGGACCATATGTATCTCGACGGTCTCGAGGACGCCTATGAACCCGGCCGCCTGATGGGCAGCTTCGCCGAGGAGACGGCGCAACATTATCAGTTCACCCGCGAGATGCAGGACGCCTTTGCGATCGCCTCGCTTGAGCGCGCGCAGCGCGCGCAGAACAGCGGCGCTTTCGTTCGTGAGATCGTGCCGGTCGAGATCAAGGGTCGCAAGGGCATCGAAACGATCAGCCTCGACGAACAGCCCGCCAAGGGCGACGCGAGCAAGATCCCGACCTTGAAGCCGGCCTTTGCCAAGGACGGCACGATCACCGCCGCCAACGCCTCGTCGATTTCGGACGGCGCCGCCGCGCTCGTCATGACGCGCGCCAGCGTTGCCGAGCGTCTCGGGCTCGATCCGATCGCCCGCGTCGTGGCGAGTGCTGGCCATGCCCACGCCCCCGCCCTGTTCACGACGGCTCCGGTCTTCGCGATGCGAAAAGCGCTCGAGCGCGCCGGCTGGTCGACCGGCGATGTCGACCTGTTCGAGGTCAACGAGGCTTTCGCCTGCGTGGCGATGATCGCGATGCACGACCTCGGGCTCAGCCACGACGTCGTCAACGTCAATGGCGGCGCCTGCGCGCTGGGCCATCCGATCGGCGCGTCGGGCGCGCGGATCATCGCGACCTTGCTGTCGGCGCTGCAGGCCTCTGGCCAGAGGCGTGGCCTCGCCTCACTGTGCATCGGCGGCGGCGAAGCGACCGCGATGGCGCTGGAATTGCTGAACTGATTTTCCGTCACTCCCGCGCGGCGCGGGGAATGCGTCAGGCCAAGATCATCGTGTAATAGCGACTGAACCCGGTGTCGGTATAGCCGGCGAACGGGCCGGTCTCTTCGAACCCGCACCGTTCATAGAGCGCGCGGGCCGGGGCGAAGGCATCGTTCGACCCGGTTTCGAGGCTGATGCGCTTGTAACCACGCGTCCGCGCTTCACCGAGCAGATGATCGAGCATCATGCCGGCGACGCCGCGCCGCAACCGCCCCGGCGCGGTGCGCATCGACTTTAACTCGCCATGCGTGGCGTCGATCTGGTTGAGCGCTCCCATGCCGAGCAGGTCTCCTCCTTCCCATACGGTCCAGATTGTCACCGCGGGATCACGCAGTCCCGACAGGTCGAGCGCGAACACCGCACCGGGCGGCGAGTTCTCGAACGCCGATCGCAGGTGCAGTTCGATCAGATCGACGACCTGCGGATGTGTCAGGTCTTCGCGAACGATCCGCCAGGCCGGCGCGCTCAATTCACCGTCTCCTGCGGCTCCACGCCCCACAGATGGTTGGTCTCGACAAAGCCGCCACGGCCATGGACGTCGAGATAACACCAGCCGCGGGCACATTTGCTCAGCCGCCCGACGACACCCGGCGCCGCGCGCCAGAGGATCTTGCCGCCGAAGCGCGGCGAGTCGCGCAGTTCGGCGATCATCCCCATCACGAGCGCGGTACGCGTTTCGCTGACCAGCGCTCCCATGATCCAACCCTGCGTGCCGCTCGGGTCCTCGACCTTGTACCACCCGCCATGATCGTAGATGTCGAGCACCTTCACCGGCAGGTCGGCACGCCGGAACAGCCAACTGGCGGGATAGCTCCGACCCGGCCCGGTGCGCATGCGCGCCTTGCTAGCCGCGATCGAGCCGTAATAGGGCGTTTTCTTGTTTACCAACCCGGCCATGGCGGGCGCGACGCCGGCGATGATGAGGGCGATCGCCAGCCCCCATGTCGTCGCCTTGCTTCCGATCCGCATTCATTCGCCCTTTTCCGGTCGCCCGACATTACCGCGTCGATGCATGCCGCATCAACCACCGTTGACGCGGCCCCGCACCTCCGCCAAGCCGCATCTGTGCCCGAAATGAGACGCGTAGCGAACCCTAGGGTGATCGTCACCCGCGAACTGCCCGACACGGTCATGGACCGGATGGAGCAGCTGTTCGACACGTGCAACAATCGTGGCGACGCGGCAATGGCCCGCGATGAGCTCGCCGCCGCGATGGCGGATTGCGACGTCCTTGTGCCGACCGTCACCGACCAGATCGACGGCGACTTGATCGCTGGCGCGGGAGAACGCCTCAAACTGATCGCCAATTTCGGCGCCGGCGTGAACCATATCGATCTGCGCGCGGCGCGCGCGCGCGGGATCATCGTCACCAACACGCCGGGTGTCCTGACCGAAGATACCGCCGACATGACGATGGCGTTGATCGTCTCGGTACCGCGACGCCTCGCCGAGGGCGAAAAACTTGTCCGGTCGGGGCAATGGAAGGGCTGGAGCCCTGGTGGGATGCTGGGCCACCGTATCGGCGGCAAGGCACTCGGAATCGTCGGCATGGGGCGGATTGGCCAGGCCGTAGCGTTGCGCGCGCGCGCGTTCGGCCTTTCGATCCATTATCACAATCGCCACCGGCTGCCCGCCGTCCTCGAAGCGCAACTCGCTGCGACCTGGCATGAAAGCATCGACGAGATGCTGGCGGCGATCGACATTCTCACGATTCACACGCCGCGCAATGCCGACAGCGAGAACCTGATCGACGCCCGACGCATCGGGTTGTTGCGACCGCATGTCTACCTGATCAACGCCTCACGTGGTGGAATCGTCGACGAGGAAGCGCTGGTCGTCGCGCTCGAAAACGGGCGACTTGCTGGCGCCGGTCTCGACGTGTGGCAGCATGAGCCGGAAATCGATCCTCGGCTACTGGCGCTGCGCAACGTCGTGATGACGCCTCATATGGGCTCTGCGACCTTCGAGGGTCGGATGGCGACGGGCGACAAGGTCATCGCCAATATCCGCATGTGGGCCGACGGACACCGCCCGCCCGACCAGGTGCTTGAAGGCTGGGCCTAGACCAGCGCGACGCGGATGGTCAGTGCGCGCACCACGGCACGCGCGATCGGCGCATCGAAGCGGCAGGCGATGAAGCCGTCGCTGCACCAGATGATCGTCGCGGCGATCGGCAGGCCGCCCGCCAAGCTAAGCCACACCCGCTCTCCTTCGGGCTGTGGCTTGCCGCACGCCACGCGACACCCATAGATCGAGATATCGTGGAGCTGCGCATCGATCGCACCCTTGCCGTTGCGTCGCACGGTCGCGCGCGTCAGGCACACACGGTGTCGTTGCTCGGCGCGCTGCTCGACCAGCGCCGGTGCAACCGCACGATATTGTGTCGCCCTCGCCGGCATCACCTCTCCAGTGCGCGGAGCGTGACGTGAAATTCTTAGCGCCGCGTTAAGATGCGTGCCGCGACGTCTCGTTCAATCGCCGGTCAGGATACGATCGACCAATTGCTTGACGGTCGGCACGAAGCCGTTGGAATAGAACGGATCGCGCTTGAACTGATATGCGCCGTGGCCAGCGAACATCAGATTCTGTTCGACATCGCCGCCATGCGCGATGTCCTGCAGCGTCTTCTGGATGCAGAAGCTGCGTGGATCGGCGAGGCGCCCGGTCGAATTGGTCTCGCTATCCGCCCAGGACGAGAAGGCACATTGGCTGAGGCAACCCATGCAATCGGTCTGGTCCTTTCGGATGATCTGCTTTTCAGCCGGCGTGACGAAAACGAGCGTGTTGTCGGGCGTCTTGAGCGCATCGGTGAAGCCAGCGCCGAACCACTGGCGCGCACGCAGCAGATCATTGCGCGTCACCCAGAAATTCTTGCCCTTCACGCCGACATCGAGCTGGAAGGTATGGTCGCCCGCTTCCTGGGTCGAGAACGGAATCTGCCGCTCCGAGCGCGCTTCGAGCGCGCGCAGGAACGGATTGCGCACCGCGCTGGAGTAGAAGCCGGTCGGCGAAAAGCGATGGAGCAGCACCTCGCCTTCCTCGATATTGGTCAGCCGCGCCTTCCAGTCAGCCGGGATCGGGCTTTCCTTGGTGAGCAACGGCCGTGTTCCGAACTGGAAGACGATCTGGCCGAGTTCGGGATTGTCGATCCAGTCGTTCCAGTCGCGCAGATACCAGACGCCGCCGGCCATCACGATCGGCACGCTGTCGGCGATTCCGCCCTCGCGCATCGTCTCGCGAAGCTCCTTGACGCGCGGATAGGGATCCTGCGGTACGAGCGGATTTTCGGCGTTGGACAGCCCGTTATGCCCGCCGGCCAGCCACGGATCCTCATAGACCACCGCCGAGAGCCATTCCGCCGCCTTGGAATAGGCGCGCTTCCACAGCGCGCGGAACGCGCGGCCAGAGCTGACGATCGGCAGATAGCTGACATTGTAGGACGCGGTGATCTCGGACAGCTTGTAGGGCATGCCCGCGCCGCAGGTCACACCCGCGACGAGGCCGCGCGTCCGCTCAAGCACGCCGTGCAGGATACGCTGCGCGCCGCCCATTTCCCACAACACATTGATGTTGATCGCGCCCTTGCCGCCGGCGATGTCGAAGGCGCGCTTGACCTGCTGGACAGCGCCCTCGATCGCGAACTCGATCAATTCTTCGTGCCGCTCGCGCCGGGTCAGTGCCTTGTAGACCTGTGGGATGATCTTGCCGTCGGGGTCGTAGCTGTCGGCGTTGACCGCCGAAACCGTACCGATTCCGCCGGCCGCCGCCCAGGCTCCGGCGCTGGCATGATTGGTTGCCGCAACGCCCTTGCCGCCTTCCACCAACGGCCATACCTCGCGGCCGTTGTACAGGATCGGCTTCAAACCTTTGAACACGACACGCCTCCGGAACCCCTTTCGGGTCGCTATAGCGTCAGAATGGTGACATGCGAGCAAATTGACTCAGGTGAAAGTATCCGGCCGCCTCATTGCCTGCCCATATAGCGCCGCATAGCGCGCGATCATCAATTTCTCGTCATATTCGGCCACGGCCTTGGCACGGTTCTGTTGGCCGAGCCACGCACGGCCTTCGGGTTTGGCCATGGCCACGCTCTGCAAGGTGTCGCGCAGCCGCACCTCGTCATTGTCGGCCGTAAGATAGGGCAGGTTTTCGGGCGCGACCATCATCGGGATGTCGCCGACCGCCGGCGCGACGATCGGCAGGCCCGCCGCCATCCCTTCGACGACGGCGATCGGAAACTGTTCGCTTTTCGAGGACAGCGCCATGACATCGAACAATCCGACATAGCGGTGCGGCTCGGGAAGGAAGCCCGGCAGATGCACCCGATCGGCGATACCCATCAGTTCCGCCGTCGCCGCGATCTTCGCACGCTCGGGCCCTTCGCCGACGATCACCAGCCGCGCCCGTGCCGTCATCCCGCCGACCGCGCGCACCAGCGCCGGCAGGTCCTTGACCTCGCGCAGGCCGGCCAGCGTGCCGATCACGATCTCGCCGGGCTTGCGCTTGAAACCGGGAATCGCCCTGGGATCCGGCTTGGCGGCATAGCGCGCGGCATCGACACCGTTGGCGATGCGGTGAACCTTGTCGCGCGGCTGATGCCACGCCTTGAGCGCGATTTGTTCGAGCGTCTGCGATGGCACGACCAGCGCCTGCGCGGCGCCGAGCGCGAAGCGCCGATAGATGTTGCGTTGCGGCTTCAGCCCGCTTGCCTCGTCCGCGTTGAAGCCGTCTTCATGGTGGATGATCGGCGGCATGCCCTTGGAAAACACGCGGCCCGCCATGACCCCGTCGATCGCGCCCCAATTATAGGTCAGCACGAGATCGAATCGCCGCATGAACCTGGCGATCGCCTCGAACCGCGCGACCGAGGGCCGGCCGGTCAACGGCGGCGGATTCTGCGCGATCTCATATTTGATTTCCGGCGCGATCGCCGCACGGGCATCGAGTTGCTCGGGCATGCCGGAAACGATGGTGTGCCGCGCTCGATTGCCGAACGCGTTCATCAACCGCACCGCGCGCGCCTCCTTGCCGCCCAGCGCGAACGTCGAATGCAGGTGCAGGATATGGATGGGTTGCGACATCGCTCGGTTGCTTAGCGGTGTTTGATCGTGAAATCAGCCTGTTTGGACGGCGGTGCCTGAATCGGGTTGCACTTGGCGTCCCGCTCGGTTGATCTGCGCCAAACCAGCAGGAAGATCAGCATGATTAAAACGACCCGCCGCGAGATGCTTGCCGGTGCCGGCGCCCTCGGCACCCTGGCGCTCGCGCCCGGCCTGGCACGCGCCGCACCGGCAGGCGAATCGGCGCAGGCGTTGCTCGCGGGAATCGCCGAGGAAATGCTGACCGACTATCCCGAAACCGCGCTTTACCTCGGCATCGACAAAGGCGCGCGCGCGGCGCTGCGCGGACGCTTCACCAATCGCACCCACGGTGCCGACCGCGACCGCGCGGGGCGCGCGGGTAAGCGCCTGGTACAGTTGCGCGGCGTCGATCGGCATGCCTTGCCAGCAGATATCGCGCTCGACGTCGACACTGCCGAGGCTGCCTATACGCTGGCGGTCGACGGCTGGCGCGCCATGCCGGTCGGCGAGGTCGCGACGCTCAACACCAACAACAGCTTTCGCAACACGCCCTACACCGTCTCGCAACTCGCCGGGGCCTATTCCGACCTGCCCGACCTGCTCGAGAACAAGCACGACGTGGCCGATGCGAGCGACGCCGACGCCTATCTCGCGCGGATCGAAAGCTATGCCGCCGCCGTCGACGGCGAGACGGGCCGCACGCTCGCCGACGGTGCGAGGGGTGCGATCCTGCCGGATTTCCTGATCGACATCACCGCCGGCCAATTGAAGGGCATGACGAGCCAACCGATCGCCGAGTGGTCGATCGTCGAAAGCTTCGCGGCAAAATGCGCCAAGGCCGGTCTGCCGGCACGCCATGCCGAGCAGGCCGCGACGCTGTCGCGCGAAAAGGTGATGCCCGCGCTGGAACGGCAAATCGCCGCATTCGACACGCTGCGTCCCAAGGCGATCGCAACACCGGGCGTGTGGGCGCGACCGGGCGGCGACGGCTGGTATCGCTGGCTGGTCAAGGCCGGCACGACCACCAACGAATCGCCCGATGCGCTGCACGAACTCGGGCTGGCGCAGCACCGTGCAATCAATGCCGAGATCGATACCTTGCTCAAGGCGCAGGGGCTGACCACCGGCAGCGTCGGCGAACGACTGACCGCGCTGAGCAAGCGCCCCGACCTGCTGTTCGCCGACAGCGATGCCGGGCGTGCCGAACTTCTGGCCTATCTCAACGGCCGCATCGCCGACATCCGCACCCGCCTGCCGCGCGCGTTCGGGACGCTGGTGAAGGGCAATCTGGTCATCAAACGGGTGCCGCCGGCGATCCAGGACGGCGCGCCCAACGGCTATGCCGGCCCGGGCTCGATCGACGGAACGCAGCCCGGCATTTATTATATCAACCTCAAGAGCACCAAGACCTGGCCGCGCTACGCCCTGCCGACATTATGCTACCATGAGGGCATTCCGGGCCATATCTGGCAAGGCGAGTACAGCTATCGCCTGCCGCTGATCCGCTCGCTGCTCGCCTTCAACGCCTATTCGGAGGGCTGGGCGCTCTATGCCGAGCAGCTCGGCGACGAGCTCGGCGCCTATGACGACGATCCGCTCGGGCGGATCGGCTACCTCCAGTCGATGAACTTCCGCGCCTGCCGGCTGGTCGTCGACACCGGCCTCCACGCCAAGCGCTGGAGCTTCGCGCAGGCGCTGGCGTGGTTCCAGGAGGCGACGGGCATGCCGGCGAGCCAGCTCACCTCCGAACTGCAGCGCTATTGCGCGATGCCGGGCCAGGCGTGCGGCTACAAGATGGGCCATAATGAGATCAACCGACTGCGCACGCTCGCCAAGGCGAAACTGGGAACCCGTTTCGACCTCAAGGGGTTCGACGATCTGATCGTGAAAACCGGCAATGTGCCGCTGACGCTGCTGAATGGCGTTGTCGCGCGTTACATCGCCGGGACCTGAACATGTCTCCCACGAAAGAGGGATGGAACACCATGACGACGCGCAACAATATAACGATCGCCCTGCTGCTTGCGGCAGCAATTCCGGCCGCCGCCAGCGCGCAATCGGGGCAGGATCATTCGACCGGCGCCGAGGTCGGCAGGATCGCGGTCCGGCCGGCGCAGGACATCGGCGTGGTCAAGACCAAGGTACCGGCGCTGCTCGCCCAGATTGTCGACAACCCCTACAGCATGAGCGGGACACGCAGTTGCGCGTCGATTACCAATGCCGTGCGCGCGCTCGACGATGTGCTCGGCCCCGACTTCGGCGATGACACGCCGGCGCATGGCAACCGCAAGGGCGCGATGGCGAAGGCCGGTGGCAAGGCGTTGGTGGACAGCATCATTCCGTTCCGCGGCCTGGTCCGCGAGGTGACCGGCGCGGCGAGCGCCGAGCGCCGCGTCCAGCTCGCGACCTTCGCCGGCGTCGCGCGACGCGGGTTTCTGCACGGCATCTTCCGCGCGCGCGGCTGCCGCGGCGCGCTGTAGGTTTCAGGCGAACGCAGCTTTCGGAATGTGGGTGATGCGGCAGGCCAGATCAGCCTCGCCGCTCGCCACGATATAATGGTCGCCGGCGTCGACGATGCCCGTGGTGAACACGACATTGTCGATATACATCAAATCCTTGAGTGGATCGGTGAGCGTTGCGTCAGGCTCGATCAGCGGCGCATCGCTGGTTCGAAGCACGATCGAGGGATCGTCGCGGTCGAGCAGCGACCAATAAGTCCGGTAGATACCGATCACGCCCGACGGCTCGACACCATGCCACAGGCTGAGCCACCCCTGGGCGGTACGGATCGGCGGTGCCCCGCCACCCATCCGCGCGGTCGCCAGCGTCGCGGCATGCGGCCGGATGCCGGGCTTGTCGTACGGCTTCCAGTGGAGCGCGTCGGGCGAGGTGGCGAGGTTGATCGACGGGCCGGCGCGCCACGGACTGTCGGGCGGATAGGCGAAATACAGGTCGCCCAGCGGTCGCGTCTGTGCCCAGTACTTGTCGCCGACCAGACCCTCGAAAATCAGCATGTCCTTGTTCTGATGGTCGAGCACGATGCCCTCGAGCTGCCAGTCGAGCGCATCGTCGGAGCTGTACAATGTCGTCGAATGCCGCTCCGGGCTGACCGAACAGGTCGTCATCAGCCAGCGCTCGCCGACGCGGCTGATCCGCGCATCCTCCACGCCATAACATTGGTACGACGCGCGCGGGACGATCGCCCGGTCATAATGCACCGCGACCACCGCGCGCCCGTCGGCCGACAGCTCGACCGGCAGCAGCCACGACAAGGAGGTCAGCGCCATCACCTTCCACCCGGCGCTGCGCATCATGAACTTGCGCGGGTCCGAGGTATCGACCAGGTCGAGCGGCCAGGGGTCGCGCGCATATCCGCCATCGTCCCAGCGAAGCGCATGGATATGGCCGTCATGAATCGGGTTCGTCAGCGCTTCGGCGACCCGCACCATCAATAGCAGATTGCCGTTGGGCAGCCGCGTCATGCCGGGATTAAAGGCCCCCAGAATATAGGTCTCGGCATCGACCTTGCCGGCGAGTGGCGAGCGCGCGAGATCGACATCGCGCGGGGAGAAAACGAGCTCGTCGAAGGAATATGTCATGCTTGCGCCTGTCCCATCCCGCTCTAGACGCGTTCAAGCGGCAACCTGTTCCGTCGCCACCCGGCCGAGCAGCCGCTCGATCGCTGCCACCGCCTGCGGCTCGTCGAGTGTCGGCGTGTGCCCGGCATCGGGCACGACGACCAGTTCGGCATCGTCGAGCGCTTCGACCATGCGCGTCGCTGTGTTCGCCGCCAGCACGTCGGACCGCGCCCCGCGAACGATCAGCGTCGGCACGGTCTTGAGCTGGTCGAGCGCGCGCCACATGTCGGGGCCCGCCTCGTTGCCGGGCACGCGAAACGGCTCGGCGATCTTCATGTCGTAATCGAGCACGATGCGGCCGGCATTGTTGAGCCGATACAACCGCTTGGCCATGCCCAGCCAGTCCTCGATCGTCCAGTGCGGATAGACGTCGGCATTGCTCTCGGCGACGGCGCGTGCGGCATGCATCCAGGTCGGCCATGAACTCACCTTGCCGACATAATTGCGGATGCGACCGAGACCAGCCGGGTCGAGTTCCGGCCCGACATCGTTGAGCAAGGCGCCGACGATGCGGTGGCGCGAGGCGCCGGCGAGCAGCATCGTCACGATCCCGCCGAGCGAGGTGCCAAACGCGACGTAGCGATCGACGCCCAGCTCACCGAGCAGCGCCTCGACGTCCTGGACATAGGTCAGCGGGACATAACTCATCGGGTCCTTGGCGTAGGCGCTCTCGCCGCGGCCACGAAAATCGACCGCGATGACGCGCCAGTCGCCCGCCAGCCGCTCCGCCACGCGCTCATAATCGCGCGCATTGCGGGTCAGGCCGGGCAGGCAGATGATCGGCGGGCGATCCGCCGCACCCGCATAATCGCGATAATGCAGCCGCAGCCCGTCATTCGACCACCAATAGCAATTTTCATAGGCGGCCATGGTTGCGTCCTGCGGTTGTCACCCTCCATATCGCTGCATGCGCCAACACCCGCAAGCTTATCGCCCCGAAACGACGATTCTCGAACTCGGCGACGATTTCTACGATCCCGTCGCCGCAGCCGACTTTCCCCAAACCACGTTGCGCTTCCGCAACGATCGCGCCGCCGCGCAGGTCGGGCTGGATGGGTTGGACGATGCCGCATGGCTGGCGCATTTCGGGCGCTTCGCGCCGCTGCCGGGAAGCCTCGGCACGCCCTTGGCGATGCGCTATCACGGCCACCAGTTCCGCGTGTACAACCCCGAAATCGGGGACGGGCGCGGTTTCCTGTTCGCGCAAGCACGCGACTCGGCCGATCGATTGATGGATTTCGGCACCAAGGGCTCGGGCCAGACACCGTGGAGCCGCTTCGGCGACGGTCGCCTGACGCTCAAGGGCGGCGTGCGCGAGGTGCTCGCGACCGAGATGCTCGAGGCGCTCGGCGTGCCGACCTCGCGCAGCTTCTCGCTGATCGAAACCGGCGAGGCGCTGGAACGCGGCGACGAACCGTCGCCGACGCTCTCGTCGGTACTGGTCCGCCTGAACCATGGCCATATTCGTATCGGCACCTTCCAGCGCCTGGCGCACGAACGCGACGTGGAGAATATGCAGCGCCTCGTCGGCTATGTCCTGCGGCACTTCTACGGCGAAGAACCCGGCGACGATGCGCCGGCGCGCCTGCTCGACCATGTCGTCGGCCGCGCCACCAGGCTTGCCGCCTCCTATATGGCGGCCGGCTTCGTCCATGGCGTGCTCAATTCGGACAATATCAACGTCTCGGGCGAAAGCTTCGACTACGGCCCGTGGCGCTTCACACCGACTTGGGACCCGGGCTTCACCGCCGCCTATTTCGATCACGCCGGGCTCTATGCCTTTGGCCGGCAACCGGAAGCGATCCATTGGGACGTGGCACAGCTTGCCATCTCGCTGCGGCTGCTGAGCGACGCCGAGCCGCTGATCGCGGTGCTGGAAAGCTTTGGTGATCGCTATCAGCCGGCCGTCTCGAACGCGATCCTGTGGCGCCTGGGCCTGACGCCGCGCGACCCGGCCAGCGACCGCGCGCTGATCCAGACGATCGAACCCGTGTTGCGCGCGACGGAAGCGCCGCTCGATCGCTTCTTCTTCGACGCATTCGGCGGCCAGTTGCCCGCGCGTTATGGCGAGGCATGGGCGGCGGTCCGCGCCGCGCTGTCGCGCTATCACCCGCGCAAGCCGCGCGACGATCGCTATTGGCAGGGCAGCCCGTGCGCGATGCAGATCGATGAAGTCGAGGCGATCTGGACGGCAATCGATCAGGCGGACAATTGGGCGCCCTTTTACGCCAAGGTCGCGACGATCCGCGCGATGGGAGCAGCGCTGGCATGATACGCGCAGCGCTCGGCGCGTACGCCCCTTCGACAAGCCAAAATCCAGCGGTTAAGGGAGCCTGATGGCGGAACTGCTTTCGATCGAACCGGCGACTGGCGCCGTCCTGTGGCGCGGCAACAGCGGCGATGTCGATGCGGAGGTTGCCGCCGCGCGCGGTAGCTGGGCGGCCTGGGCATCGCATCCCCTCACCTATCGTATCGAGGCGCTTCGGCGCTACGCCAATGTCGTGCGCGCCCGGGCCGAGCCCTTTGCCGACCTGATCGCGCGCGAGACCGGCAAGCCGCTATGGGAGGCGCGCACCGAGGTCGATTCGGTCATGGCCAAGGTCGACATCTCGGTCACCGCCTATGCCGAGCGCACCGCGCAACGCCGGCTCGATTCGCCGATGGGCAGCCGCATGGCGCTGCGCCACAAGCCGCACGGCGTGCTCGCGGTGCTCGGCCCGTATAATTTCCCGGCGCATCTGCCCAACGGCCACATCGTCCCCGCGCTGCTCGCCGGCAACGCGGTGGTGTTCAAGCCGTCGGAAAAGACCCCGGCGAGCGGCGCCTTCATGGTCGAATGCTTCCACGCCGCCGGTATCCCGGAAGGCGTGGTGCGACTGCTGCTCGGCGGCCCGGCGGAGGGCAAGGCGCTCGCCGCGCATGACGATATCGACGGGCTGCTGTTCACCGGCTCGGCCTCGACCGGCATCGCGCTCAACCGCGCCTTCGCAACGCGGCCTGAGAAGATCCTCGCGCTCGAAATGGGCGGCAACAACCCGATCCTGGTCTGGGATACGCCCGACCTGCTGTCGGCGGCGACGCTCGTCGTGCAATCTGCCTTCACCTCGGCCGGACAGCGCTGCACCGCGGCGCGCCGGCTGATCGTCGATACGAAACTCTACGACCCGCTGATCGAGACGTTGCTCAAACTGCTTTCGCGGATCATCGTCGGCGCGCCACACGACGATCCGGCGCCGTTCATGGGCGCGGTGATCGACAATGAGAGCGCCGACCAGCTGACCGAGAGTTTCCTCACGCTGATGATGCGCGGCGGCAAGCCGCTGCGCCATCTCGAACGCCCCGTCGCCGACCGCCCCTTCCTGCTGCCGGCACTGATCGACACCACCGACATGGCCGAACGCCCCGATATCGAGCTGTTCGGCCCGATCCTGCAGGTGATCCGCGCCGACGACTTCGACGCCGCGATCACCGAGGCCAACAACACCCGCTATGGCCTGTCCGCCTCGCTCATCAGCCAGAACCCCGCGCTCTACGACCGCTTCTGGGCTAACGCCCGCGCCGGCATCGTCAACTGGAACCGCCCGACCAACGGCGCCTCCTCCTCGGCGCCGTTCGGCGGCATCGGCTGGTCGGGCAACCACCGCCCCAGCGCTTATTACGCCGCTGATTATTGCGCCTATCCGGTGGTCAGCAACGAAGCCGACCAGGCGCGCGCGAGCATCGGCATCGGGCTGCGCGACGCTTGAGGGCGCCTTTCCCACCGATCGTCACCCTTACCGCGAATGGCGATTGTGCCGCACGAACAGCTAATGTGCTCCTGCGCACGCAGGAGCCCAGGGTTGCAAGCGGCACGCCTGTGGCTCTGGGCTCCTGCGTCCGCAGGAACACTTCTTCTTTTCACGCAATGATATGTACCCACACCCACGGCGATGGCACATTCAACCTGACATGACCCGCGACACCCGCAGCCGCCTGATCTCCGTGCTGGCCGCGCTGGCGGTCTTCACCTCGCCCCTGCTGGCCCTGCTCTGGATGACGGCCGTCCCCGGCGAATCCTTCCACGGCCCCCTCCCCGCAATGACCCCGGACGAGCGCACCCTCGCCACCCGCCTCCACGACCATGTCGTCGCCATCGCCAGCGAACCGCACAATATTGCGCACCCCGCCGCGCTGGAGAATTCGGCGCGCTACATCGAGCGGCAACTCGTCGGCATGGGCTACACCGTCCACCGCCAGTCCTTCACGGTCGATGGTCACCGGGTCCGCAACATCGAGGTGATGATCACCCCGGGCGTTCCGGACTCGCGCACGCTGGTCGTCGGCGCGCATTATGATTCCGCCTATGACGCGCCCGGCGCCAATGACAATGGCAGCGGCGTTGCCGCCCTGCTCGAAATGGCGCGCGACATGCGCCGGCTCGACGGCCGAGCGACGATGCGCCTCCGCCTCGTCTTCTTCGTCAACGAGGAGCCGCCCTATTTCCAGACCCACAAGATGGGCAGCTATGTCTATGCCACGCACCTCGCCCAGACCCACGAGCGGATAGCCGGCATGCTCGCGCTGGAAACGATCGGCTATTACAGCGACCGACCGCACAGCCAGCGCTACCCCTTCCCGCTCGACATGATGTTCCCCGACACGGGCAATTTCATCGCCTTTGCCGGGATGACCGGGTCGCGCGACTTCGTACGAAAGACCACGGGCGCCTTCCGCGAAACCGCCTCCTTCCCCAGCGTCGGCGGCAGCGCACCGGGTTTCCTGCAGGGCATCGACTGGTCAGATCACTGGTCGTTCGCCCAGGTCGGCGTGCCCGCGCTGATGGTCACCGACACCGCGCTGTTCCGCTACCGCTTCTACCACACGGTCAACGATACGCCGGAACGGGTCGATTATGACCGGCTCGCGCGGGTGGTGACAGGGCTTGGCGCGGTGATCGCGGGTTGGCCCGACTAGCGGGCCATTTCGTCCCGAAGCCAACGGGCGGGCAGAAGAGCGGACGGGGCGCAGTCGTCCCAGATCCGGTTATCGCCCGCTGCAGTTTGCCAGACCGATTGCCGACTTTATTGAAAGCGTGCGATGCTTTGGTATGGAACTCACACGAAGACTTTTCATGGAAGGCGTCGCGGCGACCGGCGTGGCCGTCGCGACACGAGCGACCGACGCTGAGCAATGGCCACCTGATCTCTCTCATCTCACGCCGGAACAGCGCGCTAGATACGAGGCAATGCATGCTCGGATGATGGCGGCGCTCACCTACGAGCGGGTCACAGTACCCGGAGAGCACGCGCTCGCGGAGTGGGAACGGCTTACAGGCACTGGCCGGGGTTGGCCCGTGGTGATCGGAGGCGATCAAGATTTGGACCGCATTGCCGAACAATTCAGTTTGGACGATCCAGTCGTAGCGGGGGCACGCTTTCCGGGGATGCGCCTGCGTTCACCCGCGCATATACTTGCAGCCTCAGACCGTATCCGGTTCCCGCAGGATCTCCGCAAATGGTCCGGCGCGTATCAACCGGAAGACCTGCGTGCGCCACTCGGCGAGTGGCCAACTAAGGTTGAAGGTGGCGACCCCGGACTGAGCGTGTCGCTTGATCTAGTTTCGGGTAAGTTCCACGACAGAGTTCACATTCTTCTACTGCCAATCAAGAATAGCTGGGAAGCGCCTGCCTATCTCCGATGGGGCGGTTGGAACGCCTGCCCACCCCCAGAGTACCACATCGCTGCGTTACGGGACTGGCACAATCGATTTGGGGCTGATCTAATCGGAATCAACGGCGATACCATGAACGTCAGGACGCAAACCCGGCCGAAAGATCGGGAGCAATCCTTGGCGCTAGCGCGCGATCTGTATGGTTATTGCCCCGATATCGTCGACCAAGGGGTTGGCTCCATCGCCGCTCTAGCAGCTGGAATGATGGCGTCAGACTGGTGGTACCTTTGGTGGGATTGAGCATGTGCCGGCGCGGTGTCACCTAACGTCCCGGCCGGCGCCGTAGGCGGACGATCGGCAAAGTACCGCTTTCAGACATTCCAGAGCAAAGCGCTCAGCCCCCTCACCCGTTCCGCACCCAGCGCGTCCGCGTCACCGCGCCGTCGAGCAGCTTCGACTTGAACGCCTTGCGCACGATCTCGGCATCGTCGCCGTTCATCATCACGACGCGCGTGCCGCCAGACAGCAGCGGCTCGATCGCGCTGATCGGGGTCTTGAGCTTGGCGCAGGTCTCGATCACGTCGGACTGCTTGGCATTGATGTTCATGGCGCGTGACATGGGCTGTTCTCCAGATGATGACGAGCGAGCGCGGCAACGGGCCGGCCCAGTGCGGTGTCGGAAGGAACAGCGTTCGAGAACACGGGCCACTCCCAGCGTAAGCGGGAGCACGGCGTGTCTCTCAGTCGCCGGCGCCTACGAAGCGGCCGTGCCAGCGATGTTTTCGGCTATGGCACATCCGCGCCCGGAATCATAGCGTGAGCCCCGCGCGGGGCGCGTTACAAAAGTTTCCCTACCGTACGCCAAAGCAACCATCCGTTGCCGACCGCGCACCGCTCGCCCATTTGCCGGTGATGGCTACGCTACTTGATCCAACGGCGCGCGGGCGCGTCATTCTCGTCGGCGCGGGCCCGGGTGATCCCGGCCTGCTCACCGTCCGCGCCGTCGCCGCATTGAAGGCGGCCGATGTCGTCGTCCATGACGGCCTGATCGATCCCCGCGTGCTCGATATCGCCCCGCCGGGCGCGCAGCGCATCTCGGTCGCCAAGAGCCGCGCGCGCCACACGCTGCCGCAGGAAGCGATCAACGCTTTGATCGTCGCGCATGTGAAGGCCGGCAGCGTCGTCGTGCGGCTGAAGGGCGGCGATCCCTTCATCTTCGGGCGCGGCGGCGAAGAGGTCGAGGCGGTGCGTGCCGCCGGCCTGCCGGTCGAGGTCATCCCCGGCGTGTCCGCCGCGCTCGGCTGCGCCGCCGAGGCGATGCTGCCGCTCACCCACCGCGACCATAGCAGCGCGGTCAGCTTCGTCGCCGGCCAGTGCAAGGGCCTGGCCGAGCAGGACTGGTCCGGCCTCGCCGGCCAGGGCCGCACGCTGGTCATCTATATGGGCGTCGCCACCGCCGCCGATATCGCCGACAAGCTGATGGCCGACGGCGTCGCGCCCGACATGCCCGTCGCCGTGCTCGAAAAGGGCACGCTGAAAGGCAGCCGCGCGATGCGCACGTTGCTCGCCGATCTCGGGCCGATGGTGGCGCGCGAGCGCGTCGCCAGCCCGGCGATCATCGTCGTCGGTGAGGTCGTCGAACTGTCCGACGCCGAGGATAAGCTCGCCCGCTGGGCCCGCGTCGTCGAGGGGATGGCCGCATGAAACTTCTCACCGGTAACGACCTGCCTAGCGGCGATGTGATCTGGTGGACAGGCAGCGGCTGGTCGCGCCATGTCGAGGACGCGGCCGACGTGACCGACCAGGGCGAGGCGATCGCCCGCGCCGAGGAAGGCGCGCGTCACGTCAACGCCGCCTATGTCATCGACGCGACCGCAACGCCCGAAGGCCCGCGCCCGGCCCACATCAAGGACCGCGTGCGCGCACTGGGGCCAACCGTGCGCCCGGATTTGACGTTGAAACCCGCCGATCCGGCGGCCGGGGACTGGGTGATATGATGACAGTAACAAGTTCCTCCCCGGCACGGGGAGGGGGACCATGCGAAGCATGGTGGAGGGGCTGGTCGAGCGATACCGCGCCTTATCTGACAACAGAATGTTTTGCCGGACGAGATCGGGGTTTTGCTGGCGTGCACCTGCCCGACCAGCCCCTCCACCGCTTCGCGGTCCCCCTCCCCGTTCCGGGGAGGATTTAGCAGATGTACAAATACGATCACTACGACCAGGGCATCGTCGACGCGCGCGTCGAGGAGTTCCGCGACCAGGTGAAGCGCCGCCTCGCCGGCCAGATCACCGAGGACCAGTTCAAGCCGCTGCGGCTGATGAACGGGCTCTATCTCCAGCTCCACGCCTATATGCTGCGTGTCGCGGTGCCCTATGGCACGCTCGACGGGCGCCAGATGCGCATGCTCGGCCACATCGCGCGCAAATATGATCGCGGCTATGGCCATTTCACGACGCGGCAGAACATCCAGTATAACTGGATCAAGCTCGACGAGGCGCCCGACATCCTTGCCGATCTCGCCACGGTCGAGATGCACGCCATCCAGACCAGCGGCAATTGCATCCGCAACATCTCGTCGGACCAATATGCCGGCGCCGCCGCCGACGAAGTCGCCGATCCGCGCCCCTGGGCCGAGCTGCTCCGCCAATGGAGCACCTTCCACCCCGAATTCAGCTATCTGCCGCGCAAGTTCAAGATCGCGGTGATCGCCGCCGATGAGGATCGCGCGGCGATGCGGCTGCACGATATCGGCATCCAGCTGGTCGAGCGCGACGGAATTCTCGGCGCCAGGGTCTATGTCGGCGGCGGCATGGGCCGCACCCCGATGATCGCGCCCGAGATCAAGGATTTTGTCGGCGCCGAAGACCTGCTGAGTTATGTCGAGGCGTGCCTGCGGGTCTACAACCGCTACGGCCGGCGCGACAATATCTACAAGGCGCGGATCAAGATCCTGCTCCACGAGCTCGGCGCGGCGGAATATGCCCGCCAGGTCGAGGAGGAGTTCGCGCTGGTCAAGAAGCTCGGCATCGATCCGCCGCTCGCCGAGCTGGCGCGCATCACCGCGATGTTCGCCCCGCCTGCGTTCGACGCGGCGGCGAGCGACGACGTCGACCGCAGCGACCCCGATTTCGCCGTGTGGGTCGACCAGAACGTCAAGCCGCACAAGCAGCCCGGCCACGCCATCGTCAACATCAGCCTCAAGCCGATCGGCGGCATCCCCGGTGACGCCTCGGCCGACCAGATCGACCTGATGGCCGACCTCGCCGAGCGCTACAGCTTCGACGAACTGCGCGTCACCCACGCCCAGAACATCGTCCTGCCGCACGTCCGCAAGGCCGATCTCTACACCGTGTGGCAGGCGCTCAACGCGGCGGGCCTCGCCGAGGCCAATCTCGACCTGATCAGCGATATCATCGCCTGCCCCGGCCTCGATTATTGCAGCCTCGCCAATGCCCGCTCGATCCCCGTCGCGCAGAAGATCGCGACGCGCTTCGCCTCACCCGAACGGCAGCGCGACCTCGGCGAACTCAAGCTCAAGATCAGCGGCTGCATCAACGCCTGCGGCCATCATCATGCCGGTCACATCGGCATCCTCGGGGTCGACCGCAAAGGCACCGAGAACTACCAGTTGCTGCTCGGCGGCTCGGGCGCGGAGGATGTCAGCCTCGGCAAGATCACCGGCCCCGGCTTCGACGAGGACGGCATCGTCGACGCGATCGAGCGCGTCACCGACAAATATCTCGCCACGCGTCAACAGGGCGAGCGTTTCCTCGACACCTACCGCCGCGTCGGCTTCGAACCGTTCAAGGAAGCGATCTATGGCTGATGACGAACAGCCCGCCGTCACGCTCGACGCGTTTCTCGCCGGGCAGAGCAACGCGACCTCGGTGCGCATCGAGGCCGGTGACGACGCGCGCCTGCTCCTCCCGCATCTCGGCCAGCTCGCGCTGATCGAGGTGAGCTTTCCGAGCTTCCGCGACGGGCGCGGTTACTCCGCCGCGCGCGTGTTGCGCGAGGGCGGCTATCGCGGCGAACTGCGCGCCGCCGGCGACGTGCTGGTCGACCAGGTGCCGCTGATGCGACGGTGCGGCTTCGACAGCTTCGCGCCCGAGGCGGAAATCGACGCCGCCACGCTCGCCGCGGCGCTGACGCGCTACGAGAGTGTCTACCAGCCGGCCGCCGATGGCCGCGTACCGGTGTGGAAATTGCGCCATGGCTGAGCCGGCGCGTCGCCTCGACATTATCGACACCGCACCCGCCTTCACGGCGGCCGATGCGGTGGCGATGGAATGGCGCTTTGCCGGCGTCGACACCGGCGACATGCTCGGCGAGCTGCTGACCGGCGAACTCAAGGGGCGCGTCGCGGCGGTGTCTTCGTTCGGGGCCGAGAGCGCGGTACTGCTCCACCTGATCTCGCGGATCGACCGCGATATTCCGGTCATCTTCCTGAATACGCAGAAACTTTTTGGCGAAACCCTCGCCTATCGCGACAAACTGTCGGAGCGCCTCGGACTCACCGATCTGCGCGTCTTCCGCCCCGATCCGCGCCTGCTCGCCGAAAAGGATTCGACCGGGCTGCGCTGGTCCTACGATCCAGACGGCTGCTGCGACCTGCGCAAGGTCCAGCCGCTGCGCCGCGCGCTCGCGCCGTTCGATGCGTGGATTTCCGGCCGCAAGGGCTTCCAGGCCGGCACGCGCAGCCGGATGCCGCGTTTCGAGGAAGATGAAGGCCGTCTCAAGCTCAACCCGCTCGCCGACTGGGACAAGCCCCGCCTCGACGCGTGGTTCGCCGACCACAAGCTGCCGCGCCACCCGCTCGAGGCGGAAGGCTACCCCTCGATCGGCTGCGCGCCCTGCACGTCCAAGGTCCTCCCCGGCGAAGACCCCCGCGCCGGCCGCTGGCGCGGCTGGGAAAAGGTCGAATGCGGCATCCATGTCCCCGAGAAGCCAGGCGAAGAGCCGGTCTTCTAAGACCTCTTTTGCCTCCTCCCACAGGGCAGAAAATCGGCGTCAGGACGCTTCCCGTCAACGCCTGAAGGTCCCATCGTGTCGTTGGTCATTGGTACGTCCTCCTGCAAGCTGGATGTCACAACCCAACTTATGCGAAGATCTCCGATGACCACCTGCTAAGCTGACCGCCGCCACAGCGCTATCGGGAAGCACGCGACCGTCGGCTCCGCTGCCGACAAGCTACACCGGCAACCGGTCGCTCGGGCCGGCAGGGCAATCTCGCGGCGTGAAACGACCAATTTCGCATCGCATGTACAGCGCTTGTCGATAATCCCATCGCGAAGCGCTGAAAACCGGTTCCCACTTTTCGGCACGATGCTTAAGGTCGCACCGCATGACCCGTTTCACCGTCAACAACCAGCCCGTGCACTATCGCATGGACCCGGAGACTCCGCTGCTCTGGGCGTTGCGCGACGCGTCGAACCTGACCGGCACGAAATATGGCTGCGGCAACGGTGAATGCGGCGCGTGCATTGTCGTTATTGACCATGAAGCGGTGCGCGCCTGCCAGGCCAATATCGGCGCGATCGAGGGCAGCTATGTCACGACGATCGAGGGCCTGTCGCGCGAGCGTGATCACCCGGTGCAGCTCGCCTTCATCGAGGACAATGTTTCGCAATGCGGATTCTGCATCCCCGGCATCGTGATGGCCGCCTCGGTGCTGCTCGAGAAGAACAAGAACCCGACCGAGGAAGACATCAAGGCGACGATCACGAATATCTGCCGTTGCGGGATCTATCCCCGCCTCGTCGAGGCGATCATGAAGGCAGCGCGGATTCAACGCGGCGACGAGACAATCGGAAGCACCGCGCCGCCCGGTATTGCCCCCGCCGATGCCGCCCGGCTGGTACCCGCACTAACGCCGACCCGACGATGAGTACCACGCGAAAAGCTTTCTGAACGCTGACATACAAGTTCAGAAACGGGTCAGCCACGTTGCTGCAAAAGAGCGGAAAGCCGGGTGACTTCACGCGGCGATGAGGAGGAATTCTTCGATGCGTAAGATCTTGCTTGCCGCGATCATGGCAGCCTCGGCCCTGGTGCCGGCGGCAGCGTTCGCGCAGAATGACGACCATGGTCGAGGTGGTTGGCGCCAGCAGCGTGAAGCGGGCGGCGGCGATCAGCCGCGGCCGCAACCGCAGATGCGCCAGGAGGCACCGCGCCAGTTCCAGCAACCGCAGGCACAGCAACCCCAGGCACAGCCGCGCTTCGAGCGCCCGCAGGGCGGCGCCTTCCAGCGCGGCGATGGCGGTGCGGGTTTTCAGCGTCCCGACCGCGGCCAGGCCCAGGTTCAGCAGGGCCAGCCACAGGGCGATGGACAGGGCCGCCGCTGGGGCGGCGGTGCCCAGCAGCCGCAGCAGCCAGCGGTCGTTCCCCCGGCACAGCAGCCCCAGCAGGGCTGGCGACAGGATCGCCGTGACGGACGCCCCGATCAGCGTGTCGATGGACGCCAGCAAGGCAGCCGCGGTGGCGACTGGCAGGGCAATGACGGGCGGCGTGGCAATGACGCGCAACGCGGCGACTGGCGCGGCAATGACGGGCAGCGTGGCGACTGGCGCGGCAATGGCGGGCAGCGTGCCGACAACCATGGCGGCAACTGGAACCGCAACTGGCGCAGCGACAACCGCTACGACTGGAATCGCTCGCGGCGCTACAATCGTGAGAACTTCCACTTGCCGCGCTATTACGCACCTTATGGCTGGGACTATGGCTATCGCCGCTTCTCGATCGGCTTCCGGCTGAGCTCGATCCTGTTCGAGCAGAACTACTGGATCGACGATCCCTATTATTACGACCTGCCGCCGGCCTATGGTCCGTATCGCTGGGTGCGTTACTACAATGATGCGCTCCTCGTCGATATCTACACCGGACAAGTCGTCGACACGGTCTACGATATCTTCTGGTAAGGCTCGTCGAGCCGAAAAACGGAGGCCCGGTGACATTACCGGGCCTCTTGTTTTTTGGCGGCGGCGCGGCAAGGAAGGCGACATGCTATTCCGCAAGAAGCCCGGCGCCGCCTCTCCCGTCCGGCAGCTTGCCGGGCAAACCGTCTCGCTGCGACTCGAGGCCAATCCCCGCATCAGGCGCGCGCCGCTCGATACGGTGCAGATCTATTATCATCCCGACTTTCTCGACGTCGCGCAGTGCACCAACCTGCGGCGGATGATCGACACCAACCGTCGCCCCTCGACCTTGCTCGCCGACCCCTATGAGCCGAATTACCGTACCAGCGAAAGTTGCGACATGGATCGCTGGTCGCCCGACGTCCGTCCCATCGACGAGGCGATCGCGATGCTGCTCGGCATCGACGCCGACAATGGCGAGACGATGCAGGGGCAACGTTACGCGGTCGGCCAACAATTCCGGCCGCATCATGACTATTTCCACGAGAAGGAAGCCTATTGGCCGCGCATGGTCGCGTGCGGCGGCCAGCGCACCTGGACGGCAATGATTTTCCTCAACGATGTCGAAGAGGGCGGCGCGACGTGGTTTCCGCAAGCCGGGATTCGCGTCGCGCCCAAGCGCGGGCTGCTGCTCGCCTGGAACAACATGAACCCCGATGGAAGCCCCAACACGCTGACGCTGCACGAGGGCACGCCGGTGGTGAAGGGTACGAAATACATCATCACCAAGTGGTTTCGCGAAGGTCGCTGGCTACCGAACTATGCCTGAGGAGCGCGCCAAGCTCGACCCTCGACAATCCGCCGTACTGTTCTAAGCCCGAGCCATGACCGGCACCGTCCTCAATGTTACCTCCTCGATCCTCGGCCAGCCCTGGCGCTGGCGCGCCCTTGCCGCCGATGCGCGCGACCCTGGCTTCACACCGGATGATCTGGTCACCCAGTTGCTGCTGTCACGCGGCTGCCCGCGTGAGGCACTCGAGTCGCATCGCAACCCGAGCATTCGCAGCTTCATGCCCGACCCGTCGATCTTCAATGACATGGACCGTGCTGCGGATCGCCTCGCCGACGCGATCGCCGCCAGGGAGCAGATCGCGGTATTCGGCGATTACGACGTCGATGGTGCGACCTCGGCGGCGTTGCTGATCCTGCTGCTCCGCGATCTCGGAAACGAGGCACGCCCTTACATCCCCGACCGCCTGATGGAGGGTTACGGCCCATCGGGAGCGGCCCTGGTGCAGCTCAAGAACGAAGGCGCGCAGTTGATCGTCACGGTCGATTGCGGCGCACAGGCGTTCGAAGCGCTCGAAATGGCACGGGATGCCGGTGTCGACGTGATCGTCGTCGATCATCACAAATGTACCGCCGCGCTCCCCCACGCCTGGGCGCTGGTTAACCCTAACCGGCTCGACGAAACCGAGGGCGCGGCGCATGGCCATCTCGCGGCGGTCGGCGTTGCCTTTCTGCTCGGCGCGGCGCTGATCCGTACGCTGCGCGCGCGCGGTTTTTTCACCGGCCGTGCAGAGCCGCGCTTGCTCGATCTGCTCGACATCGTCGCGCTCGGCACCGTTGCCGATGTTGCCCAGTTGCGCGGCCTCAACCGCGCGTTCGTGTCGCAGGGCCTCAAGGTGATGGCGCAGCGTCGCAATATCGGGCTCAACGCACTGATCGCCGCCTCGCGGCTCAGCCGTGCGCCGACCGCCACCGATCTCGGCTTCGCGCTCGGCCCACGGATCAATGCCGGCGGCCGGGTCGGCAAGTCGGATCTCGGCGTGCGCCTGCTGACGACGCGCGATCCGGCCGAGGCTGAGACCATCGCTGCCGAACTCGATCGACTGAATGAGGAGCGCCGGCTGATCGAGGCGCAGGTGCAGGAAGGCGCGGAGGCATTGGCGATTGGCAAGAGCAATCGCGCGGTCGTCGTCGTCGCAGGGCGCAACTGGCACCCCGGCGTGATCGGGATCGTGGCGGGGCGACTCAAGGAAAAATACGGCCGCCCCGCGATTGTTATCGCGCTTGACGGCGACGGCGTCGGGAAGGGCTCAGGGCGATCCATTGCCGGGGTCGATCTCGGCGCGGCGGTGCTGGCGGCCAAGGACAGCGAATTGCTTGTCGCCGGCGGCGGGCATGCGATGGCCGCCGGTCTGACGATCGCCGAGGACCAGGTCGATGCGTTCGAGGCCTTTCTCGCCGACCGCCTTGATGCCGCCGTCACGCGCTCGATCGGAGATCGGGCCTTATTGCTCGATGCCTTGCTCGCACCTGGCGGTGTCACGCCGCAGCTGGTCGAGTCGATGGATGTCGGCGGCCCCTATGGCATGGGCTGGCCGCAACCGCGCGTCGCAGCCGGACCCGTGCGGATCATCAAGGCCGATATCGTCGGCAACGGCCATGTCCGCGTCATCGCCAGTGGCGATGACGGTCGCAGCCTGAAGGCGGTGGCGTTTCGCCAGGCCGAAACCGCGCTGGGCGCGGCGTTGCTCGGCGCACCGCCACATCGCCGGCTGTGGCTGGCCGGGCGGGCGCGAATCGACGATTGGGGTTCGCGCAAGGCGGCAGAACTGCATATCGACGACGCCGCCTGGGCGGAGTAGCCTCCGCTTCCCGACGATGCACGGCATCGGTTGAAGGGCTATAAGGGGCTGAGGAGAGCAAGGCGATGTTCAGCCACTCACCCTCGGAACGAACGACATCGCGCGCGCGCGGCGCTTCTACGAGCCCGTGATGGCAGCGCTTGGCGTCGACCAACCTTTCGCGCTGCCCGGGTCGATTGTTTTTGGCACGCTGACCGGGCCGAAACTGTTCGTGGTTACGCCGTTCGATCGCGGCACGGCGAGCCACGGCAATGGCACGCATGCCGCGTTCCTCGCGGCGAATCGCGCGCAGGTCGATGCCTTCCATGCTGCGGCACTCGCGCATGGCGGCAGCGACGAGGGAGCACCGGGACCGCGCCCCCATTACCACGCGCATTATTACGGCACGTATGTGCGCGACCCCGACGGCAACAAGCTGCAAGCGGTCTGTCACGGCAAGGCAAACGATGCGGTGGCTTGACCCGCCCGTCCCATTTCCCTAACCGCCTCCCCCACGCCTGCTTCATCGCACGGCCCCTTCGTCTAGCGGTCTAGGACGCGGCCCTTTCACGGCTGAAACACGGGTTCGATTCCCGTAGGGGTCACCAACCTTTTCAATAGGTTAGCAGAACTTTTGGCCGGTTCGGGCCATTTTTGTCTAATATTTGTCTAATATGCGATCCGTGGATGCCAGCGGATTCGTGTGGACGGGGCAACCAATCAGCGCCGACAATGCCCTATTTGGCGCCGATTTCGAATCATCGATGGGTTTCAGTACCCCCCACTGCTGCCCTGATTCGCTTCCAATCGAAGAATCGACGTCCAGTTGTGCCGAGTCGTCCGCACTGAGAGGCGGCTCGGCAAAACTGGACAGGCTGCTAAGTGGAGTTTCTGCCTGAAGGTGGCCAGCATGGACGCGACAACCAAATTGATTTCCGTGTCAGATTACGGCGAGCCGCGTCGAAGCCCATCCCCGACGTCCCCGGCACCTATGTGCCCGCCGGGGCGGTAAGCGCCGGTTCAATCGCGTGCCACAGGTCGGGATCAGCGCTCGACAAGAACGAATGGTGCCCAGATGGCGGGGTTGGCCGCCCCCGGGATGGCCC
>JBBRSN010000011.1:0-83074 GCA_038245375.1 Sphingomonadales bacterium | reverse complement strand
GCCATTGACGGTGGCGATCGCCTGATCGGCGCGGGCTACGGTCTGTGTCGATGACTGCGAGGTCGCCTTGAGCCGGCCATCGATCTGCACCAGCGCGGCGCTGGTTTCCTCGAGGCTGGCGGCATTGCCCTCGGTGCGGCGCGCGAGATCCTCCGACGCCTGCGTGATTTCGCTTGATCCGGTGCGGATTCCTTCCGCACTCTCGGCAATCACACCGAGCAATATGTTCAATTCGGCTTCGCGTTCGGCGAGTGCTTTACCCGCCTTGTCCTGCTCGACCTGCAGTTGCTCAAAATAGATGGAAATCGACATCTCCATGTCGATGAGCGCCGCCTTGGTGATGGCAATGCTGGCTTCCGCATCGCTCGCTTCCCGAAACAACCCCAGAAAACGCCGCAACGGGGTCGAGCGCCGACCGATACCGCGGATTAGTTCTTCAAGGACCAACGCATAGGCGCCAACATACCAGCGCGGTGCAAGGCCGATACGGGCATGGACCGAACCGATGCGGTGAACACTCGTATCGAACTCCTCATCGAATTGCCCTCTGGCGATTCTCAGCCAGTGCGCTTCCTGTGCCTTCTTTGCCTTCATCATCTGGTTTTCGTCGGCGAAGAACGCTTTCGTCTGCGGCGTCGCCCGCGCCACGCTGTAGAAGCGATCAAGGGCGCCCCCGATCAGCGATTTCACCAGCGGCTGCAAGCTGGCCAGTGTCGCCCGCTGAGTATCGTCCATGCCCATGAACGACAGACGCGACTGGATCTCTTCAGTGGACATGGAATATAATCCTAAATTAACCGCGCCGCCGCCAATCCAGGTGCTGTACGTTAGCGGCAGCACTGGTCGCCGGAGCTACCAGTGCACATTATAGGCGGATATGGGTCGCCCAGCGTCTGCTGCCCGTCGTCCTCAATCGGGCGGCCGAGAAACGCGGTTGCCTGTTCGTCGACCGACCGCGCCGAGACGCCATCTGCGCGGTCCGACGCGGCTCAAGGAAGCTTGGAAAATAACTCCCCTTTCTCAGCTTCGGGATCGCCAGTTCGATCCGTCCGGCACGCCCATCCCAGCTACTTCCGCGGTAGCCGTCGCGGTGATTGAGCCGGTCGGCAAAACGGGCGGCCGGCCGGCACCTCCGTCGTCGCCTTGATCTCGATGGCCATCATGCGATCGGTGGCAAGTGCCAGCATCTCGCGGACCAAATCCGCATCCGCCTCTCGATCGACCTGGTCGAGCAGGGCCATCATGACGTCGCTCATCGTCATCTCCCCTAGCATCGCGGTCGTACTCTAACTCTAACTGAAGATCGGCGATGCCACTTCTTCAGGACGCCGCTTGCTACACCGCCACCCGCGACACTATCCGCCGACGCCATTCTCGGCCGCGATATACGTAGAATCCCTTAGCGGCACCGCAATTGAAATTTTGATCAAAAGCTGCTCGGATGAGACCGCATGTTATCATAGGGCCGTTTGATGAGCGTGACGCGACGACCGCTCATCCTGGCACTTTCCGATGTGGGCTTGCGTAGTGTTCTTGCCGCTCATCTCGGCATGGCGGGCGAAATTCCGGTTTCGACGGCTGATCACCTTGATCCAACCCTCGGCGAGGCGCTTCGTGCCGCGGCTATCCTGATCATCGAGGAATCGCTGATCGCGTCGGCGCCACTCGAATGGGCGAAAACGCTTCGCAATCAATGCTGGTCGGGCGAACTGATCATCATCGTCAACCATTTGCCCGAGATGCTGCGCGAATCCGACGGCATCGCCCTGGTGGATCGCAAATGCGCTGTGGATTGCGTTCCGAAACTGGTTCAGCGGTGGCAGTCGCGGTAAGCCGATTGGAACGGCGTATCGAAAGATGGGCGCCGATTGCCAGCGGAAAATGCGACGCCAATCGTCTTGAACATGACGCCTAATCCGGTTCCGAACTCGGTTCCCGATCATCGGGATCAAGTCGGTCGGATGGAATAAGGCCCGCCGCAAACGCGATGCGCAGGGCCTCCGACAGGCTGCGTACGTCAAGCTTGTTCATCATGTTGGCGCGGTGAATTTCCACGGTTCGTGGACTTATACCGAGGTCGTACGCGATCAGCTTGTTCCCGCGACCTTCGACCAGTCCCATCAGCACGTCTTGTTCGCGCTGGCTCAGGCTGGCGATGGCGGTTCGCGCCCGTTCTGCCAGCGAGACCTTCTGATGATCCTCCTCGATCGTCGAAAAGGCATTTTGCACGACGGTGATCAGCGTTGTGGGATCGCATGGTTTCTCGAGGAAATCGAGCGCGCCCAGTTTCCACGCCTGGACGGCGACAGAAATCGCGCCTTGCCCTGTGAGGATGATCGTGCCGAATTTCCGCGACAGGCCGGCAACGTGTCGCAAGACGTCAAGTCCGTCGCGACCGGGCATGTTGTAGTCGAGCAAGATGCACCCCGGCTCAAGATCGGCGATCTCGGCGAGGAAGTCGTCGCCCGAGCGATAAGAGAAAATCATCAGATCAGGTTGCGTCGATAGTAGGCTCTGCAGGGCAGCTCTAACCGATTGATCATCATCGACGATGTAGATGCTGCGCATTGCCATCTATCTTCCCCAATAGACCTACACATTCAAGCTCGGAAGGGTGAAGCGAAAGAGCGCACCCCCGCCAGGGTTGTTTGCCACATCGAACGTGCCGCCATGGGTTTCGATGATACGGCGGCAAATCGACAATCCGACACCCATGCCTTTGTCGCCCTTGGTCGAAACGAACGGCATATGGAGTCGATCCATGATCAAAGGGTCAAGTCCAGGGCCTGTATCGGCCACGCTGAACTCGATCGTTTCGATATCAAGGACTTTGGTTTTTATCGAGATCTGTCGCCCGGCAGGGGGGCATTTTCTCAATTCCTCGGTGGCATTGCGGAGAAGATTGACGAATACCTGCTGGATCTGAACCCGGTCCGCCAACACGAAGGGCGCCGCCGGATCGAGATCATAGCGCAGTTCGATGTCGAACTGCCGACCGCCGACGAAGGTCAGCGCAACGGCATCCTCGATGATGCCGGCGATCGGCTCGATCTGCGCTTCGATGTCGTCCTTGGTCATGAACTTGCGCATCCGGCGGATGATCTCTCCGGCTCTGAGGGTCTGTTCGCTGGCCAGTCGTACCAGTGCTTGCCCACGTTCGCGGTTCGCCTCGTCGTTCAGAAGAAGATCGGCGGCGCCGAGAAAATAGACCGCTGCCGCGAGAGGCTGGTTCAACTCATGCGCAAGGCCGGCGGCCAACTCGCCCATTGCGTTGAGGCGCGAGACGTGGAGCAATTCATTGCGCATGTCCGTCAGGCGCTCCTCTGCCGCCAGCCGCTCGGTGAGGTCTTCACAGAAGCCCGTGAAGAGCCGGTTCGGCCCCACCTGCAAATCGCCCATCCAGAGATTGATCGGAACGAGGCTCCCGTCGCGCCGTCTCGCATAGAGCACGCGCGAACCGTCGGTGACGTGACTTTCTCCGTCGGCCAGATATCGTGCGACGAACGAGTCTTTCTTGTGGCGGATCGGGTCCGGCGTGAGAATCTCGATATTGAGGCCAATGATTTCTTCTGCAGTGTAACCAAGCATCCGCTCTGCTGACGCACTGAATGCCTTGATGATGTCATGGTCGTCGAAGATCACCATCGCGGTCGGGACGGTCTTCAATACGGACCGAAACTGCTCCTGTTGCGCCACCAAAGCCGCCTCGCGCAGGTTACGATCGGTAACGTCGATGTTCAGGCCGACGATCCGGGCCAGGTTGCCGTCGGCACCATAAGAGAATCGGCCGGACCCTTCGATAATGCGCACGCCGCCATTGGGTACATTGAGGCGATATTGGAAGCGGTATAGCTCGATATGCCGGCTGCGCGCGTCCTGGATCGTCTCGTAGATCGCGGCCATGTCCCCCGGGTCGACCAGCGCCATCCATTGGGCGAAGGTTTCCATCGCTCCGGGCCGAAGGCCAAGCCGCTGCTCCGCGCCGGGGGACCAGACGATCTTTCGCGATGAGGCATCCCATGCGAACGTGCCGATGTGATGCGATTCAAGCGCCAGAGAGAGGTTCGCTTCGCTTTCCTTCAACGCCGCCTCGGCCTGCACGCGTGCGGTAATATCGGTCATCGAATGGACCATGACCGGCGCGCGGCCCTCGGCCTCGACCAGCCGCACCCGCTCGATCACATTGACCATCGTCCCGTCGCGGCGTTGCTCGATCAGTTCGCGGTCGGCATCGCGGACGTCCGCGACGCGGCGCAAAGGGAGCGAGGTCTTGGCGTCGCGCGTGCACAAGAGGTCGTATTTGCGGCGACCGATTGCCTCCTCGGCGGTCCAGCCATAAAGCTCTTCGCATCCTCGTGACCATTGCTGGATCTCCCCGACAAGCGACGTCAGCGCGATTGGCGCGGACGCCATGGCGTGGGTTGTTTCCGAAAGCGCCCCGTGCTCGGCCGAGATGCGCGCCATCGACCAGAAAATCAGCGCCGCAAAGATCGCGATGTTGATCGCTCCTGCGATCACATCAAGGACAAGCGGATCGATCGGACTCACCTCGTCGAGCAGAATCTCCGCCACGGCCGTGAGCACCGGGACGAGAATCACGACGGGAAAGGCGCGTCGCATGGCCTTGGCCTGCGGCGTGCCCCCGCTCAGGAGATCAGGCCATCCGAACCGCCCGCGCCACGCCAGTAGCGCGGCTGAAATGGCAATCGCCTGCGCGGAGGCAGGCAAGGAGGGCAGGAATCTTCGCGATCCATCATTTGCAGCGAGCAGGTCGAAGAAAACGACGATCCCCGTGATGATCGACACGCCCAGCGCCACGCTGGCGAGCGCTGCCACCGCCTGGCTGAAGCCGCGGCCGCGACGATGGGTGATCGCCACGGCGATGGCCAGCATCGTAAGCGTGGCTATGGTCGCGACAAATGGTCGGCCAGGCGCGAGGCCATGTTCCCGGGCGAGCTCATGCGGAAACAGCCAGCGATCGACGCCCAGATCGATGCTGGTCGCGTCCTGAAAGGTCGCCGCGCCGATGACAAAAATGGGACCGCGAGAAAGGTCGTCGTCCACCGCAGCCTTGAATGCATCGACGCGAGCAAGGCGGCCGCAATCGCCATGTAGCCCACGGCCGCCAAGGGCGGGACCGACCGGTTGAAATTACCAAAGCCCTTGAGGAGCGAGTTGTCGAAAATCCACCCGAACAGCGCCGACGCAGACAGCAACGCGGCAATTAATAAAAAGCACAATGTAAAGTAATAATGAAATCTGACAGTGTCAGACCTGCAATAAACCATGCTATCAGAAATTCTCTTTATCATTCTCAACAAATGATCGACGGCACGGTGCAAGTTATAATTCCGGCTAATGACAGGATATCAAAGCGGATTGCTTGATGGAGGCAATCCGGAAATCTACATGCTCACACCGTGGTTATCAAGAGGTAGCGCGTAGGTGGGCTATCATGGGCCAACACAGTCACAACATGGGTTAAAAGATTCCTGCTGGTTGCGGGATCGAGTCCATAAAAGATACTACCGGACGGCCTCCCACGGGTAACGCGGCCGGTCGCTGCTCGACTGGGAGGGTTTGTCTTGCACGGCACGTTGGCGCTGCAAAGGTGGGACCACGTCAGGAATGCTGATTCGCCAGCGAGCGGGCTTCCCGCGACGTCGTGCGGTTGGAACCGCCGTGATTTCTGAGTCATGCTCGGGATCGGCGGGTGCGGGCGGGAGGTCGCTGCCGTATCAGAGGCGCGATTTCGCCTGCGCAGTAACCTCGCGGTGTCACTGCATTAGCTGTCAGGGACGCGAGATGTCCGACCGAGATGCGAATCCCACCGCAGACGACATAATCCGGCGAAAATCTCGCCGCTCCGCGAGCCTTGAATTCAACCGCAAAAGGTAGCGCGACCCGAAGACACGCGCTCACTGGTGGCCCGAAACTCGCCGAAACTCATTTCGGACCACCACGTCTGTTCTTTTTGGTCAGTCTTCCTCATCGGCGATTCGAGTGAGGTAACGGTCCATCTCCGTGCGCCCGCGCGATGTCAGCATCACCAGTCCGCGCCGCCCGTCGGTCGGGTCGTCCTGGCGCACCACCAGTCCGATCTTCTCGAGCTTGGCCAGCCAGCGCAGGCCCGTCGTCTGTGCGACGTCTGCGGCCAGGCAAGCAGTGCCGACACACATCGCCCGCCCGACCGTATCGGCAAGATAGATTTCGAGCAGGATATCCCAGCCCGGCTCGCCGAAGATCGAGAAGGATTGCGAAAAGGCCTGCAGCCGCGCTCGTCGCTCGCGATATAATCGATACGCCGTCGCGACATGGTCGCTATGCGAGTCAGTCGCGCTGACCGCGCGCGCGGCGATCGCCGCTACGTGATCCCCCAGGTCCATCGCTGGATTGGGCGCCTGCGTCATATCGAGTGACATCAGCGATCTCCCTCCATTAACGATCCAGGGCAAGACTCCATGCGCGATCTTCGCCGAACTGAGCCAGTCGCCGCCGGTGACGCAAAGTGGCGACGGCGAGGATCATCTGCATCGGGTAGCTCCACATGGCTAACATCAACGCATAAGTGATACCGATGAGATCGGGATCGAAGAGTTTCAGAATATGCGCAGCTGTATTGTCGAGCTGCATTGCCGCGAGCACCAGCGGCCAGAAGCGGTCGGCCTTGAGGGCGATCACCACCAGCCCCGCCAGCAATGCCAGATCGATTGCGAAAAGACCGATCTCGACCTGCTGAAACATTGCTTGCCGCCAACCGGTCAACAGGGTCAATCCTGCGGCCGCCATCAGCAACCAGCCCGTCAATTTTTCGGGCGTGCCGCCGCGCAGGATAGCGTAGCCACATGTGCCGAGGAGCAGGATGTTGAAGAGGATGATCCGGGTCATGAAGTGATCGAACATGATCTGTCATCGCCGTCAATATGGAGGGGCAGGTCATGCAACCACCTTCAACGGCACCTTTATCGGCAACTCGTCGGAGCCCGCTGTCGGCGGGCAGGGATTTTCGTCGCCATAAGCACGCAGGCCGAGCGATCCCAGCACCTGCGGCGTCAGCCGATGTGCTTCGATGAACAGTTCGCGTGCCTTGACGTGGGCGGATAGCGCTTCAGTGAGCATGCGGATCATGTCGCTGCCTGTGCCGATCGGCAGACGATTTGCAGCGCGGACACGCAACATTTCAGCGATGCAGGCCGCAGCGTCCGCCGCGGCGGTGTCGGAAGATTGCTCCGCCTGACGGAACAAAGGGGTTACTTTCGATACGGCGTCGAGTCGTTCCTTGCGCATTATACCCTCCCATTGCCGCGGCAACGGGGGGCCGCGGCTATCGTCGATATGCCGAGTCCGAAAGATCGATCTTATGGTTCACCAAGACCTGGCTGACGACGTGGGCGCCCATCGCGAGTGATCCCGTCAGCGCGATGATGCCGACGGCGATGCCAACGATCAGGCCCAGCCGCTCAAGGTAGCTGAAATTGTATCGGTTCTTTCGGATCCCCACCGCGGCGCTGTAAGCCTCGGCAGGGACGTCCGACACCATGGCGAAATTGCCCTGCCGGGTTACCCCAACCGGCTCGTACCCAATCCGATTGTCTTGTTCATATTCGACCAGCATGCGCGCCGCGTGCATGCTGCGCGAGGCCCCGAGTACGCGCCGTGCGTCGCGCAGATGCTCGACGACGGTGTGTGGCGACAGCCCGAGTTCACGAGCGATCTCCTTGGCTTCGAGGTTGCGATAGACGAGGCGCAGGCATTCGCGCTGCCGATGATTCAAACGAGATAACGCTAGATCATCCATTTCGGAGCAAATTATCAGGGTCTTCGCGGCAAGAGTCCAGAGAATATCGGAAACCGCCCATTGCGCGGGTGTTTTCTGATTGTCCCAGCGAAGCGCACCGTGGCTTTGCGGGCGCCGGTCAAAGCGGCCGGTTGCCGCTATCGGGCATACTGACGCCTTGGCGAGATGGGGCTACCGAGCGGCAAGCGCATCCCGTGGCTGGTCGATCGTTCGTCTTCCTGTCATATATCAGTACACTACCAGATGGGAGATATTCGATGCCACTGATGCTCCGCGCTGCCTTGCCGCTCATCGCTCCGCTGCTGCTGCCGCTCGCCAGTTCGACCATCGCGGCACCGCCGGCGAAGCTGCCGGCCTATATCGTGCGCGCTGCCGCCGATCCGGCACGCGCCGCCCAGGCGGCCGATGATGCGCGGCGGCACGGCCCCGAGATCGTCGCCTATGCCGGGCTCAAGCCTGGCGACAAGGTGCTCGACCTGATCCCTGGCGCTGCCTATTGGACGCGGCTGTTCGCTAGGGTCGTTGGGCCAAAGGGCCATGTCTACGGTATCTGGCCCAAGCCTTATGCCGACGAGGCGCATCAGAATGTCGTTGATTATGAAGCGCTCTCGAGGACAGCCAACTTCGCCAACATTACCGGCGCCGTACAGCCCGCCGATCGGTTGACGGTACCCGAACATGTCGACCTGGTGTTCACCGCGCAGAATTATCACGACTATCCCGACAAGTTCATGGGCAACATCGACCCGGCCGTGCTCAACAAGGCGGTGTTTGCGGCGCTCAAGCCCGGCGGCGTGTATCTGGTCATCGATCATGCCGCGGCGACCGGTTCGGGAATGCGCGATACCGACACGCTGCATCGCATCGATCCGGCGACGGTGAAGCAGCAGGTGGTTGCCGCCGGATTCCGCTTTGCTGGCGAAAGCCGCTTACTCGCCAACCCGGGCGACGATCACGCCAGGCCGGTGTTCGACAAGACGATCCGCGGCCGGACCGACCAGTTCATCTACAAGTTCATCAAGCCGAAACGCTGATCTCGCAGCGGCGCATCGCTGCCGCCATCCTGCCCGCTACGACAGCGCGGCGCGCAGCGTTGCACGCACGCCGGTATGTGCGGCGTCATACTCGATCGCGCCCTGCAGGCTCTGGCCCATCGCGCGGATCAGCTTGGTGCCAACACCAGTGCCGCGCGCCGGTGCGTCGACCTTCATGCCGACACCGTCATCCTCGACGACGAGCTTGAAATGTTGGTCGCCGTCACGGTGCAGCGCGACGCGTACCTCGCCGCTGGCGCCATCGACGTAGGCATATTTGCATGCATTGCTGACCAGTTCGGTAACGATCACGCCCAGCGACACCGCGCGATCGGTCGGCAACAGGATCGTCTCGGCATCGAGCGACAGGCGCTGCGGTGCCGTATCGGTCGACCACGCCTCACCCAGTTCGCCGACCAGCGCGCCGAGATAATCGGCCATGTCGACCTGCTCGACATTCTCCAAGGTATAGAGCCGGCGGTGGACCTGCCCGATCGCATCGATGCGTCGCTGCGTATCTTCCAGGACAGCACGCGCGGCCGGATCGTCGAGCGCCGAGGCCTGGAGCCGCACCATCGCCGTGACCAGTTGCAGGCTGTTGGCGACGCGGTGGTTGACCTCGATCAAGCGTGATGAGGCCGCAAGCGCGCTATAACAGCGATCCCTGCGTCGTCTGCCGCCCGATCGACCCGCCGCCGCGCCGCCGCGCCAGTTCGGTTTCTGCGGTGAAGCGCACGTCGATATCGCGGTCGCCGAGAAAGCCGATCAGCACCTCTTCCTCGATTTCCTGCCAGCTCTTGCCGCGATCCGGGCCGAAGCGCACGCGCGGCAGGATGCCCGGCACGTTCGACCAGGCGATCAGCTGCGCCGCGCCCACCTCGTTGAGCATGTCGCGCAGGTGGAAGGCGGTGACATAGGCATCGGGGAAAGCGCGGTGCGCCGGCAGGCCGCGCTCATGCTCGATTCCCGCCGGCTTGCGCCAATAGCGCAGCACCTGGTTGGAAAAGCTTGGCGCGTCGGCCCACATTCGCAGCGCGCATTTCCACGTGCAGATCCAGTCGGCATTGTGGGTCAGCGCCGCCGTGCAATATTGCTGCTCGAAATCGGCGCGGTGTGCGGCGAGCGCCACGCGCCGCGGCCATGGATCGAGCACTGGCCGTGCCACATCGTGCCACAAAGGCGCGTCGGCGACCTGCTCGTCGAGAATATGGTGGATCGCCTGGGTGATCGGCGGAATCGACCGGCCCGGATTGACGTAGCGCTGCCCGCCCTCGCCCCAGATATCCCAGCGGCCATCCTCGCCCAAGGCGACATCCTGCCAGCCTATCTCGCACACGCCATGGGTCGGCGGTGCCTGGCCGGTGGTCTCGAGGTCGACGACGCGAATGATCTGGGTTGGGCGGGACACAGGCCCTAAGTGGCCGCACTCCCCCCGGATTGCCAGCCCCTAACGGCTCTGCCTCAGTGGCCCGCCTGCGGGCCGCGCTCCAGCCCGCTTAGCGCCAGTTGCTCGTCGATCTGCGCGAGCAGCCGGTCGAGCCCCGCCTGGTCCTTCGCCTCGGCGCGCGCGACCAGCACGTCCTGCGTGTTGGAGGCGCGCAGCAGCCACCATCCGTCGGGCGTATTGACGCGCGCCCCGTCGGTGCGATTGACCTCGGCGCCGGCGGTCTCGAGCCGTTCGAGCACCTCGTCGATCACCGCGAACTTGCGGCTCTCGTCGACCTGGAAGCGCATCTCGGGCGTGTTGACCATCGCCGGCATCGCGCCGCGGATCTCGGTCATCGACTTGCCGATCATGTGGATCGCGCGGATCAGCCGCACGGCGGCATATTGCGCATCGTCGAAGCCGTAAAATTCGTGCGCGAAGAAGATATGGCCGCTCATCTCGCCGGCGAGCGGCGCGCCGGTTTCCTTCATCTTGGTCTTGATCAGGCTGTGACCGGTCTTCCACATCACCGGCTTGCCGCCCAGTTCGGTGATGCGGTCGTACAGCGCCTGGCTCGCCTTGACGTCGGCGATGATCGTCGCGCCCGGCAGCTCCCTGAGCACCGGCTCGGCGAGGATCGCGAGCAGCTGGTCGCCCCAGATCACCCGGCCGGTTCCGTCGATCGCGCCGATCCGGTCGCCATCGCCGTCGAAGGCGAAACCGAAATCGAGCTTGTTGTCGGCGACCAGCTTCTTCAGGTCGGCGAGGTTCTTTTCATCGGTCGGGTCGGGATGATGGTTGGGAAAGGTCCCGTCGACCTCGGTGTAGAGCAGGTGATGTTCGCCCGGCAGCAGCTTGACCAGCTTCTCGATCACCGGCCCCGCAGCCCCGTTGCCGGCGTCCCAGCCGATCCGATAGGCGCCACCGGCATATCCGGCGAGCAGCCGCCCGACATAATCGTCGATGATGTCGGCATCGGTCACGCTGCCCGGCGTTTCGGCCTCTTCCCAGTCACCCTCTTCGGCCATCCGCCCGAGCAGCTGGATATCCTCGCCGAAGAACGGGCGATGCTGCAGCACCATCTTGAAGCCATTATATTCGGCTGGATTGTGGCTGCCGGTAATCTCGATACCGCCATCGACCTCCAGCACCGCCTCGGCATAATAAAGCATCGGTGTCGGACCCATGCCGACACGCACCACATCGACCCCCGACGCGGTCAGCCCGCCGATCAGCGCGCGCTCCAGTTCGGGCGACGTGGTGCGCCCGTCATAACCGACCGCGACGCGCGTGCCGCCGGCGCGACGCACGACGGTCGCGAAGCCGCGGCCGATCGCGGTCGCGTCGGCCGTGCCGAGCGTCTCCCCGACAATGCCGCGGATGTCATATTCGCGAAGGCTGGTGGGATTGAAGCTGTGTGTCATGAGGCTTCCTGTTGTGGCGCTGACCGCCCAATCGGTGAGCGCGCGGAAAGTTCAATCGGGGGTGCGGCGCCGGAGCAACAGGTCGCGCGCGGCGTTGACGCGGCGGGTTAGCTCCGCCGAGCCGCCATGGTCGGGATGCACCGCCTGTAGCAGCCGGCGATGCGCGGCGCGGATGTCGTCCTCGTCGGCACCATTGCCCAGCCCGAGCACCGCCAGCGCGGTGCTTTCCTCGCTCGGGCGGGGTGGCGGCATCGGCCGCGGCTTGTGCTTGGGTCCTTGCCACAACCACCAGCCGACATACGCCACCAGCGCGGCGAGCAGCAGGCCCTTCATCCGGCGGCGAACAACGGCATCGCGGGCTCGGGCAGGCCGAGCGCCGACATCATCTCGCGCAGTTCCTGTCGCGCAGCGACATGCGCCAGCCCCATCGCGCCGAATTCGCGCGCGTCGAGCATCGTCAGCCCTTTGGGGAACAGTTCGCGATAGATCACGCGCTCGCCCAGCCCGGGGATGATGCGGAAGCCGACGCGCTTGGCGAGCTGGTCGAGCGCCTCGGACACCCGCCGCATGTTGCGCGCCTCGACATGCTGCACGCGGTTGCGCAGCACGACCCAGTCGATCGTCGAGCCATCGGCCTTGGCGCGTGCCTTGCGCGCATCCCAGATCAGCTCTGCATAGAAGCTCGGGCGCGTCACCTTGTAGGTGTCGGGGTCGACCTGGCCGATCAGGTCGAAATCGACGAAACTGTCGTTCATCGGGGTGACGAGCGTATCGGCGCGCTGCGCGGCGAGCCGCGCGAACGGGTCGTCGCGACCCGGCGTATCGATCACCAGATAATCGGCATCCGCGCTCAGCGCGGCGAACTGCGCCTCGAAATCGTCGAGCGTCGCACCGTCATGCGTCGCGTGGCGTGGTATCGGCAGCTCGGCACCGCTTCGCTTCTGCGTCTCGGCGCGATTGTCGAAATAGCGGCCCAGCGTCCGCTGGCGATGGTCGAGATCGAGCGCCGAGACGCGCGCGCCGCGCACCCGCAGCGCGATCGCGACGTGCACCGCCGTGGTCGATTTGCCCGTCCCGCCCTTTTCGTTGGCAAAGACGATGACATGCGGCTTGCCAGCCCCCATCGCTTCGTAAAATCCCGTGTTGATCGTGCGTCCGCCCCCCCATAGAAGGCCCGCCCGTCCTTGTCGAAGGGTCTGTTCGTCCCGTGCACACCGTCCGCACCATTGCCGAACTGCGCGACGCGGTCGCGACCTTCCGTGGCGAGGGCGCGCGCATCGCGCTCGTGCCTACCATGGGCGCGCTCCACGCCGGCCATATGGCGCTGGTCGAGGCGGCGAAGCGGCCGGGGACGCGGATCGTCGCGTCGATTTTCGTCAATCCCAAACAGTTCGGCGCGGGCGAGGATCTCGGCCGCTATCCGCGCAAGGAATTGGCCGATGCGCGGATGTTGGGCGACGCCGGCTGCGACCTGCTCTGGTTGCCGCCGGTCGAGGCGATGTATCCCGACGGCTTTGCGACGACGGTGTCGGTCGCCGGCGTCAGCGACGGTCTCGACGGCGCTTCGCGCCCGGGGCATTTCGACGGCGTCGCGACCGTCGTCGCCAAGCTGTTCAACCAGGTCGCGCCTGACATCGCCTATTTCGGCGAGAAGGATTTCCAGCAACTCGCGGTGATCCGCCGGATGGTCGCCGATCTCGACATGCCAGTCGAAATCGCCGGCGTGCCGACGCAGCGCGACGATGATGGCCTCGCCCTTTCGTCGCGCAACATCTATCTCGACGATGTCGAGCGCAGCAGGGCGGTGGCGTTGCCGCGAGCGCTCGGCGTTGCGGCGCGAGCGATCGAAAAGGGCGGCTTGCCCGAGGCAGCGGTCGCCGCGGCGCGCGATGCGCTGGCGGCTGCCGGCTTCGTCGTCGACTATGTCACGCTCGTCGATGCCGAGACGCTCGGCGAGCTGCCGGATCCAGCGCGCCCGCGTCGCCTGCTCGCCGCCGCGCGGATGGGTACGACCCGCTTGATCGACAATATCGAGGTGCCGGTAAAACACGGTTAACCGCGTTAACCATTTGTTGAAAACCTTCGGCCCAAGCTCGGTCCTTACAGGATTGAACCGGGGGTTTCGTGACATGGGCAACAGCCTGAAGAGTGCGCAGTTCCTCATCGACAGCCGAATGGCCGATGCGGCACGCGGTGATATCGACGCTTATTACGATCTCGGCATGGTCTATTCGAGCGGCGCTGCCGGGATCGATGTCGACCTGATCGAGGCGCACAAATGGTTCAACCTCGCCGCCGTCGCCGGCAGCGAGGCGGCGCAGGCCTGCCGCAGCGAAATCGCCGAGGACATGTCTGCGCGCGAGATCGCCGTAGCGCAGAAGGCCGCCCGCGCATGGTTGCAGATGACGACGCTGCGCGCCGCCTGACTATTTCTTCGCGACGGCCTTGGCCGGCGCCTTCTTCGCCGCCGGCTTTTTTGCCGCAGCCTTCTTTGCCGGGGCCTTTTTTGCCGGTGCCTTTTTCTTGCCCTTCGCCGGCGCCGCCGCAGCGCGCGCATCGATCAGCTGCGCCGCTTCCTCGAGCGTCAGCGCATCCTTTTCGAGTCCCTTGGGCAATGTCGCATTGGTCGTGCCGTCGGTAACATAGGCGCCGTAGCGACCCTCCATCAGCTTGAGCTCGACCTCGGTGCGCGGATGCAGGCCGAGCACCTTCAGCGGTTCGCGCGAGCCGCGCTGCGGCCGTCCGCCGCCCGCCGCCGCTTCCGCCAGCTTGACCACCGCCGCGTTCATGCCGGTCTCGAATACCTCGAGCGTCGACTGCAGTCGGGCATATTTGCCGTCATGCGCCAGATAGGGGCCATAACGACCGATCGAGGCCGTGATCGGGTTGCCGCTCTCGGGATGCGTGCCGACTTCGCGCGGCAGCGACAGCAGCTTGATCGCCCATTCCAGGTCGAGCTCGGGGATATCCTTGGGGATCGAGGCGCGCTTCGCCTCCTTGCCCTCGCCGAGCTGGATATAGGGGCCGAACCGCCCCGACTTGCGCTCGATCGGCAGCCCGCTGGCCGGATCGGTGCCGAGGGTCTCATTCTCCGCGACCGCTTCCTCGCTGCCGCCCTGGCCGAAGCGCCTGGTATATTTGCACTCGGGATAGTTGGAGCAGGCGACGAACGCGCCGAACTTGCCGCCGCGCAGCGCGAGCCGGCCCACGCCGCAATTGGGGCATAGCCGCGGGTCGCTGCCGTCTTCCTTGGCCGGAAACAGATAGGGTTCGAGGAAGATGTCGAGCGCCGCCGTCACTTCGGACGGCTTCTGCTCCATCACCTCGTCGGTACGCGGCTTGAAGTCCTTCCAGAACCGTTCGAGCACCGCCTGCCACTGCGCGCGGCCACCCGACACCTCGTCGAGTTCGTCTTCGAGACCGGCGGTAAAATCATACCCGACATAGCGCTCGAAGAAGCGCTCGAGGAACGCCGTCACCAGTCGTCCGCTCTCCTCGGCGAAGAAGCGGTTCTTCTCGATCTTCACATAGGCGCGGTCCTTGAGCGTCTGGATGATCGAGGCATAGGTCGAGGGGCGACCGATGCCGAGTTCTTCCAGCCGCTTGACCAGCGAAGCTTCCGAAAAGCGCGGCGGTGGCTGGGTGAAATGCTGCTCGGCATCGACCGATTTCTTGGCCGGCGCGTCGCCGTCGCGCATCCGCGGCAGGCGACGGCTCTCCTCATCCGCGCTGTCGTCGCTGCCCTCTTCATAGAGCGCGAGATAGCCGGGGAACAGCACGACCTGCCCGGTCGCGCGCAGGCCGTGGCGGCCGGTGCCGTCGGCCAGTTCGACCGTGGTGCGCTCCATCCGTGCCGAGGCCATCTGGCTGGCCAGCGCGCGCTTCCAGATCAGCTCGTAGAGCCGCGCATGATCGCCGCCCCCGGCGGTGTTCTTGCCGAAGTCGGTCGGGCGGATTGCCTCATGCGCTTCCTGCGCATTCTTCGCCTTGGTCTGGTACTGGCGCGGCTTGTCGGGGACATAGCTCGCATCATAGCGATCGGCGACCGCCTTGCGCGCGGCGGAAATGGCGCTGCCGTCCATCTGCACGCCGTCGGTGCGCATATAGGTGATCACGCCGTCCTCGTAGAGCCCCTGCGCGATGCGCATCGTATGGCTCGCCGAGAAGCCGAGCTTGCGCGCCGCTTCCTGCTGCAGCGTCGAGGTGGTGAAGGGCGGTGGCGGATTGCGCATCGCCGGCTTGGTCTCGACCGACTGCACGGTGAAGTGCCCCGCCTCGACATCTGCCCTGGCCTTGAGCGCGTCGCCTTCCGCACCGATCGTCAGCCGGTCGATCTTGTCGCCGTTCCAGCGTGTCAGTCGCGCGACGAACGGCGTGCCGTCCTGCTCCATATTGGCCACCACCGACCAATATTCCTGCGCCCGGAACGCCTCGATCTCGCGCTCGCGATCGACGATGATGCGCAGCGCGACCGACTGCACGCGCCCGGCCGACTTCGCGCCGGGCAGCTTGCGCCACAGTACCGGCGACAGCGTGAAGCCGACGAGATAGTCGAGCGCGCGGCGCGCGCGGTACGCATCGATCAGGTCGGTATCGAGCTCGCGCGGATGCTTCATCGCCTCCGTCACTGTCGCCTTGGTGATGGCGTTGAAGGTGACGCGCTCGACCTCCTTGGGCAGCGCCTTGCGGTTGCGCAGCACTTCCTGGACATGCCAGCTGATCGCCTCGCCCTCGCGATCCGGATCGGTCGCGAGGATCAGCCGGTCGGCGGTCTTGGCGAGGTCGGCGATGGCTTTCAGCTGCTTCGCCTTGTCGGGATAATTCTCCCACTCCATCGCAAAGCCGTCATCGGGATCGACCGATCCGTCCTTCGGCGGCAGGTCGCGAACATGCCCGTAGCTCGCAAGAACGCGATAGTCAGAGCCGAGATACTTCTCGATGGTTTTCGCCTTGGCGGGCGATTCGACGATGACAAGCTGCATAAGCGGTTGTGGGTGTCCTTACGTGTACGCGCGAGGATGGAGAGGCGATCGGTCGTGCGTCAAGCGACAGGCGTGTGCCGCCATGCCCAGAGGAAGGCAACGCCGATCAACGCGTCGATCGTCGCAAGCATCATGGTCGGAAGATCGACGCGGCCGAGCACGAACAACGTCGCCACCGGAATGGTGAAGCTCAACTTGGCGATCAGCGTCACCGGCATCAAGGGGCGCAGGCGTACCGGGTCGCGTCCGATCATGAGATAGACCAGCTGGAACGACGCCGCGGCGCCGATAAAGCCGTAATAATATTCCGGCCGGGTCAATGCCGGCCCCATCGCCGCGAGCGCATGTTCGGCGAAATAGAGCGGCAGCAGGATGATCAGCCCGTAGATGCCAGCGACGGTATAGATGCGCCGCGGAGTTCTGACGGACGCGGTCATCGCGCGCCACTCACGCGAACACGTCGGCGAGAGCGTCGGTCCCGGGTCGCAACAGGGCGTAGATCGCGAGGCCCATCAGCCATGAGAAGACGGAGCCCGTGAAGATCAGCAAATTGGTCATCCCCGAGATCATGATCGGGATCGTATCGCCCATCATGATCGGCACGCCGATGCCAATGCCAAACGCAGGCCCATAGACGATCAACAGCGCCCCCGCGATCGGCCAGGCATGCGGCGCCGTGATGTGCCAGCTTCTGCCGAGCGCGGCGGAAATGCCTTCGCCTTCCGACAACAATGCGCCGTCGGCCGCCGACCATCGCGCCAGCAAAAACACGCCGGGAACGATCAGCGCGAGGAAGCCCAGCAGGATGGCCAGACCGGACAGGAGGTTTACGCCGAAAAAGGACGGGAAGCCGGCGCGGCCGTCAAGCATCTCTCGTCGACCGAGAGTCTGTCGGATCAGCCAATATTGCAGGCCGATGCTGGCGATCACGCCCAGCATCGCCGCGCCGCTCGCCGGCAGTTGATCGATCACCACGTTCAGGATCGTGAGACTGGCAATAATGGCAAGGGCCAGTGCGGCATTCTCGCTGAACAGGCGCGAGGTTTCAGCAAAGATGTCGCCAACGGTGATGCTACGTTCCATATCTACCTGCTCGTTTCCCGTCAGATGAGGCTCACCCGGCCACCGGCGTGCCGCTCGATCCGCCCGGCCAGTTCCAGTTCCAGCAGCACGGTCTGCACGATCGCCGGACTCGACCCGGATTGCCGGATCAGTTCATCGGCCGCGACCGGAACGGGGCCGAGCAGTTCGCAAACCAGACGCCGCGCCGCGTCGTCGGCGTCCTCGGGCGGTGGGCCGCCGAACACGACGCCGGGCGCGCGCACCATCCGTGCGTCGATCGGCCGGATCGTTTCGAGAATGTCGGCGGCGTTCTGTACCAGGGTCGCGCCGTCGCGGATCAAACCGTTGCAGCCCTGCGCGCGCGGGTCGAGCGGGCTGCCCGGCACCGCCATAACCTCGCGCCCCGCCTCGGCGGCAAGCCGCGCGGTGATCAGCGAACCCGATCGGGGGGCTGCCTCCACCACCACCGTGCCAAGCGCCAGCCCGGCGATGATGCGGTTGCGATGCGGGAAGTGTCGCGCGCGTGGCTCGACGCCCGGCGGTTGCTCGGCGATCAGCAGGCCGCTTTGGGCGATGCGTTCCTGCAATTCGGCATTTTCCGGCGGATAAGCGACATCGATGCCACCCGCGATCACCGCGATCGTCCCGCCGTCGAGCGATCCGACATGCGCTGCGGTATCGATCCCGCGTGCCAGCCCCGACACGACGCTGACCTGTTCCCGGGTCAGTTCGGCGGCCAGTTGCCGCGCAAAGCGGCACGCCGCCGCCGAGGCATTGCGCGCGCCGACCATCGCCACCACCGGGCGCGTCAGCAGCGCGCAGTCGCCACGCACCATCATCACCGCAGGCGCGTCGTCGAGTTGCGCCAGCAATTCGGGATAGTCGCTATCGCCGAGAAACAGATGTCTTGCACCGAGCTTGGCGACGGTTGCCAACTCGCGTTCGGCGATGGCGCGATTGACGACCATAGGCGCCCGCCCACCGCCGCGCGCGGCGAGCTCGGGCAGGGCTTCGATTGCGCGCGCCGCGTCGCCGAAGCGGGCGATCAACTGGGCATAGGTGACCGGACCGATCTGGGGCGTGCGGATCAACCGCAGCCGGGCGATCGCGACGTCATCGGCCATGGCTCAGTCGCGCCTGCCCCCGATGCGTGGCTCGGTGCCGGCCATCAGCCGCGCCATATTGTCGCGGTGTTTCCACAACACGAGCAACGCCAGGACGATGAGCAATGCGACGATATCGAACTTTGCAAAGAAAGCCGCGCTCAGCGGTGCACTGACCGCTGCCGTCATGCCGGCCAGCGACGAGACGCGCACAAAAGCGAGCACCCCAAGCCACACTGCGGCATAGACCACCGCGCAGGGCCAGTGCAGCGCCAGCACGATGCCCATCAGCGTCGCCACGCCCTTGCCGCCGTGGAAATGCAGCCACACCGGGAAGAGATGGCCGATAAAAGCGCCCAGAGCGGCGACGATGCCAAGTCCGGGGAGCCACATCTCGACCAGCACGACCGCTGCCCACCCCTTGGCGGCATCGAGCAGCAGCGTCGCCGCCGCCAGCCCCTTGCGCCCGGTGCGCAGCACGTTGGTCGCGCCGATATTGCCCGAGCCGATCTGCCGCAGGTCGCCCGCGCCGGCGAGTCGCGTCAGGATCACCCCGAACGGGATCGAGCCGAGCAGATAGCCGACCACCAGTGCGAACACCGCCGCTTTCGAAAGATATTCGCTCGGCACATCCACGCCCCCCGTTTGCGCCTTCGAACATAGCGGGTACGCGCCTGCCGACAAGACGATTCCGCTCGCGTTCCGGTCGGGTTGAGGCGCGCCTCACGACCGAGGGGCGATCGGCGCTGCATTCTGATTCGGGCGTCGGCCGGCTGTCGCTGCCCGCTGGTTTGATTCAACTCCTCCGCCGCACCCGCCGTCCTCGCCGATCACCGCGCACATCACCCGCGCTACGGCTGTTGGACAGCCGCCGCCCGGTCCGCGCCCTCACCCGGCCCCGTGTCGTGCCAGGCATTGAGCTTGTCCGTCCAGCCGCCTACGGGCCGCACATGACCGACGCCCGGCCCGTTTTGTTTTTCGATTCCGGCGTCGGCGGGCTGTCGGTGCTCGCTCCGGCCCGCGCACTGCTGCCGCATATGCCGGTCGTCTATGTCGCGGATTCGGCCGGTTTTCCCTATGGCACCAAGAGCGAGGTTCAGATCGCCGCGCGCGTCCCCGCGCTGCTCGGCCGCCTGGCCGAACGCTACCGGCCGCGCTTGATCGTCATCGCCTGCAACACCGCCTCGACGATCGCGCTGGCGTCGGTACGCGAGGCGCTCGACCTGCCGATCGTCGGCACCGTGCCCGCGATCAAGCCCGCCGCCCTGATCAGCAAGACGCGCACCATCGGCGTGCTGGGTACCGAAGCGACGGTGCGCCAGCCTTATGTCGACGATCTCGCCGCGCGCTTCGCCGGTGATTGTGTCGTGCTGCGCTACGGCTCTGCCGAGCTGGTCGAACTGGCCGAGGCAAAATTGCGCGGCGAGCCCGGCGTGCCGGCACGCTATGCCGCGATCCTCGAGGGACTGTTCGGACAACCCGGCGGCGACGCGATCGACACCATCGTCAACGCCTGCACGCATTTTCCGCTGGTCGCCGAGGAACTGGCTGCCGCCGCGCCACACGCAGTGAACTTCGTCGATGGCGGGCTGGGCATTGCCCGCCGCATTGCCGATCTGACGAGGGGGCAGGAATGGCCGACGACACCGGTTGCCGGCGTCGCTGTGTTCACCCGGCGCGATACCGCGAGCGACGCGCTGGCGCCCGCGCTGGCACGGTTCGGCCTCGATTCGATCGAGTCGCTCTAGCCCTCAGGCCGCGTGCAGCAGTTGCGCGGCCAGCGTCGCACGGCGATCGGCATAGCGCCGCGCCAGGTCGAGATGAACGCGGCGCGCACAGGGATCGGTGGCGCTCGCCGCCAGCGCGCGCTCCTGCATCTCGCGGTGGCTCAGATAGTCGGCGGTCTCGTGCGGATCTGCGGGCATGGGGTAACTCCTGCATAAAAACGGGAGCGCGGAATTCTGTGACGGCGGCACGCTCGATCCCAAGGCGGCCGATATTCTCTTTAGCACGCAGCGGCGAGTCGCGCCTTGATCCAGATAAATCCGCGCGAAATCGATCTGTCTGAACGATTCCGGACGCTGGAAATCGCCGCACTCTCGCGCTAAGGGGCCCGCCATGAACGCGGAAGCCACGGCGCAGGCGGGAGTCGACTACTCTCGCATCTTCACCCAGGCGATCGATCGGCTGCACGCCGAGGGACGCTATCGGGTGTTCATCGACATCCTGCGCAACAAGGGCGCGTTTCCCAACGCGCGCTGTTTCGCCGGGCACAACGGCCCCAAGCCGGTGACCGTATGGTGTTCGAACGACTATCTCGCCATGGGCCAGCACCCGGCGGTGATCGCGGCGATGGAAGAGGCGCTGCACGATGTCGGCGCGGGTTCGGGCGGCACGCGCAACATCGGCGGCAACACGCATTACCACGTCGATCTCGAGGCCGAACTGGCCGATCTGCATGGCAAGGAGGCGGCGCTGCTGTTCACCTCGGGCTATGTCTCGAACGACGCCACGCTGGCGACGCTGGCCAAGGTGCTGCCGGGCTGCATCGTTTTTTCCGACGAGTTGAACCACGCCTCGATGATCGCCGGCATCCGCAATTCGGGCTGCGAGAAGCGCGTGTTCCGCCACAATGATCTGGCGCATCTCGAGGAACTGCTCGCCGCCGCCGATCCCGCCGCACCCAAGCTGATCGCGTTCGAAAGCGTCTATTCGATGGAGGGCGACGTAGCGCCGATCGCGGCGATCTGCGATCTCGCCGACAAGTACAATGCGTTGACCTATCTCGACGAGGTCCATGCCGTCGGCATGTACGGCGCGCGCGGCGGCGGCATTTCGGAGCGCGACGATGTCGCGCACCGGCTCACGATCATAGAGGGCACGCTGGCCAAGGCGGTCGGCGTGATGGGCGGCTATATCGCCACCGACCGTACGATCATCGACGTGATTCGCAGCTATGCGCCGGGGTTCATCTTCACCACCAGCCTCGCGCCCGTGCTGGTCGCGGGTGCACTGGCCAGCGTGCGGCACCTCAAGGCGTCGAGCGCCGAGCGCGACGCGCAGCAAGCCGCCGCCGCGCGGCTCAAGGCGATGCTGGTCGAGGCCGGCGTGCCCGTCATGCTCGGCGACACCCACATCGTGCCGGTGATGGTCGGCGACCCGGTCAAGGCCAAGAAGATCAGCGATATCCTGCTTGCCGAGTACGGCGTCTACGTCCAGCCGATCAACTATCCGACCGTGCCGCGCGGCACCGAACGGTTGCGCTTCACCCCCGGCCCCGCCCATGACGAGGCGATGATGCGCGATCTGACCAAGGCGCTGGTCGAGATCTGGGACCGGCTCGAGCTGCGCCAGGCAGCCTGATTACAGCAGGCCTGCCAACAGCGTCAGCAGACCGAGACCCAGCGACAGCGGCAAGCGCAAGCTCATCCAGCCGGGCGGTGCAATCCCGTCGCGCGCCAGCGCCCGGTCGACCGTCAACGATCCGATCAAGGTGACGCCCAGCACGACCAGAGATGGCCCCGGCCATGGTTCGCCGACCGCCCATGGCCAGGCGCTTGCCAGCGCGATCAGCGACGGTGCGACCGCCGCATACCACAGCCATGTCGGCGCTCGCTCGGCGCGCGCAGCAAGGCCCCACCACAGCCCGCCGAGAAAACTCAGGATCAGCGCGGCATAGGCATAAGCGATCGACAGCGCGATGAAGCGCTCCTCCAGCCGGCCCTGGAGCAGCACCGCGACCATGGCGAGCTGCGGCAGTAGCCCGGCATATCCGAGCTTGCGGGCAAGCTGCGGCAATGGGGGAGGCGACGGCATCGGCCGTCAGCCATGAAGCAGTCGCCCCGACCACGCAAAGCCCCGAAAGTGGGGGGTGATCTCGGCGCGCAGGCCGGCATCGGCGGCGACCTCGCGCAGTGCCTCGGGCAGCATCGCACGCGGCGCTACCTCGAACTTCCCCAGCCACGCGAACAGCATTTTGCGCCACCAGCGTGGCAAGCGCTCCTGCTGGCCGAAATCCACCACCGCAAGTTGGCCGCCCGGCGCGAGCTTCGCCGCGCCTTCACGGATCGCGCCCTGCCAGTCGGGGATCATCGACAGCGTATAGCTCTGGAACACGCGGTCGAACGTCGCGACACCGAACAACGCAGCGGCATCGAACCCGGTGGCGTCGCCCTGCGCCAGCGTGATCCGCGCGCTCAGGCCGGCGCGCGCGACCTTGGCGCGCGCCGTCTCCAGCATCGCCTCCGAGATATCGATTCCGTACAATCGCGCCTCGGGCCATGCCCGCGCCGCCGCGATCAGGTTGCGTCCGGTGCCGCAGCCGATTTCCAGCACCGTCCCGCCCGGCGGCGGCGCCAGCGCCCGGATCAGGCCGTCGCGCCCGAGCAGGTAATATTTGCGGGTCAGATCATAGAAATGGCGCTGCGTGCGGTAGATCGCGTCCATCCGCCCGGCATGGCTGTCCATGCTCAGGCGCCTGCACCGAGCACGTAGAGATGCACCCCGCCATAGATCGAGGAGCGGTCGCGCAGCGTATAGTCGAGCGATTCCTCGTCGCGGTATTCCCACTGTGCCAAAATCGGGGCCGGCACCCGGCCGGGCAGGATGCTCGGCGTTCCGGCGGTGCGGAACAGCACCCGCGCGCCCGGGCGTGCCGTACGCGTGATCTCGCGCCACAATTCGCCCAGCTGTGCATCGGTCATCCAGTCCTGCGCATCGAGCAGGACATAGCGATCGAGCGAGGCGTCCGGCCGCGAGCGCAGATAGTCGGTGAAGTTGATGTGCCGTACCTCGACCCGCTCGGCCCGTTCGGCCACTGCCACGTGGTGTGCGCGCTGCAGATAGGGCGGCAAGGGGGCCTGCGGTCCGTCGCCATAGCCCCGCCCGAACGCCTGCCACGCGAAATAATTGTCGCGAATGTCGAAATCGCAGGCGAGCTTTTCGAGCCGCGCGCGCAACACCGTCGCCATCTTCTCCTGGCCGGCCAGCGCCTCATATTGCGCCGGCGGGATGCCCAGCCCGAACAGCGAGGCGGGCTGGTCGGTCAGCCAGCGGACAAAGCCCTTGTCGAAGAGTGGCGCATAGTCTCGGTCGAAGATCGCGCGCTGCTCCTCGATCGATGTAGCGCGCAGGACCGCGCCCGGGTCGATGCCGTTCAACCGCGCCAGCAGATGCGCAGCGCCGATGAAACGGCCAAGCAGTCCGCGCTTGTACACGCCGTGCGCAAAGCCGCCGATGCGCCGCCGACCGATCAGGTCGCGCCCCTCCCAATAGCGCCGCGTCGGCTCGTCGAGATGCGGGCGGACATGTTCGCGATAGGCGGCGATGTTCGCCTTGCTGTCGGCGCGCGCGAAAAAGCGGTGGAAGCTGGCATGGTCGGGCAGCTGGCGCGCGGCGGCGAGCTTGAGACGGTTGAGCGCGATATGCGCGGTGTTGAGGTCGACTGCGGTGATCGCCCGCGGGTCGGCGGTGAGATAGCTCAGCACGTTGCACCCGCCCGAGGCGATCGTGACGATGTGGCAATCGGGCGTGATCGCCAGCGCCTCCATGTCAACCGCCGGATCTTCCCAGATCTGCGCATAGACCAGCCCCCTGAACGCGAAGGTGAAGGCGCGCTCGAGCAGTCCCTGTTTCGAAAGATGATCGTGGCGATGCACCGCGGCGCGCACGGCGCGATTGTGAGGCAGGCGAGGGGCGAGAGCCATGGCGTTCTCCGTCGCGGCGGGCGCCGCACGGCTCGCCCTAGGTGACGGCGATGACGCTTCCATGACGGTGCGGGTTGGACCTGCCGGCTCTTGGGGGGCCGACAGGTCCGTTACGCGCGGAGCGAGGTAAAGGAGGGGCCTGCGCTCCGCTTACGCGTCCTGTCTTCTCGAGAAGGACCACGGAGCTACGCGGCGGCGCACCCGCTGGATGCACCGCCGCGCGAAATTTTTCGCCGCGCCGTAAATTACGGCAGCATCACCGTGTCGATGACGTGGATGACGCCGTTCGACTGCATCACATTCGCGATGGTGATGTGTCCGGTGTCGCCCTTCTGGTCCATGATCGCCCAGCCATTGCCCGATTTCCTGAACGATAGCGTGCCGCCTTGCACCGTGGTGTAGGTCGCGGTGCCGTGATGCGCCTTGGCATTGGCGGCGATCTGCGCCGCGGTAATCCGGCCGGGCACGACGTGATAGGTCAGCACCGCGCTGAGCTGAGCCTTGTTCTCGGGCTTGAGCAACATGTCGACCGTGCCGGCGGGCAGCTTGGCGAAGGCGGCATTGGTCGGCGCGAAGACGGTGAACGGGCCCGCGCCGCTGAGTGTGTCGACCAGGCCTGCAGCCTTGACCGCAGCGACCAGCGTCGTGTGATCCTTCGAATTGACCGCGTTTTCGACAATGTTCTTGGTCGGATACATCGCGGCGCCGCCGACCATCGGGTTCTTGGCATGAGCGAGCGGGGCAATGCCGACCAGCAGCGCGGCGGCGAGCGTGATACGCAGGGTACGAGTCATCGAAAATGTCTCCTGAAGACGCCCTTGTGGCGTGCCGGAGCTACGGTCGATGTGGGCGGTCGGATGCGGCTCCGCGGCCGATTTTTTCGCCCGGCCGAGACGGACTCAGGCGGTGCGCCAGCGTGTCAGACCTGCGACAGCGCGCCCTTGGCCACTAACGGGCCGGTCGGCGCGCCGGTCGGTGAGCCGCCGATCGGCTCGAGCGTTACGGCCAGCGTCGCACCTGCCGCCATCCGTGCGCGGTTTGCGCCGTTGACCGCCATGCTGCCGCCGCTTGCCGGCAACACGCCCAGCGAATGCGGCACGCCGTCGCCGGTGATCACCCACAATTCGGCACTGCGCCGGGCATCGGCGAGCGCCTGGGGCGTGACCCGCATTCCGCCCGAACCCGGATCATAAACCGCCGTGACGGGTACGCCGCCACGCGTCGGCGCGATCGCCGCGACCAGCATCGTTGCCGGCACCGGCGCGGTCGTGATCGGCGTCGGCGCAACGGCGATCGGCTGTTCGGGTCGGGTCACCAACACGAGCAGCAGCGCGGCGGCGGCGAGGCTCGACAGACCGGTCATCGCCGGCCACACCCAGCGACGTGGTGTCGGCGCGGTCGTCGTCGTCGCCGACGTCACCGGCGCGTCGAGGCTGCGCTCGATACGCGCCAGCACATCGCTCGACACCGCCACCTCGGGCCACAGGTCGAATAATTGCGCCAGATGCCCGCGCCAGGTTTCCACTGCGGCAGCAAAGTCGGGCTCGGACAGCACGCGGCGCAACGCGACGGCGCGCTCCTCGCCGTCGAGCAGCCCCAGCGCCAGTTCGGCGGCCGCCATGTCGGGCGCGATGGGGATCTCGTCGCTCATCGCTCGAGGCATTCCTTCAATCGCGCGAGCCCGCGCCGTACCCAGCTCTTCATTGTGCCGAGCGGTACCGACTGGCGTTCGGCCAACTCGGCATAGGTGACGCCCCCGAAGAAGGCGGTGCGAATTGCTACGCGCTGGTTGTCCTCGAGCCCGTCGAGGCACTGCGACAGATGGTGCGCTGTCTCGTCTTGCTCCATCGTCTCGCTCGCCAGCGGTGCGGCATCGGCGATGTCGGGCGCGTCCTCGATCGGCGCGTGGCGGCGAATGCCCTGCGCGCGGCGCCAGTCGATCGCGCGATTGCGCGCGATCGTCGCCAGCCAGGTGATCGGGCTCGCCCGGCCTGGCTCATAGGCGCCAGCGCGCTTCCACACCGTGAGATAGACTTCGTGCAACACGTCTTCTGCGGCCTGCCTTTCACCGCAGATACGCAGGCACACGCCAAAAAGCTTCGCCGAGGTCAGCGCGTAGAGATCGCGGAACGCGACACGGTCCTCCGCCCCGGTACGGACCAGTATCTCGGTCAGGTGCGCTCGGGCGTCGGCAACGGGATTGCTCACGACGACGATTCCTAACGATCATCTGTCGATTGATCAATCAGCCCGATCGGCGGCATGGCGCGTGCGGGGCGCATAAACGACTGATTTTACGACGCTCGGCGGCGCATCCTCATAGTGAATCCGCCACAATCTCAGCGGCGATTTCGCCGGCATCGAAATCGGTTCGAGCCATGCCGGCACCTTGTTGTGCGCCAGTTGGTCGTAGAAGCCGCCGGGATTGCGCGCGCGGTAGACCGTCGACTCCGCCATGTTCGGGCAGACCAGCAATAGCGTCGCGCCGTGGCGCCTGGCGATCGCACGGAACTGCTCGGCACTGCCCGAGAAAGCGTGCTGCACGTCGAGGATTGCGTCGCCGTTGCGGTGATAGGGGCCGGCCACGGCATTGTGGTGCGTCACGGTGATCAGCCGCGGGCCGAGATCGACGAAGGTGAAGATGGTCTGCGCCGGCAGCCGGTCGAGCGGCTGCAGGGCCGGAATCGTCGGGCACAGCCCGCTCGCATTGTTGACCCGCTGGATATAGGCGCTCGGGCGGTCGGGCGGCTTGTAGCCGATGTTCAGGCCGAACAATCGGAAATTGAACGGCGTCAGGATCAGCCCGGCGAACAGGCCGGAGATGGCGATGAACGATCCGACCGTGCCGAACACACGGATCAGCATCGACCGGCTGCCGAGGCACCAGGGCAGCACGATCCACGCCAGCGCGGTCGCGCCGGGAACGGCGAGCAGTTGCGCGGCCGGGCCGGCGCGCGCCTGCCACAGCAGCATTGCAGCGGCGAAGGTGCCGAACAGCAGCACTGCCGCCCAGCCGGTCACGCGCGGCGTGCCGCGCGCACGCCATGTCGCCAGCATCGCTCCGAGCAGGCCGATGACCGGTAGCGTGACGATCGGGAAGGCGGTGCGGAACGGGTGCTTGTAGATCGGCTTGGCCTCGCGGACATTGTCCAGCCAGGTCCGTGCCAGTTCGGGCGAGACCTGTTCGGGCCGTCCGAGGCATTGCGGGAAGACCAGCGCGAAGCCGGCGACGATCGCCGCGCCGGCGAGCACGGCGAGCCCGAGGCGAACCTCGCGCCGCGCCGGGTTCAGCCGGGCGAGGACGAAGAGCAGCAGCCCGGCCACGACCATCACCGACAACCATACCGGGGTGAGCGCGTCGCAGCGCAGCACGCGATTGGCGTTGGAAGCGAAGGCGGCGTAGCCGATACTGCTGCCGCCGGCGAGGGTCAGCGCGTAGACTGTCAGGCGCCGGGCCTCGGTGCGATCCCAGATCCAGCGCAGCGCGATGATCGCGCCGGCCATCGCGGCATAGGGCAGCATCTCGAGGCCGATCGTCAGCGACACCGCCGTCGAGGCGCCGACGATCGCGCCGCCGCGCGCCGCGCGCGGGTCGCACAGTCCGGCGACGGTCAGGCTGAGCATCGCCAACTGCCAGCCATGATGATCGATGCGGTCGGGCATGAACATCAGCATCGTCGCGGTGCAGCCGAGCAGCAGCACGATGGCGAGCGGCCAGGCGAGCTGAGCGACAAGGCGCCGCACCGTCGCCGCGACGCCGAGCATTGCCAGGCTGAACGGCAGCAGCGGCGCGATGCCGCAGGCCAGCCGTTCGGCCTCGGGCGTGCCGACAAAGGGCCTGAGGATCAGGATCAGCCCGGCGATCGGCAGGTCGACGATACGGCTCCAATGGATGTCGAAACCCAGCGGCGGGTTGAGCCGATAATTGCGCAGGTCGTACCAGCCCTGGCCGTTGAGCAGCGCGCGGACCTGCATCAGGCGCATATTGTCGTCGGTGTCGCCGAGCGACAGCCAATGGATCGCGTTCCAGCGCTGGAACACATAGAAGACGGTGATCACCGCCCAGGCGATCAGCGTCAGCTTGACCCAGTCCTGCTCGATCTCGCGGGCAAAGGGGATGTTGCGCCCGATCTTACCGGCGCGCGGCAATGGCTCAGGGGTGTCGTCCACGCGTTCCGTCCCATTTTGCCGGAACAATCCGGTTTCACTCCCGACGGAGTTCCTCTAGTGCACGCCCCGCAAAGGGCAAGTTAAGGCGTGACGGTAATTCTCAGACAGATGGTGCATCTGCGGACGAGCGGCCTGCTCGGCCAGCTGATCCGTTTCGGCATTGCCGGGGCGATTTCCAGCGTGATCTATTCCGCGGTCTACCTGCCGCTCGCCAACCACGTGTTCGCGCCCGGCCATGCCGTGTTCGCGGTGCCGTTCGCCTTTGCCGTCGCGGTGACGGCGGGTTTCTTCCTGCACAGCGCGTGGAGTTTCCGCGGGCATGGCGAGCGCGACCAGAGCGGTCGCCAGCATGCCAAGTTCGTGGCGGTGCAGTTGTTCGGGATGGTACTCAATCTCGCCTTCACCTGGATCATTACCGGACCGCTGTTCCACGGCGCAAACTGGATTCCGCTGATTCCGGCCTTCACGGTCATCCCGGTCGCGACCTTCGCGCTCAACCGGCAATGGGTGTTCGGTTAAGCCTATGGACCGCATCGTCTACGACCGCATGGCGGCGCATGATTCGACGCATTGGTGGTATCGCGCGCGGCGCGACATCCTCGCCGACTATCTGACCCGCGAGGGCAACCTCCCGGCGGAGGCGCGAATCCTGGAGATCGGCTGCGGCACCGGGCATAATCTGCCGATGCTCGGCGCGTTCGGCACGGTCGACGCGATCGAGATCGACCCCGCCGCGCGCGCGATCGCCAGCGAGCGGCTCGGCCGGCCGGTCAGTGCCTCGCCCTTGCCGGTGCTGCCCGACGTGCCGCGCGGCCATTATGACCTGATCGCGGTGCTCGACGTGGTCGAGCATATCGCGGACGATGTCGCGGCGCTGAAGGCGATGGCGGACTGCCTTGCGCCGGGCGGCAAGATCCTCGTTACCGTACCCGCGCATGCCTGGCTGTGGAGCGCGCACGACGTCGTCAACCACCACCATCGGCGCTATTCCAAGGGCACGCTCGACGCCGCGATCGCCCGCGCCGGGTTGCGCCACAACGGCCTGCGTTATTTCAACTCGCTGCTGTTCCCGTTGGCGGTGGCGGCGCGGCTGATCGGGCGGATGACGGGCAAGGACGACAGCGACGATTCACCGCCGCCGCCGTTCCTCAACGCGATCTTCGAGCGCATCTTCCGCGCCGAGCGTCACCTCGTCGGGCGGGTGCCGCTGTCGCCGGGCGTCTCGATCATTACGCTCGTCTCGCCCCCGTCGTCCTCGGCGCGATAGCCGAGCGTCGCGCGGCCCAGCACCGGGCCGACGACATCGCCGACGAGATAGAGCGGGCGGCGCTTCGACTCGACATAGAGCCGGCCGAGATATTCGCCGATCATGCCGAGCACGAACATCTGCACCGCGCCGAGCAGCACCACCACCAGCATCGTCGAGGTCCAGCCCTGCACGGCGTGGCCGAAGAAGAAGCCGAATGCGATATAGACCAGCAGTAGCAGCGACGCCCCGGTCAGCGCGAGCCCGGCATGGCTGGCGAAGCGCAGCGGCGCGGTCGAGAAGCCGGTGACCGCGTCGAAGGCGAGGCGGATCATCTTGCCGAGCGGATAATTGGTCTCGCCGGCGTGGCGCTCGGCGCGGTCGTAGAGGAACGGCACCTGGCGGAAGCCGACCCACGCGACCATGCCGCGGATGAAGCGCGCCTGTTCGGGCATCGACAGGAAGGCGTCGAGCGCCCGCCTGGACATCAGCCGGAAATCGCCGGTGTCGAGCGGAATCGGCGTGTCGGTGAGCCGGTCGAGCATGCGGTAGAAGATCGCGGCGGTGAGCTTCTTGAAGATCGTCTCGCCGGCGCGCTTGCGGCGCACGGCATAGACCACATCGGCCTGGCTGGCGGCCATCGTCGCGCGCATCTCGGTGAGCAGCTCGGGCGGATCCTGCAGGTCGGCGTCGATGATCAGGATCTGCTTGCCGGCGCACAAATCGAGCCCGGCGGTCAGCGCGAGCTGATGGCCATGGTTGCGCGACAGGTTGATGGCGATCAGCCGCGGGTCGCCAGCAGCCAGCCGCTGCATCGCCGGCCAGCTGTCGTCGCGCGAGCCGTCGTTGATGAACAATATCTCGTAATCGTCGCCGACCGCCGCCTTCGCCGCGCCGGAGACGCGGGCGTGGAGCAGCTCGAGACAGGCGGCCTCATTGTAGCACGGGATGACGACGGACAAAGCGGGACGATGCATGGGCGCGGTCCATAGCGGGTCGCGTGCACGGCGTCATGTGGGATGTTGTGTGAGCGCACAGCCAAGCCCCGTCCGGGGAGGCGTTGCAGCCAGAATCTATATCCGCTCGACGTTGATCACCGCTTCCGCGGCGCGCAATGCGGTCATCAATTTGCTGAGATGCTGGAGGTCGTGGACCTCGACGTCGATCGTGTTGGTGTGGAAGCCGCTGTCGCGGTTATCGAGCCGCATGTTGACGATGTTGGCGCGCTGCTGGCCGATAATCGTCGCGATCACGCCGAGTGTGCCGGGCTCGTTCTTCACCCCCACCGCGATCCGCGCCGTTGCGCCTTCGGCCTTGTCACCCCATGACAGATCGACCCAGTCGGCGTCGTCGCTGTCGGCGAGCGACGGGCAGTCGATGGTGTGGACCTCGATTCCCTCGTTCGGCCGGCGCAGGCCGACGATGCGGTCGCCGGGCACCGGGTGGCAGCATTCGGCGAGGTCGAACGCCACGCCGCGCGCCAGGCCGCGGATCGAGATCGCGCCGGCCTGTTGCGGCATGGCGCGCTCGGTCGCGCCGGCCGACGCGCCGGCGCCGGGCATCAGCGCCTCCATGACATCGGCATCGTCCAGGTGGCGACGGGCGATCGCGGCGAGCAGCGCGGCCTCGTCGGCGAGCTTCAATTTCTTGACCGCAGTCTTGAGCGCTTCCGGCCCGATCGGCACCGGCAGCCGCGCAACGATGTCGTCATAGAGCTTGCGGCCGAGCTTCTCCGTCTCCTCGCGCTCTTTGGCGCGCAGGAAACGGCGGATCGCGGCGCGCGCCTTGCCGGTGATCGCGAAGTTGAGCCACGCCGCCTGCGGCACCTGCGCCTTGGAACGCAGGATCTGGACCTGGTCGCCATTGGTGATTTCGGTGCGCAGCGGCACGACGCGGCCGTTGATCTTGGCGCCGACCGCCTGATCGCCGAGATCGGTATGGACGGCATAGGCGAAGTCGATCGGCGTCGCGCCCTTGGGCAACTGGTGCAGTTCGCCCTTGGGGGTGAAGCCGAAAATGCGGTCCTGATACATCGCCATGCGGGTATGTTCGAGCAGCTCTTCCGGGCTCTCGGCATGGTCGAGAATCTCGACCAGGTCGCGAATCCATGAGACCTGCGTCTCGGGGCGGACCTTGTTCTGCTTGTAGGCCCAGTGCGCGGCGAGGCCGATTTCGGCTTCCTCGTGCATCGCCTCGGTGCGGATCTGGATCTCGACGCGGGTATTGTCGGCATGCATCACGCTGGTGTGGAGCGAGCGATAGCCGTTGCGCTTGGGGGTCGAGATATAATCCTTGAAGCGCCCCGGCACCATCGGCCAGCGGCGGTGGATGATGCCGAGCGCGCGGTAGCAATCCTCCTCGGTCGGCACGATCGCACGGAACGCCATGATGTCCGAAAGCTGCTCGAAGCTGATGTGCCGCTCGGCCATCTTTTTCCAGATCGAATAGGGGTGCTTCTCGCGACCCGAGATATCCGCCTCGACCCCGGCACGCGAGAGCAGCAGCTTGAGGCCGGAGCCGATCTTGGCGATGCGGTCGCCGCCGCCCTCTTTCAACTGGGTGAGGCGCTTGTCGATCGATTCATAGGCTTCGGGTTCGAGCTCCTTGAAGGCGAGCGTCTGCATCTCCTTCATGAACTCATACATGCCGATCCGCTCGGCCAGCGGGGCATAGATGTCCATCGTTTCGCGCGCGATGCGGCGGCGCTTCTCGGGCTTGGGAATATGATGCAGCGTGCGCATGTTGTGCAGCCGGTCGGCGAGCTTGACCAGCAGCACGCGAATGTCGTCCGACATCGCCAGCAGGAACTTGCGCAGATTCTCCGCGGCGCGTTCGCTCTCGGTCTGCGCCTCGATTTTCGACAGCTTGGTGACGCCGTCGACCAGCCGCGCGACATTCGGCCCGAAGACGCGTTCGATTTCTTCCGGCGTGGCGACGGTGTCCTCGACGGTGTCGTGGAGGATCGCGGTGGCGATCGTCTCGGCGTCGAGATGGAGGTCGGTGAGGATGCCGGCAACCTCGATCGGGTGGCTGAAATAGGGGTCGCCCGAGGCGCGTTTCTGGCTGCCATGTGCCTGCAACGAAAAGACATAGGCGCGGTTGAGCAGGGCCTCGTCGGCCTGCGGATCGTAGCTCAGGACCCGATCGACGAGTTCATATTGACGTAACACAGGTTCAAGATGGCGTTCGATGGCGTTGCTTTGCAACAAAATAGGGGCCGGGCGCGAAAAAAGCCCCCCTCACCGTCGGCGAAGGGGGCTCAGGAAAGCCTCGTGGGGACGAGGTGCCGAACGCGGGTCTTACTTGGCGCGGGCGTTGCACTTGGCGAGCGCGTCGGCGTCGAACGCCTTGCCGCCGGCCGAGAAGCTGGTCAGCGTGCCGACGCGCTTCACGACCAGCTCGCACAGGATGTTGGGACGCTCGGGCGCATGGTTGGCGGTGTAGGCGGCGTCCTGCAGGGTCCACAGCGTCGAATTGGTGATCAGGCTGGCGGCCGTCGGCTTGGCGACCGGAACAGCGACATAGAAGCCGGCAGCCCCCTGCGCGTCGGCGGCGATCGGAGAAAGCAGGGCGGCCGTGGCGATGGCAGCGGCGACGAGAGCGGTGGAACGGATCATGGGGGACCTCCTGTTTTATCAGTTGCGAATCACTACCTAGTATATTAGGTTTCTGGTTGCAACTAGAAACTTATATTTCATTCCCATGACGGCATGAAATTTGTTAGGCTGGGAATATGGGTAGAGGATTGATGGACGAGAAACTGCGCGAACCCTTGCGCGAACTGGTCAAGTGCAGCTTACCGGCGGCACTGGAGGCGATGGGTGAGCGCTGGTCGTTCATGATCCTGCGCGCCGCGTTCAATGGCCTGCATCACTTCGAGGAATTCCAGTCCGAGCTGGGTATTGCGCGCAACATTCTCGCCAACCGCCTCGCGCGGCTGGTCGAACATGGCATCCTGACGCGCGAGGCGATGCCCGACGATCGCCGCAAGATCGAATATAATCTGACCGAGAAGGGTATGGCGCTACTGCCGACGATGGTCGCGCTGCGCCAATGGGGTGAGCGCTGGGAAACCGGCACGCCGGCAAGTCCGGTGCTGGTCGACGCCCGCGACATGCGGCCGGTGGCGCCGGTCGCGGTGACCTCGTGGGACGGGCGCGTGCTGACCAAACACGACATGCACTGGGCATTGCGCGAGGATATCGGTCATGACGAACCGGCCGCGCACGCGGCGGAATAGCGTCACCCGATCAGGCGTTCCAGGAAACCACGTACCACGGGCGCGAGCGGCGCCGGCTGGCCCGACGGCAGGTGCACGTTGACGATCACCATCTCGATCACTGTGTGAAGCGCGCCGCTTTGGCCATGGCATAGCTCGAAACGCTGGGTGAGGCTGGACTTGCCGAGCCTGGTCACGGCGACGAACGCCTCGACCGTATCGCCGAGCACGAAGGGCTTGAGATAGTCGATCTCGGTATGGCGCACGTGGAATTCGGTTTCCTGCCACATCGTACCGAGCGCGGTGGCGATCCCGGTCCAGTCCCAGAACTCGGTCACCGCAACATCGGCATATTCGAGATAGCGCGAGTTGAAGACGACCTTCTGGCCGTCGATCTCGGCATAGCGGACCTTGAAGCGGGTGGAAAAGGCGAAGCCGGGGCGGGTGTTCATACGACGTCGCTAGCTGGCCAAGGGCTCGCTTTCCACCGCAATCCGGTTTCGACCCGCTGCCTTGGCGCGATAGAGTGCGCGGTCGGCGGCCGCGAAGATCGGATCGAGCCCGAAACCGGGACACAATTCGGCAAGGCCGGCACTCATCGTCACGCCGATATCGCCACCGGGCAGGCGCTGTTCGCTCAGCATGACGCGTATCCGGTCGCAGATCGGCGCTGCGGCGACGTACCCGAGCCCGCGGAACAGGACGGCGAATTCCTCGCCGCCGACGCGCCCGACCACGTCGCCGGCGCGGACATGCTCGCGCAGCAGGTCGGCGACCATCAGCAGGGCATCGTCGCCGACGCCGTGGCCGTGCGTATCGTTGATCGCCTTGAAATGATCGAGATCGAGCAGTGCCAGCGTCGACGGTGTGCCCTGTCGCGCCGCCGCCATCGCCTCGCTCGCCACGCGACGAAACGCGGCACGGTTGAGCAGGCCAGTGAGCGGGTCGCTCGCCGCGGCGCGCTCCAGTTCGGCCTCGCGCTCCTTGCGTTCATCGAGCGCGCGCAGCACGCTGACGACCGCGCCGACCGTGCCGTCCGCCCCTGGGACGGCGCGGGTGTTGGCCTCGAACCAGCCGAGCGAGCCATCCGCGCGCGTTGCGCGATATTCGACCGTGAAGGTGCGATCGGGCGCCCGCAGCGCGGCGATGTGGACGCCGCTGACGCGCGCCCGGTCGGGCTCGTGCACCAGTGTCGCGGCATTGACGCCGATCAACGCCTCGGGTTCGAAATAGCCCAGTTCGAGGACCGACGGTGACGCGAAGCGGATCGTTCCGTCGGGTTCGAGGGTCAGCATGATATCGGTGGCGTTGTCGGCCAGCAGCCGATAGCGCGCCTCACTCTCCCCCAAGGCGAGCGTCAGGCGGTCGCGTTGCCGCAAGGTTGCCGCAACCGGCATCGCCGTCAGGAACAGGACGGCGAGGTAGAATTGCAGGAACTGGAGCTGGATCGCCTGGTCGCCATGGATCAGCACCGTCGGTCCGGAACCGCTCAGCGTCATCATGCCGCCGACCAGCGCGATGATCAACACGCCGCTGGCGGCACCGAAGCGCTGCATCGAGAAGGTCGCGACGAGCAGCGGGACGATCGGCAGGAACAGGAGCGGCAGCCGGCTCTGGTAAAAGACGCCGAAGGCTGTCGCTGCAACGAGCAGGAGGCAGCCAACGGTCCGCCACGCACCATGCCCCGCGCGGAAGAGCCGCCAGTCGACCTCGGCCCGTGCGAACAGCAATGCGAGCGGCGTGGCGATGAGGTTGCCGACACCATGGCCGAGCTGCCAGTCGAACAGCGTCGCTGCCGAATCGAGCGGCAGCAACATGCCGAGAACGATCGCCGCGAAAGCGCCGCTGACCAACGGCGCGGCGATCACGGCGGCGACCAGAAACAAGCCGATCGACGCGGCGCCATTGAACAGGCTGCGATCGACCCTGAAGCGGCGGATCAGCCAGGCGGCGATCATCGCCTCGCTGATATTGGCCGCGGCGAAGATCGGTGCGACCGAGGACAGGGGCGATACGGCGAGCGATGCCGCAGCACTGCCGATCAACGCCGCACCGATCAGCGAGGGCCAGCGTCGATAGGATATTGTCGCCAGTGCCGCGATCAGCGGCCCGTTGGCCAGCCACATCAGCGCAATGCCGCCGCTTCGCCGTGTCAGCACGATCGCCGTCGCGGCGAGGATCGCATAGCTGAGCGCGATCACGGCCGGCAGCAGCGCGGGCGTTCGCAGAGACAGAGAAAATCGCATGGTCGATGCGACTCATGGCAGTGCAAGGTTAAGCGCGCGTTCCCCAGCTTGCCATTTCATCGCGTTCGATGGCTCGACGTCACGACGAACGCGGCGCGCCTTCGTCGGACTCGTCTGGCGCCGGCTTGTCGAAACGATGTCCCCAGCGCACCAGCGACCACGCCCGCTCGTGAAAATAGAACAGGAAGATCTTGGTGATCACCTCGGTCCCGGCGATCGCGCCGGCGATCTTGCCGTTGCCGCCGGTAAAGATCATGCCGAGCACGAAGGTGTCGATGCTGCCCAGCACGCGCCACGACACCGCCTTGACCAATGACCGCGGGTGGCTCTCGACGCCGCGCAGGAGGAACATGAAGGCTTAGCCGCTTTGCTGCGCGGGTGTGTTGACGCCCATGCTGGTGAGGTAGCGCTTCACGTTGCGGGCCGCCTGCCGCAACCGCTGCTCGTTCTCGACCATCGCGATTCTGACATAGCCTTCGCCATTCTCGCCATAACCGACCCCCGGTGCCACGGCGACCTTGGCATGGGTGAGCAGTTGCTTGGAAAATTCGAGACTGCCGAGATGCTGGAGCGCCGGGGGCAGCGGCGCCCAGGCGAACATCGAGGCGCGCGGGGAAGGGATCTCCCAGCCGGCGCGGCCGAAGCTCTCGACCAGCACGTCGCGGCGGTGGCGATAGAGATTGCGGTTGGCCTCGACGATGTCCTGCGGGCCGTTGATCGCGGCGACCGCGGCGGCCTGGATCGGCGTGAAGGCACCGTAATCGAGATAGGATTTTACGCGCGTCAAGGCGGCGATCAGGCGCTGGTTGCCGACCGCGAAGCCAATCCGCCAACCGGCCATCGAATAGGTCTTGGACAGCGAAGTGAATTCGACCGCGACGTCCTTGGCGCCCTTGACCTGCAGGATCGAGGGCGTGGGATGGTCATCGTAATAGAGTTCGGAATAGGCCAGGTCCGACAGCACCCACAGCTTGTGCTCCTTGGCGAAGGCGACGACGCGTTCGTAAAAGGCGAGATCGACGACCTCGGCGGTGGGGTTCGACGGATAGCCCATCACCAGCACGCTGGGGCGCGGCACGGTGAACGCCATCGCGCGCTCGAGCGCCTCGAAATAATGTTCGTCGGGCGTGGTCGGCACGCTGCGGATCGTCGCGCCGGCGATGATGAAACCGAAAGTGTGGATCGGGTAGCTCGGGTTGGGCGCCAGCACGACGTCGCCCGGCGCGGTGATCGCCTGGGCGAGGTTGGCGAGGCCTTCCTTCGAGCCCAGCGTCACGACAACCTCGGTTTCCGGGTCGAGATCGACGCCGAAGCGGCGCCCGTAATAGTTCGCCTGTGCCTTGCGCAGCCCGGGGATGCCCTTGGACGCGGAATAGCCATGCGCATCGGGCTTGCGCGCCACTTCGCACAATTTGTCGATGACGTGCTGCGGTGGCGGGAGATCGGGATTGCCCATGCCGAGATCGATGATGTCCTCGCCCGCCGCACGCGCCTGGGCCCGCATCGCGTTGACTTCGGCGATGACATAGGGGGGCAGGCGGCGGATGCGGTAGAAATCGTCTGACATGGGTCGATCTTGCCTTAGGCTGTGGTCGCCAACGTGGCGACGTCGCGCTATGTAGCATGAAATTCGCCGCCGCGCCGCCGGGGAGAGGAAATTATGATCATGGTGCCGATCACCGCGTCGCTTGCCGGGGTCGTGCTGTCGCATCGCGTCGGTGCTGACGGGCGCATGCGCTGATGGCCGAGGGTGACGCGCCCGCCGCGGCGATCCCGACCCTCGAAGAGCTGCAGCACTGGACGTGGCTGCTTGGCCGGCTGCAACAGCAGATGATGGAGAACGGGTTCGACTTGCCGGCCGTGACCGCCGGGGTGTCGTCAATTCCCGGATTGACCGACCCGGCGACGATCGCGCGGGCGAGCGATTTCTGGAATCAGAGCCTCGGCCTGTGGCAGCGCATGATCGATCCGACGCGTGCGCCGGCGCCCGAACCGTCATCGCGTGACAGCGACAAGCGGTTTCGCGACCCGCGCTGGCGCGAGAACCCGGTGTTCGACTGGATCCGACAAAGCTATTTCCTCGTCGCCGACTATTTGCTCGGCAATGTCGCGGCGCTCGACGGGCTCGATCCGAAGCAGAAGCAGCAGATCGAATTTGCCATGCGCGGTTTCATCGACGCGATGAGCCCGAGCAATTTTCCCGCGACCAACCCGCTGGTGCTCGAAAAGACGATCGAAACCGGCGGCGAAAATCTGCTCACCGGCCTGAAGCGCATGCTCGCCGACATGGCCAAGGGGCAGATGACGCAGACTGCGCCCGACGCGTTCGAGGTCGGGCGCAACCTCGCCACGACGCCGGGCAAGGTCATCCTGCGCACCGATCTCTACGAGCTGATCCAGTACACGCCGACGACCGAATCGGTGCTGGCGGTGCCGCTGGTGATCTTCCCGCCCTGGATCAACCGCTTCTATATCCTCGACCTGACCGCGGAGAAGAGCTTCATACGCTGGTGCGTCGACCAGGGCATCACCGTGTTCATGGTATCGTGGCGATCGGCCGATGCGTCGATGGCGCACATCGTCTGGGACGATTACATTGCCGCGCAGATCGACGTGATCGAGACGGTCCGTGAACTGCTCGACGTCGAGGCGGTGCACACGATCGGCTATTGCGTCGCCGGCACGACGCTCGCCGCGACGCTCGCCGTGCTGGCGGCGCGCAAGCAGGCGAAGAAGGTCAGGAGTGCGACCTTCTTCACCGCGCAGGTCGATTTCGGCCAGGCCGGTGAGTTGCTCAACTTCGTCGATGCCGAGACGCTCGGCATGCTCAAGCAATTGTCACCCGATGGCTTTCTCGACGGGCGCTATATGGCGGCAACCTTCAACCTGCTGCGCGGGCGCGACCTGATCTGGAGCTACGTCACCAACAATTACCTGCTCGGCCAGGATTATGCGCCGTTCGACCTGCTGCACTGGAACAGCGACACGACCAACCTGCCCTCGGCCTGGCACATGAGTTATCTGATCGACCTTTACCGCGACAACCTGCTGGTCAGGCCGGGGGCGTTGTCCGTGCTCGGAACACCGATCGACCTGTCGAAGGTCAAGACGCCATCCTATGTCCAGGCGGGGCGCGAGGACCATATCGCACCGGCCGAAAGCGTGTGGAAGATCACCGACCAGTTCGCCGGGCCGATCAAGTTCGTGCTCGCCGGGTCGGGGCATATCGCCGGGGTGGTCAACCCGCCGGCGCTGGGCAAATATCAATATTGGACCAACGCCGCACCGGTCGACACGCTGGCCGACTTCGTCGCCGGCGCAACCGAGACCAAGGGCAGCTGGTGGCCCGACTGGCTCGACTGGCTGGTCGGACAGGACAATGCGACGGTCCCGGCAAAGGGCGCGCGCAAGCCCGGCAAGGGCAAGCTCAAGGCGATCGAGGATGCGCCGGGGAGCTATGTAAAGGCGCGGTAGCAGCCTCCGCGCCTTCAGCGGTACCGTGCTCCTGCTTCCGCAGGAACACGAGATCGCGGCCCCGGCAGACGCAGCACGCCGCTTACCGCCGCGCTATCCCATGCTCCAGCATGTCGGCAATGACATCGGCGATCTCCGCCGGCTGGTGGTCCTCGGCCCAAACGCCATAGCGAAGCCCGAGAAACACGTTCATGCCCATGATCGCCCATGCATGGACCTCCGAGATGTCTTCGCGGATCTCGCCACGCCCGGCCGCCGCCCTGAGCCGCGCCGCGATGCGCTCGGCGGTGGTGTTGTAGTGCAGGTGGAAACTCTCGGGGTCGACGAATTCGGCTTCGTCGATGATCCGGTAGATTTCCTTGTGCCCCTGCACGAACTCAATGAAGGCGAGCAGGCCGGCGCGCTCGGCGGCGATCTGCCCCCTCACCGCGCGCATCGCCGGAGCGACCTCGTCGCGCACCCGGCTCGACATGTCGCGAACCAGCGCGCGGAACACGGCGTCCTTCGAGTCAAAATAGGTGTAGAAGCTGCCCAGCGCGACACCGGCGCGGCGCGTGATGCCGCTGATCGACGCTTCGTGGAAACCCCGTTCGCCAAACTCGATCGCTGCCGCATCGAGAATCGCGCGCAGCGTCTTGCGGCCGCGCTCGGTGCGCGGCGCCTTGCCCTCACTGGCGGCCAGCGCGTCTGAGCGACTGCCTGGCGTTGCCGATGGGACACGCTCACCAACCATTTTCCGTGCCCCCTCATATCCCAAGTTGAAACCTGGTTCATCTTTCAGTATAGCGACTTCAACTGGCGCACAACCCGGTAACAGACCGGGAACCACCATGTGGCGCCGCAGGAGGGGAGAATTACCATGTCACGCCCGAATTTCACGCGCGCTGTGCTTTGCGGCGGCGCCGCCTTTGCTGCCTTGATGGCCGCGCCGACTTTCGCCCAGGACGCGCCTGCCGCGTCGCCGACCGACCAGGCTGCCGCCGACAATGGTGACATCGTCGTCACCGCGCGTCGCCGATCGGAGTCGCTGCTGCAGACTCCGATCGCGGTGACCGCCTTCTCCGCCGACAAGCTCGCCAAGTCCGGTGCGATCGATCTCACCGATATCCAGACGACGACGCCCAACATCACACTCAAGGATGCGCGCGGCACCAACTCGACGCTTGCCGCCTTCATCCGCGGCGTCGGCCAGCAGGATCCCGTCCCCGGTTTCGAATCGGGCGTCGGCATCTATCTCGACGACGTCTATCTCAATCGTCCGCAGGCGGCGGTGCTCGACATCTATGACGTCGAGCGCATCGAAATCCTGCGCGGCCCGCAGGGCACGCTTTACGGCCGCAACACGATCGGCGGCGCGGTGAAATATGTCACACGGCGCTTGCCCGACCATACAGAGATCAATCTGCGCGGCACCTATGGCAGCTACAACCAGGCCGATGGCGTGGTCAGCGCTTCGACCCCGATCGGCAGCATGTTCAAGATCGGTCTGTCGGGTGCGCGCCTGACCCGCGAGGGCTTCGGCAAGAATCTCAACCTCGGCCTCGACAATTACAACAAGAACATCTGGGCCGCCCGCGGTACGATCGAATTCGCCACGCCGGACTCGCGCATGTCGATCCGCATCACCGGCGATTACACGCATGACAAGTCGAACCCGCGCAATGGCCACCGTCTGATCCCGGGTCTGCTTTCGGGTGCGCCGGTGCTGGCCAACGTCTTTGACACCCAAGCCGGGCTCAACAACCCGATTCAGGACATCTGGGCCGGCGGCCTTTCGATGACCGCCGAGGCGCAGCTCAGCGACCATCTGACGTTCAAGAGCATCAGCGCGTTCCGCAAGGATCGTACCTACACGCCGATCGATTTCGACTCGCTGCCCGCGACCGACGTTGATGTGCCCGGCCTGTATCGCAATGAGCAGACAAGCCAGGAATTCCAGTTCGCTTACAAGAGCGACAAGCTCAACGGCATCGTCGGCTTCTACTATCTCGGGGCCAAGGCATCGACCGGGTTCGGCGTGCTGCTCGGCACGACGTTCCCCGGATTCGATGCCTATACCGCAGGCGATGTGCGGACCGAGACCGAGTCCTTCTATGGCGACTTCACCTATGACTTCACACCGCAGTTCAGCCTGTCGCTGGGTGGCCGTTACACCTGGGACGAGCGCAATTCGCATGTCTTCAAGGCCAACTATCTCGGCGTGCCGGCGGAATTCGGGGGCGCGCCGGTGCCGTTCGGCGCGACCGCGACCGACTTCACCGGTCGCGCGCTGTTCAAGCGCTTTACGCCGCGCGCCTCGGTTGCGTTCAAGCCCAACGACCAGCACATGTTCTACCTGTCCTATTCGGAAGGCTTCAAGGGCGGCGGTTTCGATCCGCGCGGCTCGGGCGTCTCGGCGCCGGACGTCAATCAGGACGGCGTGCGCAGCTATCAGGAGATTTACAACTATCTCCTTTTCCGCCCGGAATCGGTGAAGAGCTATGAAATCGGCTGGAAGGGTGCGGCGTTCGACCGCGCGCTGACCTGGGCGATCGACGGCTTCCATTCCGACTATACCGATGTGCAGATCCCCGGCTCGGTCGGCTGCATCATCAACGGAGCGCCTAATTTCTGCGGCATCACCACCAACGCTGCCAAGGCGCGCATCAACGGCATCGAGGTCGAAGCCAATGCGCGCTTCGCACAGGGCTTTGCCGGCGCTGGTTCGGCGATCACGCTGGCCGGCACGCTCGGCTACATGGACGCCAAGTACAAGACCTTCATCGGCCCGACCGGCACCGATATCGCCAATGTCCGCGTGTTCCAGAACACGCCCAGCTGGTCGGTCTCGAGCACCCTCGGCGCGGTGTTCTCGGCCGGCCCAGGTCAGATCAACGCCTCGACGGTGGTATCCTATCGCAGCCTGACCCATCAGTTCGAGACGGCCAGCCCGTTCCTCGATCAGCCGGGCTACACCCTGCTCGATGCGCACATCACCTACAGCTTCGACGGCGGCAAATATTCGATCGGGGTCCACGGCAAGAACCTGACCGATGTCCGCTACAAGATCGGCGGCTATCAATATATCAGCTCGACCATCGCCGGTGTGCCGATCCTCAACGCGAATGGCGGCTACACGGCTGCGCTGGGCAAGGAAGGGATCGCCACCGCCTTCTACGGCAACCCGCGCCAAGTGTTCGTGACGGTATCGGCGAAGTTCTGATCCGCCGCCTTCGGGCGACGGCTAAGGGGGAAGGGACCGGGTGCTTCTGCAGGGAAGTGCCCGGTCCTTTACGTATCGAAGGGAATTGATGTGACGACCGACAGGCCCGCCGGCACCGCATACCGCAATTTCGCGCTGGCGATGCTGCTGCTCGTCTACACCTTCAATTTCGTCGACCGGCAGATTCTCGGCATCCTCGCCTCGGCGATCAAGACCGATCTCCAGCTCAGCGACAAGCAGCTCGGCCTGCTCGGCGGGCTGGCCTTCGCGCTGCTCTATTCGACGCTGGCGATCCCGCTCGCCTGGCTGGCCGACCGTACCAGCCGGACCTGGGTGATCACGCTCAGCCTCGCCGTGTGGAGCCTGTTCACCGGGGTGTGCGGTTTCGCCATGAGCTTCGGCCAGTTGTTCGCCGGCCGTATCGGCGTCGGCGTGGGTGAGGCCGGCGGTATCGCGCCTTCCTATGCAGTGATCGCCGACATGTTCCCGCCGCGCGCCCGCGCCCGCGCCTTGTCGGTTTATTCGCTCGGCATCCCGCTCGGCTCGGCCGCCGGGGTGCTGCTCGGCGGTTACATCGCCGCGCGGGTCGACTGGCGTACCGCGTTTTTCGTCGTCGGTGCGGCGGGCCTTTTGCTCGCGCCGGTCTTCCGCCTCCTCGTGCGCGAACCGGTGCGCGATGCGCCCGTCGCCGGCCGCGCCCCGGTCGGCCGGGTGTTCGCCATCCTCGCCGCCAAGCCGAGCTTCTGGCTGCTCGCACTCGGCGCGGCGTCGAGCTCGATGCTCGGCTACGGTCTCGCCTTCTGGCTGCCGTCGCTGCTCAAGCGCAGCTTCCATCTCGGTCTGGTCGAGACCGCGCAATTCTACGGTGCGGTGCTGCTGATCGGCGGCGTCCCGGGCATCCTGCTCGGCGGCTATGTCGCCGATCGCTTTGGCGGCCGCGACCGCGCCATCTATGCCCGCGCGCCGGCAATCGCCTTCCTCGTCGCGGTGCCGCTGTTCGCCGCCGGCATCATGGCGCACTCGACGCTCGCGGCGTTCCTGTTCCTGCTGCTGCCCCAGGCGCTGGTCTATCTGTGGCTCGCCCCCGTCATCACCGCCGTGCAGCACCTCGTTCCCGCGCATATGCGCGCCACCGCCTCAGCGAGCTTCCTGCTGATCAACAACCTGATCGGGCTCGGTGCGGGCAGCTTCGTGCTCGGCGCGGTATCCGACGGGCTGACCGCGAAATATGGCGACGAGGCGCTGCGCTATGCGATGCTCGGCGGCCTGTCGCTGTACCTGCTCGCGGGCCTGCTGATGTGGCTCGCGTCGAAGCCGCTCAGGAAGGATTGGGTGGAATAAATTCCCGTCATCCCAGCGAAAGCTGGGATCTCCCCGTAACGGAGCGTGCCCGTGCGGCACGAGATCCCAGCGTTCGCTGGGATGACGGCCCGGAGATCACCGCTCCCGCGTCGCCGCGAACTTCACCGCGGGATAGCGCTCGACGAGATAATTGACCTCCCAGGCCGACTTGGCGAGCAGCACCGGGTTGCCGTCGCGGTCCTTGGCCATCGCGCCCTTGTGCAGGTCGGTGAACGCCTTCAATTCGGCCGGCGTCGCGGCCGACAGCCAGCGTGCGGTTTCGTACGGCGCCATCTCCAGCCCGGCATCGACCTTGTACTCGGCCTCGAGCCGCGACAGCAGCACCTCGAGCTGGAGCTGGCCGACCACGCCGACGATCCAGTTGGCGCCGATGTCGGGATAGAAGACCTGCGTCACGCCCTCCTCGGCCATGTCGTCGAGCGCCTTGCGCAGCTGCTTGGTCTTGGTCGGGTCCTTCAGCGCAACGCGGCGCAGTATTTCGGGCGCAAAATTGGGCAGGCCGGTAAAGCGCACATCGGCGCGCTCGCTCAGCGTATCGCCGACGCGCAGCGTGCCGTGGTTGGGAATGCCGATGATGTCGCCCGGAAACGCCTCGTCGGCGAGCTCGCGGTTCTGCGCGAAGAACAGGATCGGCGAATGGATCGCGATCGGCTTGCCGTGCCCCGTCGGGGTCAGCTTCATGCCGCGCTTGAACACCCCCGAGCACAGCCGCATGAAGGCAATGCGGTCGCGGTGCTGCGGGTCCATGTTTGCCTGGACCTTGAACACGAAGCCGGTGACGTCGGGGCGGTCGGGGGTGACCGGCGCGGGCTCGGCCGGCTGCGGGCGCGGGCCGGGCGCGTAGCGGGCGAGCGCGTCGATCAGTTCGGCGACGCCGAAATCCTTCAGCGCCGAGCCGAAATAGACCGGCGTCAGGTCGCCGGCGCGATAGGCCTCGACGTCGAACGCCGCATAGCCGCCCAGCGCCAGCTCGGCCTCGTCGCGCAGCGTCGCCAGCCCCTTGGCCGAGATCGTCGCGGCGAGCTTCGGGTCGTCGAGCCCGGTAAAGGCGAGCGACGTGCCCTTGAATTCACGCGACGGACCCTCGGGCTGGCTCAGCGTGTTGGCGTGGAGGTCGTAGACGCCCTCGAAATCGCTGCCCATGCCGACCGGCCAGCTCATCGCCGTCACGTCGAGCGCGAGCATGTCGGCGATCTCGTCGAGCAGCTCGAACGGCGGGCGGCCCTCGCGGTCGACCTTGTTGACGAAGGTGATGATCGGCACCGAGCGCAGCCGGCACACCTCGAACAATTTGCGCGTCTGCGCCTCGATGCCGCGCGCCGCGTCGATCACCATCACCGCCGAATCGACCGCGGTCAGCGTGCGATAGGTATCCTCGCTGAAATCCTCGTGCCCCGGCGTGTCGAGCAGGTTGAAGGTGATCCCGCCGCGCTCGAAGGTCATCACCGACGACGTCACCGAGATCCCGCGCTGCTGCTCGATCTTCATCCAGTCGGAGCGCGCGCGCCGGTTCTGCCCGCGTGCCTTGACCTCGCCGGCGAGATGGATCGCGCCGCCGAAATAGAGCAGCTTCTCGGTCAGCGTGGTCTTGCCGGCGTCGGGGTGGGAGATGATCGCAAAGGTGCGGCGGTCGGAGCTGGTCGTCATCAATATCTCTATGGTTCCGTCATCCCCGCGAAGGCGGGGATCCATTCACGCCGACGGAGCGGCCGATCACGGACGGCGGGGGTAATGGATTCCCGCCTACGCGGGAATGACGAAGGGGGGAAGTCCCCGGCTAGTCGCGCAACGTCACGCTCGCCGAACATTGCCAGCTTTCGCCGGGGGCGATCTCGAACACCCCCGGCTTGTCGTGGAACTCGCCGGTGAAGCCCTGCGGGTCGGCGATGCCATGCCACGGCTCGATGCACAGGAAGCGCGCGCCGGGTTTGGTCCAGATGCCGAGCTGCGGCGTGGCGGGAAAGGCGATGTCGAGCGACGGCCCGTGCGGCGCGCCGTACCGCACGCTTTGCGACTGCACCGGGTTCCAGATCAGCGCGTCACGTTCGAACAGCGCATCGTTGAGATGCAAGACGCGGCCGTCGAGCGGCGAGGGGCGCGGTTCGGGCGTCGCCAGCCCGTCGGCCAGCAGCACCAGCGGCCCCGGCTCATCGGCGTCGAAGCTGATGCGGTGCGCCTCCTTCGCCTGGCCATAGGGCAGCGGCCAGGCAAAGGCCGGGTGCCAGCCGAAACTCGCCGGCAGCGGCGCCGCGCCGGGATTGGCGATCCGCACGTCCATCGTCAGCGTCGCCGCGTCGATCGCGAAGCCGATCTCCAGCACGAAGGGAAAGGGATAGGCCGCGTGGGTATCGGGATTGTCCGTCAGCCGAAAGGCGGCGCGGTCGGCGTCATGCTCGGTCACCGCGAATGCCATGCGTCGCGCAAAGCCGTGCTGCTTCATCGGATATTCGGCGCCGTCGACACGCAGCACGTCGCCGTTGAGCCGCCCGACGATCGGGAACAGGATCGGCGCATGCCCGGTCCAGAACGCCGGGTCGGCATCGGTCATCAATTCGCGACCTTCGGCGTCGCGCAGCGAGACCAGCTCCGCCCCGAACGGGTTGATCGTCGCGGAAAGTCCGTCGCCGGCAATCTCGATCAGCGCATCAGTCACGGACGGCCCTCCACGCGGCGATCACCGCATCGGCGGCGATCCGTCCCTCGTCGATCGTGGTCGCGCCCGACGTCACCGACACGCGCATCACCCAGTCGCCGCGCCATGCCGCGCCGCCGATATAGGCCACCGCCTCCGCCTGCACCCGCGCGATCACCGCCCGCGTCGCATCGTCGCTGTCGCCGAAGCGCAGCATGAACTGGTTGAGTTCGGGCGCCATGATCAGCGCCACACCCGGCTCGGCGGCGATCCGCGCGCTCATGTCGGCGGCGATCCGGCAATGTCGCTCGACCATCTCGGCGATCCCGCTCCGGCCGAGCTGGCGGATCATCGCCCAGGCGGGAAAGCCGCGCGCGCGGCGCGACAGCTCGGGGACATAGGCGGAAGGGTCGCGCTCGGCGCCCTCGGCCGGCGGCAGGTAACTCGCCGAAATCGCCATCGCCCGGGCATGCGCCTCGGCGTCGCGGACGATCGCGAAGCCCGAATCATACGGCGTCTGCAGCCATTTGTGCCCGTCGGTCGCCCAGCTGTCGGCCAGCTCGACCCCGCGCGTCAGGTGCGCGCGCTCGGGGCACGCCTGCGCCCACAGCCCGAACGCGCCGTCGACATGCAGCCAGGCATTGGCCTCGCACGCCATCGGCCCGATCTCGGCGAACGGGTCGCTCGCGCCGGTATTGATCTGCCCGGCCTGGGCGATGGCGATCACCGGGCCGTCGGCGGCGTTGAGCGCCGCGGCAAAGGCGGTCGGCAACATCCGCCCGGCCGCGTCGGTGGCGATCGTCTGCACCCGCCGCGTGCCGAGCCCGAGATATTTCAGCCCCGAAAACACCGTGGCATGCGCGTCGGCGCCGATCAGCACGGTGATCGGCGGCGCGCCGAACATGCCATCGGCCTCGACGTCCCAACCGGCGCGGCGCAGCAGTTCGCTGCGCGCCGCCGCGAGGCAGACGAAATTGGCCACCGTCGCCCCGGTGACGAACCCGACCGACGCGCTCGCCGGCAGCCCGAGCAGGTCGAGCAGCCACCCCGCCGCCACCGCCTCGATCGCCGACGCGGCCGGCGCGGCGGAAAGATTGGCGGCATTCTGCCCCCAGGCCGAGGTCAGCCAGTCGGCCGCCACCCCGGTCGGATGCGACTGCCCGATCACCCAGCCGAAGAAACGCGGCCCGGTCGAGGCGCGGATCCCCGGCGTGGCGCGTTCGACCAGCTCGGCAATGATCGCGTCTGCGTCGCCTCCCGTCTCGGGCAACGGTCCGGCAAACGCGTCGAGCATTTCGGCATAACTCGCCACCGGCGTGCGCTCGGCCGCCGCCACGTCGCGGCGATAGGCGATCGCGGCTTCGGCGGCGCGGGTGAGGGCGGGGAAATTGATGTCCTTCATCCGATTACCTCTATCGCGTTCGATCGTCGAGGCATCCCGAAACTTGTAACCCAAACCCGCGGCGGATGGGCTCGCTCAAAGACCGCGGTAGCCGATATCGCCCGTCGTCCAGATCAACCGGCCATGGGCGTCTGCTTTCCAATAGATGGAGGCGGATGCATGATATGACAGGATGGCATACCCGCCCTGCTGCGAGAAGAGTGCATAGCCGATGGTCCGATCGGCCTCGCAGCGATGAAGCGTGAAACCTTGCTGCCGCAGAGATGAGCTCAGACTCGCGGCCGAAGAGCCGGCTGGGAAATCATGACGAAGGCGTGCGACAATTTCCGGCGAATGAGACACGGTATCCGGTGTCGTTCCCCCACCGCCGCGCATGACCATCTCCTGATCGCAAAGGAAATTGGACCCACCGGTGGTGTGCGCGTCCCGCAAAAGTGGCGGAAGAGGTGGCGACGGCGCGCAACCGGTGGCCAGAAGCGTAAAAGCCAGAAATCGGCACTTTGCTGACATGTGCAATTATCCCGGATCCTATCCTCCGTTCGCCCTGAGCTTGTCGAAGGGCCGTTCTTCTTACCTGCGGTCGAGAGAAGGACGGTGCTTCGACAAGCTCAGCACGAACGGATTTTACCGCGTCGATCTGACCTTGATGATTGGGATCGTCACCTACCCCCTGAGCACCGCCCCCAGCTTCGTCGCCGCCGCGACGACCTTGTCGGCTACCGCCTTCAGTTCCTCGTCGGTGAAGCTCTTGTCGTTCGCCTGCAGCGTCACCTCGACCGCCATCGAGCGCACGCCGTCGCGTTCGAACAGGTCGAACAGCCGCGCGCCGGTGATCGCCGCCTTGTCGGCGCCGCGCGCCGCGCGCACCAGCGCGTCGGCGGTCAGGCCGGCCGGCACGGTGAAGGCGAAATCGCGCTTCACCGCCTGCAATGCCGGCGGCGTGTAGGCCGGGCGCATGAAGCCGCTGGCGCGCTTGGGCGGGATCGCGTCGAGATACAGCTCGACCGCCGCGACGGGGCCGTCGAGGTCATAGGCTTTCGCGGTCAGCGGATGGACCATGCCGAACGCCGCCAGCACCGTCTTCGGCCCGAGCCGCAGCGTGCCCGACTGCCCAGGATGCCACGCGTCGCCGGCCTCACCCATCACCTGGAGATTGTCGACCGGCGCCCCCGCCGCGGCGAGCAACGCCAGCGCCTCGGCCTTGGCGTCGAATGCGTCGAACATGGTCGCCTTGCCGCTCCCCCAGCTTTTGGCGCTGCGCTCGCCAGCCAGCACCACGCCCAACGTGGCGCGTTCTGCATCGACCAGATACCGCCGCCCGATCTCGAACAGCCGCACGCCATCGGCGCCACGCTTCATGTTGCGCGCTGCGGCCGAGAGCAGCCCCGGCAGCAGCGAGGGGCGCATCACCTTGAGGTCCTCGCTGATCGGGTTGGCGAGGCGCCATGCCCCGCCGCCGAACGGCGCCGCCTCGGCGTCGGACAGGAAGCTCCACGTCACCGCCTCGTTGAGGCCGCGCGCGGCGGCGGCGCGGCGGGCGCGGCGTTCCAGCTTCTGCTCGGGGGTCGCGGTCGGCTTGGCCACGCCGGGCAGGCGGTCGAGCGGGGTCGACGGCACCTTGTCGATGCCCTCGATGCGGATCACCTCCTCGACCAGGTCGGCCGTGCCCTCGACGTCGCGGCGCCAGCTCGGCACGCCGACGTTCCAGCCGCCATCGACGGTGAAGCCGAGCCGTTCGAGAATGTCCTTCTGCCGATCGGCCGCGACGGCAAGGCCACCCAGGGTTTCGGCGCGCGCCGGATCATAGGCGATGCTGCGCGCCTCGACCGGCGGCGTGCCGGCACGCGTGATCCCGCTTGCCGTGCCGCCGCAATGCTCCAGCACCAGCGTCGTCGCGATGGCCAGGCCGTCGTCGAGGAACGCCGGGTCGACGCCGCGCTCGAAGCGCTGCCGCGCATCGCTGGTCAGCGCCAGCTTCTGTCCGGTCCGCGCGATATGGTCGGGGTCGAAAAAGGCGCATTCGATGATCACGTCGGTCGTCGCGTCGGACACGCCCGAATGCTCGCCGCCCATGATGCCGCCGATATCGTGCACCGCGACGTCGTCGGCGATCACCGTCATGCTTGCGTCGAGCGTGTAGGTCTTGCCGTTGAGCGCCAGCACCTGCTCGCCGTCCCGCGCCTTGCGCGCGACGAGGCCACCGCTGAGCTTCGCCTTGTCATAAACGTGCAGCGGCCGGCCGAGATCGACCGAGACGAAATTGGTGATGTCGACCAGCGTCGAGATCGGCTTCTGCCCGATCGCGGTGAGGAAATGCCGCATCCATGCCGGCGCCGCGCCGTTGGTCACGCCCGATACGCCCTGCGCGTAGAAAGCCGGGCAGCCCGCGGGGTCGTCGGTGCGCACATCGGGGCCCGGACCTTCGCCCGCCACCGGTGTGATCGCGTCGCGGCGATAGGCCAGGGCAAGCGGCTTGAGCGTGCCGAGCCCGGCCGCCGCGAGGTCGCGCGCAATGCCGCGCACGCCCATGCAATCCTGCTTGTTGGGCGTCACCGACACGTCGATCACCGCATCGTTGAGCCCGGCATAATCGGGATAGGGCGTCCCGATCGGCGCGTCGCCGGGCAGCTCGATGATGCCGTCATGGTCGTCGCCCAGCTCGAGCTCGCGCGTCGAGCACATCATGCCGTTCGATTCGACGCCGCGAATCTCGACCACCTTCAGCACCATGCCGTTTGCCGGCACCACGGCACCCGGCATGCCGAACACGCCGACCAGCCCGGCACGCGCATTGGGCGCCCCGCACACCACCTGCAGCGGTCCGTCACCGGCATCGACCGACAGCACCTGCAGCTTGTCGGCCTGCGGGTGGCGCTCGGCGCTCAGCACGCGCGCGACGCGGAACGCCGCCAGCTTCGCGCCGGGATTCTCCACCCCCTCGACCTCAAGCCCGACCCGCGTCAGCGTCTCGACGATCGTGTCGAGCCCGGCGTCGGTGTCGAGATGCTCCTTGAGCCAGTTCAGCGTGAACTTCATAGCGAATGATCCGTCGCCCAGGCGTAAGCCGGGGTCTCATTGAGGGGGAACTGCGTGCTCTTCTTAAGCCCCCCCCCTTGGGGGGCGGGGTGGGGGGTGGGGCAGTGCCGCAAGCGCCGCATTTGGGGAGAGGCCCCACCCCAACCCCTCCCCTGAAGGGGAGGGGCTAGAGATATCGGAGTGCTTCTCCTCACGCCCCAACGCCCCCGCTCAACGTCGGCACATCCAGCGTCGCGAAGCCATAATGTTTCAGCCAGCGGATATCGCCGTCGAAGAACGCGCGCAGGTCGTCCATGCCATATTTGAGCATCGCCAGCCGGTCGATCCCGCAGCCGAACGCGAAACCCTGCCATTCCTCAGGGTCGAGCCCGCACGCCGCGATCACCTTGGGGTGGACCATGCCGCTGCCCAGCACCTCCATCCAGCCGCCATTGGGGCCGTTCGGGTCGCCGCCGATCACGCGCTTGCCCTTCTCGATCGTGTAGCCGACATCGACCTCCGCCGATGGCTCGGTGAAGGGGAAATAGCTCGGGCGCAGCCGCAGCACGACATCGTCGCGCTCGAAGAAAGCCTTGAGAAAGGTCTCCAGCGTCCATTTGAGATGGCCGAGCGTGATGCCCTTGTCGATCACCAGCCCCTCGACCTGATGGAACATCGGCGTGTGCGTGGCGTCGCTGTCGGAACGATAGGTCCGCCCCGGCGCGATGATGCGGATCGGCGGCTGCTGGTTGACCATCGTCCTGATCTGCACTGGAGACGTATGCGTCCGCAGCAGCATCTTCTGCGCGCCGTCCTCGCCTTCCGGGAAATAGAAGGTGTCGTGCATCGCGCGCGCCGGGTGCGTCTCGGGAATGTTGAGCGCGGTGAAATTGTGCCAGTCGTCCTCGATCTCGGGGCCGGTCGCGACCGCGAAGCCGAGATCGGCGAAAATCTCGGCCAGCTCGTCCATCACCTGGCTCACCGGGTGCACCGTGCCGGTCAGCGCGGCGGCGGCGGGCAGCGTCATGTCGAGCGTCTCGCGCGCGAGCCGCGCATCGAGCGCGGCGCGCTCCAGCCCCGCCTTGCGCGCGCCGATCGCCGCAGTGACGGCCTCGCGCAGCGCATGGATGCGCGGGCCTTCGCTCTGGCGCTGCTCGGGCGTCATGCCGCCCAGCGTCTTGAGCAGCCCGGTCACGCTGCCGGCCTTGCCCAGCGCGGCAACGCGCAAGGCCTCGATCGCCTCGGGCGTCGTCGCGCCATCGACGGCGGCGAGCAGGTCGGTCTTCAACTGGTCGAGGTCGCTCACAAACACTTCTCCGTCATTCCCGCGAAGGCGGGAATCCATTCACGCCGTTCCGTGGCTATTGCCGCGCTCGGCCGGCATCCCGCGAAAAATCTTGTCGAGGAAACGAGACCGAAGGCTTCGGGTCGAAACCCAACCCGGTCGCCAGGTCGTCCCACACCGGATTATCTTCCTCGATCAGCCTGATCTTCCAGTCGCGGTTCCACTTCTTCAACTGCTTCTCGCGCGTGATCGCCGCTTCTATCGTGTCTGCTGCCGCGAACCAGACCAGGCGCGTAACCCCGTAGCGAGAGGTGAAGCCCTTGATCAACCCTTCACGGTGCTGATGAAGACGCGCGATCAGGTCAGACGTCACACCGATGTATAAAGTCCCGTGCCGGCCATTGGCGAGGATGTAGACGCAAGGCTGTCGTTCCACCGTCTTACTCCTTTTCGTCATCCCCGCGCAGGCGGGGATCCATTACCGCTACCGTTGCGACCCTATTACGAACCTTCGCGTCAATGGATTCCCGCCTGCGCGGGAATGACGGGATTGATTGGCTCATCCCCTCATCATCCCTGCCCCACCGTCATTCCCAACCTGCCGTCATCCCCGCGCAGGCGGGGATCCATTACCGCTACCGTTGCGACCCTATCACGAACCTCCGCGTCAATGGATTCCCGCCTTCGCGGGAATGACGGAAGTGGACAAACGAAAAGGGGCGCCGGTGTTGCCACCGACGCCCCGTATCTCTCGCTCGCTACAGGTCGCTCAGGCGGCCTGGGGCAGGGCCGCCTTCGTGCGCGCGATGATCATGGCTAGCGCCTACCCTCGCGCCAGCGAATATCGACGCGGAGGTTCAACATTGCGCCGTCCATCGATTTGGAACAAAATAGGAATAGCCAATCGACCTGAAAGGATGAGGCGATACGATCGATTGTCGTGACTTTTCTGTTTTCCGTGACGGTCTGCACTGCGTCATCCGCGCCGGCGAAACTCGCTACGCAAAGGTTCGCGGATTCGCCGGCGTTGAAAAAGTGCATGGATGCTGGCGAGGCCGCCCATGGCGTCACTGCGGCGATAAGAGAATGCCTGTTCCAGGAAATACACCGGCAGGACGTTAAGCTAAACGCGACATACCGCACGGCAATGGCGCGGCTGAACGCGACGCAGCGCCGCCAACTCAGATTGTCCGAACGCCGCTGGCTGGCCGGCTTACGCGGCTATTGCGAGAAGTCGGCCTTTGCCGATGTCGATGGAACGATGGCGCTCATCCTCTATGACGGGTGTATCCTCGCCAGCAAACAGACTCGGGGTGCCTGGCTCATCAGGCATTATGGCATCCCGGCGGATTGATCGGGTTCAAGCGAGGTTGCGAAGGTGACCGAAATATATGCTGACCAAAGTTGAGCGCCGCCGCACGTATGAACGGAACTCCCCCCATCCCATTTTGCGCAGGGCAGATCGCTTGCCTGCATGTAACGCTGCGGAAGTCGTCGAGCCGGCAATGATTGGCAGTGTCTGACGTGCATGATCAAATTGCTGGCGATTCTGCCCGGCTCGGGCGGCGCTATATATCACGACGTCTCAAGATTTGACGAAGCCAACCCAACAGAAGCCGCAATAGAATTAAGACAGTCAGAAATATCGCATAAGTTACTGCAAGCGAAACTATAAATGGCGAAGTGAGGTCGACCAGTGATGTTGTCGTTCCGTCCGCGCTTCGACCTATCGAAATAAGAAAACAATAAAAGACGGCGGCGAGCACGGACGGAACAATGAGCATGACAAGCGATTTCGTGGAAGGGGAAAATTTTCCGGGCACGATGTTGTTCCTTCTTGAAGTTTCGCATGCCGCAAATTCGGCGACCGGGGAATGCGCGCTGTATTGCCGAGTCAACCATATATGAGCCAGCACAATTGCGGAAGGGTTGGCAACACGTGCCGCCGGCGCAAACGCTGCACGCGACGAAGCCCGACGGAAGGTCGCATGGGTATTTCTCGCAGCGTTCCAAGCGGCGTCATCGTTACCGGCTAATCTACTTCTGTCGTACATCGTACAGGACGGTGTAGCTGCGCTGCGCCGTGGGTGACACAATGTGGGGTGCATTGGAAAGGCCAAGTGAGGACGACATGCCGGAATAGGTCAGTGAATGCTTTCCCGAGTCATAGGAATAGGAACGCGTGAACGTCACGCCGTTGATGCTTAACGCAACCGAAGCGCCGTGTGCGGAGAATAAGCCTATATCCTCATACTGCCCTACTGATGCCACGCTGGTCTTCAGCGTTTTCGCTAGCGCGACGAGGCGAGAGATATCCTGCTTTCCGGGGATTTTTTGAGTGGCGAGGGCGACGGTGACATAGCGCCCCGACAGTTGGTCCGTGGCAAATCGCCCGGCGTCGAGTATGCCGGGGGCCGGATTGAGACCAATCGAATATGTCAGGACCTTGCCCGGAAATTGCCGGGGATGTGCCAGCACATAGTCCGAAGAGATCGCAGCCTTGCCGTCTTGCCACAGCAGGTCCCACCCCTTTTTTGCGTCGTGCCACCTGGTGATTTTTTCCGCCAGGTCGCTCAGGTTTCGACGAGCTTCTTCTCCCGCATGTGCGAAGGCGTCGTAAATGGCTTCGGGGTAGGAGCGTCCGTTAAGATCGCTCTGGGGCTTGCCATCCTGGTCGAACGTGATGATTTGGCCTGCGGGCTGCATCGAAAAGCCGTTGGGCCAAAACCGGTCGGACGCGCCGTCTTCGGCCGGCGATGCGCTGGTCGCAACGGCCGGCGTTGTCGTGTCGAAGATTGTCGACGACGGGATGGGTACGTCCTCGGACAAATTCCACTCATCTGTAAGCGGACCATCGCCGGCCTTAACGGTAGGCACCGGCGAATCACCCGATTCGGAGGTGGCAGCGGCAGTCGATGGATTCGGCGTAACACCACCGATAGTCGGCGACTCGATCTTGTCAGGAGCCAGAGCCGCACCCAGCGTAGTCTCGACGCGCAGCTTGTCCCGTTCGTTGAGCTCGTGGCCGTAACGCATGTACCACTGCGCCGCCTTCAGTGGATCGCGCGCCAGCGCCTCGATCGTGTCGGCATGCACGCCCGACCTGTAGTCGGCGAGCTGCTGGTCGCGTTCATTGTCCGGCGTGCCTCCGATCATCGCCTGCTGGCGAATCGCATTCTCGCCGGTCGCCATATGGTGGTTGTGGAGGTCGGGCTGGTCGGCATGGGCGACGGCGTCACGCGCCGCCACCGTTTGCAGCGCGCGGCTTTGCAATTGCTGCTCGACCACGCCCTGCTGTCGGACATGCGCCGCCGCGCGCGCGACATCGCTGCGCAGTCGCTCGCCCAGTGCCGGGCCGACGATGGCGCGCTGCACTGAATCCAGCGGCGCCATCGCTTCGTCGTGCGAGTCGGCAAGCGCCGCGACCAGCGTCGGAAAAGCGGCATGGGCTTCGGCACCCGCATGGTTGAGGATGCCATTCTCGCCGTGCAGCATCGCCGCCGCCTGGTCGCTATAATCGACATAGGCTTTCTTCGCTGCGGCGTCGTCGAGGTTGCGCTGATGGTGATCGTCGAGATGTGCCGCTGCAATCTCGGCCGCCAATTCGCGTCGCCGCTTTTCGTCGAGCGCCGTCGCGAACTGTTGCCCGCCATCACCCAGCTTCGCCAGCCCGGCGCCGAGCGCCTCGAGCCCGCTGCCTGACATATCCGGGGTGCGGAATTTGGCGTCGGTGGCCGACGCAAGGCCGGAATGATTTTCTTCGATCGGAACAATGATCATGGGTCGCTCCTGCGCCGATCCGCGCGACATGCGCGGGCAGGAGCGAACTAGCCATGTGTACGATTTGTTGAATCAGCGCGTGATGCCGACCATCCGTGTTCCTGCGCACGCAGGAACCCAGAGCCAGGGGCGCTAGGCCCTTTAACCCCTGGGCTCCTGCCTGCGCAGGAGCACGTAACGCAAAACGAAAAAGGGCGCCGGTGTTGCCACCGACGCCCCGTATCTCGTGCTCGCTACAGGCTCGCTCAGGCGGCCTGGGGCAGAGCCGCCTTCGCCTGCGCGATGATCGCGGTAAAGGCCGGACCCTCGTTCATGGCGATGTCGGCCAGGACCTTCCGGTCGAGTTCGATGCCTGCGAGCTTCAGCCCGTGCATGAACTGGCTGTAGGTCAGGCCCTCGGCGCGAACGCCGGCGTTGATGCGCTGGATCCACAGGCCGCGGAACGTGCGCTTCTTAACCTTGCGGTCGCGATACGCATATTGTCCGGCCTTCTCCACCGCCTGGCGGGCGATGCGGATCGTGTTCTTGCGGCGGCCATAATAGCCCTTGGCCGCATCGAGGATGCGGTTGTGCTTAGCCCGGGTGGTTACACCACGTTTGACGCGTGCCATGTTTCCTGATCCTCTTTCTTACTTCAGACCGTAAGGCGCCCAGGCCTTTACCGTCTTCGTATCGGGATCGGACACGACCGACGTGCCGCGATTCTGGCGGATATATTTGCCGTTGTGGCTGATCAGGCGGTGGCGCTTGCCGGCCACACCGTGTTTCAGCTTGCCGGTTGCGGTCATGGTGAAGCGCTTCTTCACCCCGCTCTTCGTCTTCAGCTTGGGCATTTTGGTCCTTTCGGTTCGGCGATCACCTCGAACAGCCGCGGCAGCCCACACTGGCCGGGCAGTTTTTCACGAGCAATCGCGTCGGAAGCGGCGGCGCATAGCGTTGGCCCGGCCGAAATGCAACCTTGGCGTAAGCGCGGGGGTAAAGGTGGTGATGGACACGCCTGCGGTCCCGGCACGGCTCGGCGATTCGGCGGATGACATGTGGCGGATGTCGGCGCCCATCACGATGGCGCCGCCCGCCGATTCGCCGCGCAACATCTGCTATCCCGAACGCTCGCGTTCGCAAGCGCCGGATCGGCGTGATTCAATCACCCGAAAATCGCGCCATTACCCCGACGTTCTTTCTCATGGTCGGATCACGAACATGCCGGCGCGACCTGGCGCCCGAGGCACCGCGCGCTGCCGCGTGCGAAACCACGTAGCGCGCGGTTTGTCGTCTCGCCCGGGCAATATTCCTTGCCAGATCCATCAGTCGCGCAGGCAAATTCCCTACCAATTCCATCAGATAAAAATCTAAGTAATTGCGATCGAACGCTAAAGTAAGGAAAAGCGCCGGCGAAAAAATCTGGCAGGGAAATTCATCGCGAATCGGCTGGACGATTTGATACCTTGATTGGCCTCAATGACCGCGACAGCCCAGCGCCTCGAGGATGTCCTCGATCCGCGCCGGGTCGCCGGCGGCGATCACCTCGCCGATGCTGTCGGCGGTCAATGGGTCGCCCTGCCAGTCGCACATCCGTCCGCCGGCGCCTTCGACCACCGGCACCAGCGCGGCGAAGTCGTGGATCTTGAGGCCGGCCTCGACGACGATGTCGAGCCAGCCCGAGGCGACACAGGCATAATTGTAGCAATCGCCGCCCAGCACCGTGCTGCGCGCCGCGCCGTCGAGATGCTCGAAGGCATGGAGCTGGTCGTCGGCGAACAGCGCGGGTGAGGTGGTGGCGAGCAATGCCTGGGCGAGGTCGGGGCAGGCGCGGGTCGTAGCGGGCGCGCCGTTGAAGGTCGTCGGACGGCCGACGCTGCCAAACCAGCGCTCCTTCAGGATCGGCTGGTCGATCACGCCGAGCACCGGCCAGCCATCGGCGACCAGCGCGATCAGCGTGCCGAAGATCGGCCGACCGGTGATGAAGGCGCGCGTGCCGTCGATCGGATCGAGCACCCACGCGCGTCCGCTGGTCCCCTCGCGCACGCCATATTCCTCGCCGATGATCGCATCGTCGGGGAAGCGCGCCTCGATCAGCGCGCGCATCGCCGCCTCGGCGGCGCGGTCGGCGAGCGTGACGGGCGAGGCATCGGCCTTGGTTTCGAGGCCATGGGGTTGGCGGAAATAAGGTCGGATCGCCGTGCCGGCGGCATCGGCGAGCTGGTTCGCGAAATCGCGGTCGGACTGGGTTACACGCATTGCACCCGGTTAGCCGTCCTGCCAAAGCGGCGCCAGAGGCTGTGCCAGGGGGTAATATGCGGGCTCTGTTCAATAACGCCATCGGTTCGATCATGCTCGCCAGCGCGGCGCTCTGCGCTGCCTCACCGGCTGCCGCGCAGTTGCGCCCGCTGGTGGAGCCGCCGGCGTCGGCCGAGGCGGCGAAGAACGGCGTCGCGGTCTTCCTGCTCAACGAGACCGGTGTAGCGCAACCCGCGCTCGGGCCCGCCGAACTCGAGGTGATGGCGCGGGACGGCGCGCGGCTGCGGCTGATCGCCGCGCCCGATGGTGAGGCGACGGTTGCGCCGGGGGCCTTTGCGCGCGTCCATTATCGCCTCGCCGCCGCCACCGCCGCTGCGCCGGCGCCGGTCGTCGCTGCGGTTGCGCCGCTGCCCGCAGCGTCTGTGCCGGCCGAGCAGCCGAGCCGCTCGTCGCGCGGAACGACCAGCGCGTTCCTCGATCGCCTGCAACCCTATGCGCCGGTCTACGGCGTGGTGGGTGGCGGCGATGCCGGCGCGAAGCTGCAGCTCAGCTTCGATTTTCGCCTGCTCGGGCATGACGACGGACCGCGCCTCGACTTCGCCTATAGCCAGGCGATTTTCTGGGCGATCGATCGGCCCTCCGGCCCGATCCGCGCGAGCGACTATAGTCCGGAGTTGTTCGTCGACGTGCCGGTCGGCGCCAGCGCCGTTATCGGCGGTGGCTATCGCCACGACAGCAATGGCGGCGGTCTCACCAATTCGATCGACGTCAACCGCCTGTTCGTGCGCGCCACCCGCGCCTTCGATCTCGGTCACGGCTGGCGCGTCGACCTGACGCCGATGGCGTGGTTCTATTTCGGCAATCAGGGTCTTGCCCCGGATCTCGATCGCTATTGGGGTTACACCTCGCTCGGCGTGTCGCTCGGCCAGCGCGACGGCATCAAGCTCGCCGTCACCGCGCGCGGCAATCCGGGTACCGGAAAGGGTTCGGCGGAGGCGTTTCTGTCCTATCCGCTGGCCCGGATCAGTGACAGATTGCCGCATCTTTATCTCTTCGGGCAGGCCTATGCCGGCTATGGCGAAGCACTGATCGACTATGACAAGCGCGCGACCCATGTTCGTGCTGGTATCGCCTTCACGCGGTGAAGCGTCCTTCGGCGCCGGCAATGACGGCATTGGTCATCGGATCTTAGCCATTCTGGTCTATATATCTTGTTGGAGGGGGCGAATCGTCGCGAGCATTGGGCCGCGGCATTGGGGAGTCTGAGGTCGAATGGCCGGAGCAACCGTGGCACACGGGGCGAAAGCGGAGAATGCGACAGCGCATCTCTATGACGCGATCGGCGTTTTTCTCCAGCAGCATCGGCTGAGCCCCGAACCCTGTCATTATGCCTTCGCCTATCGTGTATTGAGCGATCCGCAGGGTGTCGTCGCGCAATCCGTCGCCGCGCTGACCGAAGGGGGAATCCGCCTGTCGTCGCGCGATATCGAATCGCTCGGCGGCAAGGTCGCCGGCACCCAGCCCGCGCCTAATGCGATCGTCGCCGACGGCCTCGTCGCCCAGACCCAGATGCAGGTCGAGGATTTCACCGACATGATGCGCACGATCCGCGCCGAGACGCAGGGCTTCGGTCGCGATCTTGCCGCCAGCGCCGACGCGATTCGTAAATCCGACGGCGCCCTTGGCGCCACCGAGGTGGTGCGTCTGACCGGGGTGATGCTCGACCGGGTTCGTCACGCCGAAGACCGGCTCGAGGCGGCGACCCACGAAGCGAACGAGTTGCGCGCCAAGCTCGAGGAAGCGCGCGACAATGCGCGCCGCGATCCGCTGACCGATCTGCCCAACCGTCGCGCTTTCGAAGAAGCCTTTGCAGCGGGCGTCGCGACGGGCGAAAAGCTCTGCGTCGCGGTGTGCGACATCGACCGTTTCAAGTCGGTCAACGACCGCTTTGGCCATTCGGTTGGCGACCGCGTGCTCAAGGCGATTGCCAAGGCTTTGGCCGATGGATGCCCGGGACATTTCGTTTCGCGCCACGGCGGTGAGGAATTCGCCGTGCTGTTTACCGGGGTCGAGCGCTCCGACGCGCTGGCGATCCTCGAAAAGGCGCGCCTCGCGGTTGCCAACAAACGCTACCGGCTGCGTGAATCCGACGAGCCGCTGGGCGCGGTGACATTTTCGGCGGGCCTGACCGCGGCGCAGCCGGGGGAGAAGCTCGGCACCGTGTTCGGTCGCGCCGACGCGTTGCTCTACGCTGCCAAGGACGGTGGCCGCAATGCGCTCCGGGCAGCCTAGGAAAACACACCATATCTTGGTGTAAATTCCGATAACGCAGGCGCGATTGCTGCGAAATCTAACGCCAACTAAATAATTAAATATCTAAAATCAGTATCTTACTGATTTGGCACGCTTGATGCTAACCTTCGTGGCATCGGTCACCAGATAGTCTGGATGACCAAGTTCAGGAAGGTCACATCATGTTCGCTCGTTTCGAATCCGCGCAGCGTCTTGCTCTCTCGCTCGTCGGCGCACTGTTCTTCTCGGCCGTGCTGTTCAGCGCCGCCGTCCCCGTCGTTCCGGTCGCATGACCGGAACGGCCCATCAGGGATCTATCGTCATGACACGCAGCATCTTTGCCGGCATCGCCTCATTTGCGCTGACCGGACTCTTGATCGTCGGCCAGTTCGCCGGCATCGGCGCGTTCGGCTGAGCCGAACCGCCCGGGCTTGCCCGCCACGCGCAGGCAGTTAAGCAGGCCGGATGGATCCGGCCCCGTCACCAGAACCACCAGTTTCGGAAGCATCGAGCGGCACTGTGCGCCTTGACGAAAGCTGGCGCACGCCGCTCGCCGACGAATTCGCGCAGCCCTATATGCGCACGCTCAGGCAATTCCTCGTCGCCGAAAAGGCGGCGGGCAAGCAGATCTTCCCGCGCGGCGCGGAGTATTTCCGCGCGCTCGACCTGACGCCGCTCGATGCGGTGCGGGTCGTGATCCTCGGGCAGGATCCCTATCATGGTCCGGGGCAGGCCCACGGCCTGTGCTTCAGCGTCCGTCCCGGCGTCGTCGTGCCGCCGAGCCTGGTCAATATCTACAAGGAACTGCGCAGCGATCTCGGCATCGCACCGGTACGGCACGGGTTTCTCGAGCATTGGGCACGGCAGGGCGTGCTGCTGCTCAACAGCGTGCTGACCGTCGAGATGGGCCGCGCGGCGGCACACCGCGGTCGCGGCTGGGAGACCTTCACCGACGCGGTCATCCGCCTCGTGGCGGCGCGCGCCGACCCGACGGTGTTCATCCTGTGGGGCAATTACGCGCAGAAGAAGGCCGGCTTCGTCGCGGACGTCGCGCAGGGCGGGCGGCATCTCGTGCTCAAGGCGCCGCACCCGTCGCCGCTGTCGGCCTACAATGGCTTCTTCGGCAGCCGGCCGTTCTCGCGGACCAACGAGTTTCTCGCGGCAAACGGCCTCACACCGATCGACTGGCAACTGCCCGACCTCGAGACAGCTTCTCGACAGGCGTGAATTCTCGGCAGGCCTGAAAAATTTGCATCGCGGCGTGCGGGTTCGACCGTGCCGCGTCGTCATCCCGGTAATGAGAGAGCTTCACTCGAGAGGGGCGAGCGGGTCGGTACGTGGCTGGGGAGTCTACAAACCGACCCGACTCTGCGGTGGGATGATAATGATGCAACGGTCGGTGCGACCGACACGGGCGATGTTGCATGCTGCTTGAGGGCGCGCGCGATATCGACTTTGTCGAGGTGCATGAAGATGGGCACCTGCTGGCGCCGGGTCGCACGTTCGACTGGTCGGTGATCATTCCCTTCTACAACGAAGTCGATTTTCTCGCCGACACCCTGACGAGTCTGGCCGCGCAGACGCGGACGTTCAGACTGATCCTTGTCGACAACGGCTCGACCGACGGCAGCGCCGCGCTGGCGATGGCGTGCTGCGCAAGGCTGGGGCTCGACGCGACGTTGCTCAGCGAGCGACGCCCGGGCAAGGTCTTCGCACTGGCGACCGGGCTGGCGCGCGTGTCGACACCACTGGTCGCGACCTGCGATGCCGACACCTGGTATCCTGCGACGTATCTCGCCGAGGCCGAGGCCTTGCTCGCCGTACCGGGAAGTGTCGCCGCCGGGGCTTTCTTCGCTGGTCGCGACGATCGCGCGGCACACCGCCGCAAGGCGCTGCATATCCGCTTCATGCCAAAGCTGTTGCGGCGGCAGTGCCATACCGGTGGCGCGGGGCAGGTGTTTCGCACGACTGCGCTGCGTCGTGCCGGCGGCTTCGATGCCAGGCGCTGGAATTACGTGCTCGAGGATCACGAGATCATCCACCGCATCCACCGCGAAGGCAGTATGGCCTATGGCACGCGTTTCTGGTGCGCGCCGTCGCCGCGCGAGCGTGATCGCGAGTCGATCCGCTGGACCCTCGCCGAACGCATCGTCTATCACGTCGTCGCGCCGATCGCCGGTGATTGGTTCTTCTACGGCTTTCTCGGGCGTCGCCTTGACCGCCGTCGCATGACCAGCGAACGCATCCGCGAGCGCCCTGCCCAGGTCTTGAGGATCGTCGATGCCCCGGCTGCTGCTTTGTGCTGACGACTTCGCCTTCTCGCCCGAGGTCAGCGCGGTCATTGCCGGACTGGCGGCGAAGGGCAAACTGAACGCCACCAGCTGTATGGCGGTGATGCCCGGCTGGGCAACCGACAGCGCGCTGCTTCGCGATCTTCCCGCGCAGGTCGAGGTCGGCCTGCATATCGTGCTGACCGGCGAGGCACCGCTCACTGCCTTGCCCGGCCTGACCGACGAGGCGGTGCTGCCCGGGATCAATGCGCTGGGCCGCCGCGCCGCGCGCGGCGACCTGCCGCTCGATGCGATCGCGCGCGAGGTGGCGGCGCAGTTCGCGCGCTTCAGCGATGCGCTCGGCCGCCCCCCGGCGTTCGTCGACGGCCATCAGCATGTCCATGCCTTGCCCGGTATTCGCGAGATCGTGCTGGCCGAGACGGCGCGCCGCGCGCCGCAGGCGTGGGTGCGCGATTGCGTCGATGGCGTGTTCGCCATGCTCGCGCGGCCCTTTGCCGGAAAGGCGCTGGGCAGCGCATGGCATTCGCGCGGCCTCCGCGCCGCCGCCGCCGCGCATGGCCTGCGCTGCAATGACGGCTTTGCCGGGCATTACGGCTTTGCCGGCGATTATGCGGCGATCTTCCCCAAATTCCTCCGCGCGCCGGGCGAGATGCATCTCGTGATGTGCCATCCCGGTGCCGGCCTGCGCGCGGGCGACACGATTGCCGCAGCGAGGGTCGTCGAGGCCGCAGCGCTCGAAAGGCTGCCCATTGCCACCCTGGCGGCGAAACATGGGCTGGTCTTTCCGGGTTAAGCTCGGGCATGGTTCGCGCAATGGCTGGCGCGGTGGCGGAGAGCGGACTGAAGGCGGTGTTCCTTGTGGAGCGCCCGATGCTCGCGCGCCTGCTCGCAGCGCGGCTCGGTGGCGCGGACGGGGCCGAGGATACGCTGCAGGACATGTGGCTCAAGCTCGACCAGTTCGTCGATCGGCCGGTCGCCGATCCGGCGGCCTATCTCTTCCGCATGGCGGCGAATCTTGCCGCCGATCGTCGGCTGGCATCGGCGCGGCGCGGCGCGCGCGATTCGGCCTGGATGGAAGCCCAGTCCGATGCGGACGATATTCCCGACATGGAGCGCGTGCTGATCGCGCGCGAAAGGCTGCGCCAGGTCCAGGCGGCGCTGGCCAGCCTGCCCGAACGCACGCAGATGGCGTTCAGGATGTTTCGCCTGGAAGGCCGGGCGCAGCGCGAGATCGCTAGCGAACTCGGCATCAGCGTCAGCGGGGTCGAGAAGCTGTTGCAGCGCGCCTATCGCCAGATTCACGATTCCGGTGGCGGGGATAGTGCGGGAAAGCCTGCACCGTGACGTCAGGGATAATGTAAGGGGCTTTGAATTGGTGACAGAGGGACGTGACATCGTCGATCAGGCAATCGGCTGGCATTTGCGCCAGGCCGAATTGTCGTCGGCCGAGTGGCACGATTTCGTCGTGTGGCTCGAAGCCGACCCCGCCCATGCCCTGGCCTATGATCGCGTTGCACTGGACGACGCGCTGCTCGCCGAGCTGCCGCGTCCTGTCGTGCCGAGCGTTGCCGTCGAGCAGGTGCGCTTCGCGCCTGCCCGGTCGCGTCGCTGGGGCTGGGCGGTCGGTGGAACGGCGATCGCCGCCGGTATCGCGGCGCTGGTCATGCCGCTCGCCATGGCCCCGGGCAGTGCTGCCTACACGGTCCACACCGCGCCCGGGGAGAAGCGCGTCGTCGCACTCGCCGATGGCACGCGAATCGAGTTGAATGGCGGCACGACGCTCCACCTCGACCGCAACGATCTTCGGGTCGCGACGCTCGAGTCGGGACAGGCGATATTCGCTGTGCGTCACGATGACGGCAAGGCGTTCGTGCTTCATTCCGGCGGCCTGGCGGTTCAGGATGTCGGCACGGTGTTCGATGTTTCGCGCAACGGCGCCCGGCTCGATGTCGCGGTGGCCGAAGGTGCGGTATCGTTTCAGCCCGGCCGCGAGGCGATATTGGTCAAGGCCGGCAATGCCTTGGTTGCGTATGAAGATGTCGACCAGGTCGTCATGTCGAAGGTCGCGGTCGATGCTGTGGGAGGCTGGCGCAAGGGTCGCCTGACCTTCAACGCCACCCCGCTCGCCGACGTGGCGCAGGCGATCCGGCGTGCCAACGGGGCCGATATCCGTTTCGATCCGGGCTTGTCGGTTCACAGCTTTACCGGCATGCTCCAGTTGACCGGCGACGCGGCCAAGGACATTCCGCACATCGCCGCGCTGGTTGGTGCAGGGTGGCGACGCGATGGCGAGCGGTGGGTTATCTCGCCTGAGAACAGGGCCGGCAACTAGTCACATCGTCGCAACGATGCTGCTGCTCACCGCACCCGCCACGGTGCGCGCGGCCGACCCCTCGATCTCGATCACCGCGACCACGCTCGATGGAGCGCTGACCTCGCTTGCGCGGCAAACCGGTACCGACATCATCAGCACCGAGCCTGGCCTCAGCCGTGTTCGCGTCAGGCCGGTACAAGGTCGCATGCCGGTGCGCGCGGCGCTCGAGCATTTGCTGGCCGGGTCGGGCTATCGCGCGGTGGCGGTCGATGCGCGCAGCTTTCGCATCGTGCGCGACACGCGCCAGATCCCCATGGCGCGTCCGGCGCCGCTGCCGTCGCTGCGGGCGGAGGCCAGTAGCGAGGTGGTCGTCACGGCGAGCAAGCAACGCGTGCCGCTGTTGCGGTACCCGGGCACGCTGACCACCGTCGCGGGGCTCGCGGGCCCCGGCGGGACCATTTTGACGCCCGACCTCGACGGCATAGCGGGCGCCTTGCCGGTGCTGCAGAGCACCGCCCTGGGGGCCGGGCGCAACAAGATCTTCATTCGCGGCGTGGCGGACAGCAGCTTCAATGGCGCGACCCAGTCGACCGCCAGCATCTATTTCGGCGACGTCCAGCTGGCCTATTCGGGGCCCGAGCCCGATCTCCGCCTGTACGACATGCAGTCGGTCGACGTGCTAGAGGGGCCGCAAGGCACGCTCTACGGCGCGGGCGCGATCGGCGGGATCATCCGCCTGACACCGGCTTCGGTCGATCTCGACCGGGTGAGTGGCGCGGTCGAGGGCGGCGTTTCCGCGTCCGCGCACGGCGCGCCAGGTTTCGACCTGGCGGGCCGGCTGAACGTGCCGGTGGCCGATCAGGTGTTCGGCGTTCGCGCTGTTGCCTATCGCGCGCGCGACGGTGGCTATATCGACGATGTCGGGCAGCGACGATCGGACGTCAATCGCGTCGACACGGTTGGTGGCCGCATCGCAGCGCGGCTCGACCCGGGGGGCGGCTGGCAGATCGATGCGAGTGCGCTGGCGCAGCGAATCGAGGGTCGTGACGCCGCCTATGGCGAAGCGCGCGATACGCTGATGCGCTTCACAGTGCAGCCGCAACCCTATCACAATCAGTTTCTGCTCGGCCGCGTGGTGGTGACCAAGAATTGGGAAAGCGGCCTGCAACTGGTTTCCGCTAGCGGGATCAGCGATGTGCATTCGAGCGATCTGTTCGATGCGACCCCCTTCGGCTTTCCGCATCCGCTGATTTACCGCACCGACGATTCGCGGCTGCTGCTGACCCATGAAACGCGCCTTTCTCGCTCGACCGGGCGCGGCAACAGCTGGGTGCTCGGGGTAACGCTGCTGCGCAACCGCGACATCGAGGCGCGTGTGTCGGGCCTGGCGAGCAACCCGACCGATATCATCGGCGTGACCAACGTCACGCAGAGCGCGTCACTGTTCGGAGAAGGCACGATCGCGCTGACGCACGATCTCGCCGCGACACTCGGCGCGCGGGTGACCTATGCGCGGGTCGACAGCGAGCCCTCGACGCAGCCAGCCAGCGGCAGCTTCATCCACGGCCGGTCGACGCGTCGTTTCGATCCGACCTTCGCGCTGTCGTGGCGAATCGCGCCCCACTTCGCCTTGTTCGGTCGCGTCCAGACCGGATATCGCACCGGGGGCGTCGCCGTGGCGCGTGGGATCGGGCGCGTCGCCGACTTCAATCCCGATTCGATCATCGTCGGGGAGGTCGGCTTTCGACGCCTGCACGACGGCCCGACCGGCGTCACCTTTTCGGGCAGTGCATCGTATGCGCACTGGGTTGAGATTCAGGCCGACCTGATCAACCGGCGCGGAGCGCCCTATACGACCAATTTCGGCAATGCGCGGATCTTCACGCTCGAAGGCAACGTCGATTACGTGCCGGTCACCGGGTTTCACGCGACGGCATCGTTCCTCTTCACCTCGAACACCGCCAGCGGCCCGCTCGCCGACCTGTCGCTACCGCAGAATCGACGCCTGCCGGAGACCCCGCCCTTCGCCGGCAATGTCGCGTTGCGCTATGAATGGGCAGCGGGCGCCAACACGCGATGGAACGTCGGGGCGGACGGCAATTATGTCGGTCGTTCGGTGCTTGGGACGGGGGACGTGCTCGACATCAGCCAAGGCAAATATCTTGTGCTCGGCCTGCACGGCGGCTGGACGCAGCGCGGCACCGCCGTCACGCTGCGTGTCGAGAACCTGACCAACCGGTGGGACAACCGCTTCGCCTATGGCAACCCGTTCACCTTCATCTCGCGCGCGCAGGCAACGCCGCTGCGTCCGATCACCATCAGGCTGGGCGTATCACGGACCTGGTGATGTGAAGACGCGGTCGCGCCGGAGCCAGACGACCAGGCGATAGTCGTCGCGCGCGGTGCCGAACACCGGCCGATAGTCACGCGCCAGTGCCGCATCGACGAGCGCGCGACTGGCGTCGTTCCATGCGGCGAGCGGCTGGCTGCCACGCACGATGACCGGCGGCCGGCGGGCGAGAATTCGTCGCACCTCGGCCGCTTCGTCGATCCCCGTGGCACCCTGCTCGGGCGCATAGGCAAGCGTCGAGGGAAAGGCGTAGGCGCTGGGCAGGCAGGCATGGGCCAGCAGATAGGTGACCGAGTCGCCGGTGAAGACATAGGGGCATTCGCTGCCGCTATTGGCCTCGACCACTGCCGCCAGCCGGTACGCGCCTGCCGCGTCGTCATGGCGGATCGCCGTGCGGACGACCAGCAGGACCAGCCCGAGCGCGAGCGTCGCGACGATCGCGCGACCATGCCGCGCGAAGGTCACCGAGGCGAGGAGTGTCAGCGGCGCAACCAGCGGCAGCGCGTAGTGATCGAAGAAGGTACCGAGCACCAGATATCCCGCAATCGCCGCGGCCAGCCATCCAAAGGCCAGCATTCGCAGTTCGTCGCGTCGGCGCCATGCCAGGCCCGCGCACACCGTCAGGGGCAGCAACAGGGCGTTCGTGCCGAGCAGGCGGCGCGCGATCAACTCCGCCGGATAGGCGTAGTGCGATCGCAGCAGGATCGATTCGAAATTGGCGAACCAGAACGCCTGAAAGGCGGCCGGGCCGTGCGCCCGGTAGAGTGCGAACACCATCGCGGTCGGTGCCAGGCCGAGGCCGATCCACAGCGCCGTCGCGCCCGCCACCGCCGGCCAGCGCGTGCCGGCACGGCGCAGGTAGAAGAGGTGAACGAGGCCGAAGAACGCCCCTTCGATCGCCGGGGTGTATTTGGTCTGGATCGCCAGCCCGGCGAGCAGGCACACCGCCGCGCCATTGACGACGATCGCGCGTGTCGCACGTCGCGCCGAGAGCGCCGGCAGGCGCAGCGCCAGCACCGCCGCGCCCGTGACGAACAAATTGTAGAAGACCGGCGACTGGCCGCCGCGCCCGCTGAGCAGCGGCAACCAGATGAGATAGGCCGCACCGGCGGCGAGCGCGGCGCGCGGCGTCACGCCGAGGCGCCGCGCGCCATGCTGCACCAGCCAGGCGGTGGCGGCGGCGAACAGCGTCGCGATCAGCTGATAGGCGAGCACGCCGTCGCCGGGCAGCAGCCGGATCGCGGCGAAGATCGCGAACAGGCCGATCGGCTTGCGATCCCAGATGTCGACATAAGGCAACGCGCCGTGCAGCAGGCGATCGCCGACCAGCAGATAATATTGCTCGTCGACATGAATGACCGGATTGCCGAAATCGACTGCGCGCACGGCGAGGGCGATCGCCAGCAGCAATGCCGCGAAGATCGCTTCCGATGAAGGGTCCGTGCGCCGCATCGTCATGGCTGTGCCACAGCCGGGCGCGGACTGTCGCGCGTTATCAGGTCATCAGGTTACGTCCCCGCGCAACGCTGGTGCTGTGGCCGACGCGTGCGCCGACACCGGATGCCGTGACGTTGTCGACCATCACCCAGTCGCACGAGGCGCGCTCGGGCGTCAGTGTCATCGCCATATAGCCGCGCCGGCTGGTGTCGCACCATTTCAGCTCGGGGTTGGCCGCGACCAGCGCCGCAGCAACGGTCCTGGGGTCGACACGCACAGCATATTCATAGCCCGGCGAGGTCACGCTATGGCCGGCGAATTCGACGCCGGCGGGCTTGCCGTCCTGCGCGAGATCATAGGCCCAGCCATTATGGCTATCGCCCGAAATCACGACCAGGTTGGCGCCCATCGCCTGCGACGAACGAAGGAAGCGCGCACGCGCGGCGGGATAGCCGCCCCAATTGTCGTAGTTGAACGGCAGGCCGACCGTGGCCGCCTGGAGGCCGCCAAGAACATAGTTCTTCGCCCGTTCCGACGCGTTGGGGTCGATCCAGTCCCGGGCCGAGGGTGGCATGATCGTCTCGCCGAGAATCGTGCCGAAGCCGACGATCTGCCAACGCCGCCCGGCGCGCACCGAATCGCGCATCGCATGGGCGAGCCAGTTCTCCTGCTGCGATCCCATCATCGTCGCGCCCGGGTCCATCCAGGCGCCGTCGCGAAAGGCCTTGAGCGCGGTGGCGGGGTCGGCCTGCTTGAACAGCGGCGCGATATCGGGCTGCTCGGTGCGCGCGAGCAGGCGTGTCTCGGTGCGGAACAGCGTGCCGAGCGTACCGATGTCATAGGCCTTCCACGGCTCGTCGGAGACCGGCATCCATTCGCGATAGGCCTGGATCGCGGCGGCCCTGCGTGGATTCCACGCGCCCTCGCTGTCGGGCTGGTGATTTTGCGCGCCACCTTCCCAGCTGTCGTTCGACGATTCATGGTCATCCCATTGGACGATCATCGGCTGCAGCAGGTGCAGCTTCTGCAGATCGCGATCGGCGCGATAGCTGGCGTAGCGCAGGCGGTAGTCGACGAGATGGATCAGCTCGCTGGCCGGTTCGGGCCGACGGCCGCCGACGACCTCGTCCGGCGCGGGATAATGGCCGCTGTCATATTCGTAGAAATAGTCGCCGAGATGCACGGTGAGATCGAGATCGTCGCGTGCGGCGGCATGCGCATAGGCATTGAAATAACCGAACGACATGTTCGAGCAGGAAAAGATCGCGGCGCGGAAGCGCGGCGCGTCGCCCTCGGGCAGCGTGCGCGTCCGGCCGACCGGCGACATCGTCCCATCGGGTGCGATGAAGCGATAATGATAGGTCCGGCCGGGCATCAGCCCGGCAAGCGTGATCTTGGCGGTGTGATCGCGCCACGGCCCGGTGATCTGCGCGCCACCGGCGACGACATGGGCGAAATCGGGTGTCTCGGCGATTTCGGCGCGCAGTTCGACCGCGTCGCCGCCGCGCGGGACGAAGCGCGTCCATAGCAGCATCGAGTCGCTTGCCGGCTCGCCGCTCGCCACGCTGTGGGTGAAACCGCGCGCCGCATTGATCGCCGGCACCTGCGCAAAGCCGGGGATGGCAAACGCGCCGAGCCCCAGCGTGCCGGTCAGCAACAGCGAACGACGGTCCAGATCGAGATTCATCAGCGGCCTCCCTATAGTCGGCGATCCGCTTGCCTCAGCGATATGGCGTGCTCATGACAGCTCAGGCACGAAGGGGCTGCGCGCGCTTTTCCGCGATCCGCGCCGCATAATAGTCGATCAGCTCCGCCGTGTGCTCGCGATCGCTGCGGACCCGCCCGGCGGCGGCCACGGCGGCGCGGCGCAGCATCGCCGGGTCGCGCGCAAACAGCCGGACGATTGCCTCCGCGCCGGCAGCGGCGTCGCGGGCGGTGTAGGTTTCCGACGACAGCGGATCGGCGATCTCGGCGCAACCGCCGGTATCGGGCACGATCAGCGGCAGGCCCGCTGCGATCGCCTCCGATGCGACAAGGCCGAAGGGTTCGGCTTCGGCCCCATGGATCAGCGCGTCGCAACTGGCCATGATCCGTGCCAGGCGCTCGCGATCATAGACCGGGCGGAACAGCCGGATATGCGGGCTGCCGGCCAGGCGCGATTCGAGGTTGCGCGTCTCGACCCCGGTGCCGAGCAGCATCAGGCCGACCGGCATGCGCGCGCCGGCGCGCTCGACCGCGTCGATCACGACATCCCAGCGCTTTTCGCGATGGTGTCGTCCCAGCCCGAGCAGCAGGCGTCCCTCGGGCGGCAGGCCACATTGCGCGAGCATTGCCGCGCGCAGGGGCTCGTCGCGCAGTGTCGGTGAAAAATGGCCACGCTCGATCCCCAGCGGCATCGCCGCGTCGATGCGCAGCCCGCGCGCTCTGAGGCGCTTCTCCAGCGCCGGCCCGTTGGTCACGACGACGTCGAACTTGTCGAGAAAGCGCGCCATGTAGCGCGTGTACCAGGCACAGGCGCGCTCGATTCGTTCGTGGCTCGCCACGGTCTCGAACCAGCGCTGGGCATAGGCGGCGACATTGTCGTTATGCATGAAATAGGATTTCAGCGCGTCGCCCTGCCAGTTGCCGACGATCCAGGCAGGGCGCCATGGCGAGCAATTCTCGACGACATCCGGCCTGAGTTCGTCGAGCAGCGCCGTGATCGGCGCGCCATCCCAGAACAGCCCATAATTGCTGTCGAACGGCAGGCGGCTCGCCTTGACGTAGATGATCCGGCCGCCGCCCGGGCGCTCATCGATGCGGTCCTCGCGCCCCGGTGCGATCACGATCAACTCATGGCCCAGTTCGGCCATCAACCCCATCTTGCGCTTCAGATAGGTGCGGACGCCGCCGCCGGTGGGCGAATAGAATTCATTGACGTCGACGATCCGCATCGGGCCGTTACCCCTATTCCTTCATCGGGCCAAAGCCGCTGAAGCCGCGCAGATACTGTGCCCGAATGTTCGTCGTGGTGATACCCGGTCCGACGTCGATGATCGCCTGGTTGAGCTTGGGTTTCGAGCGACCCATCCTCAGGTTGCTGGGAAAGCCCGCGCCATCGCTCCAGAAATCGAACTTCGACTTGCCGTCGCGATTATGCGTGAAGAGCAGCGCGTAGCGGCCGGGGGCGGGCACCTTGATGCACATTTCCACGGGACCGGATTGCGGTGTGCGCGCGGTCACCCGCCGGAATATCTTGTGTTCCTGCACCAAGAGATAGTCGTCGCGCAGGAAATCATTTTCGTTGGCCGGGTAGATTTCGAGCTTCACCTCGCCGACGCGATCCTTCAGCCCGACGATAGTGGCCTGGATCGCCGGACCCTTGCCATTGGTGCACAGCGCGCTGTCTTCGCCGACGACGCCGGCCTGGGCCGGTGCCGCCAGCGGCAACAACGCGATCGGCAGCGCCGCGATCGCCACGATAATCTTCTTCACCGACATTCCGCGTCCTCGCATCACGACTCCCGTACATCCCGCACCTATCGCCCATCGCCTTTTGCCCTGCGATGAACGGCGACCCACGCGGCTTGCGTCGGGCCGCGCGGTATAGGCGCGCAAACTTGGCCAAAAAAAGGTGTGTGGCGGGCGCATCGGAGACCGGCAAGTTGTTGCTGAAGCTGGGCAAGCGCCGGATCAGGCGCTATCGCCGAGCGCAATGAAGATCATGCTCGCCTCGATCCATGACGTCTCACCCAAGTTCGAGGGTGCGGTCGACGCGCTCGCCGACCGGCTTGCCGGCCATCTCGGCGGACTGCGGCTGGCGATGCTGGTCGTGCCCGACCACTGGGGCGAGGCGCCGATCAGCGCCGGCACGCCGTTTGCCGCGCGCTTGCGCGCCTGGGCCGACGCCGGCGTCGAGATGTTCGTCCATGGCTGGTTCCACCGCGATACGGCGGAGCATCGCGGCGCCGACGCCTGGCGCGCCAAGCACATGACGGCGGGTGAGGGCGAGTTCCTCGGCCTCGACGCAACCGAGGCGCTGTCGCGCATGACCCGCGGCAAGGCGCTGGTGGAGGATATCATCGGCCGTCCGGCGGCGGGGTTCATCGCGCCGGCCTGGCTCTATTCGGATGCGGCACGCGCGGCGCTGGGCGAGGCCGGTTTCGCCCTGGCGGAGGATCACAGCCGGGTCTGGGCACCGACGCGCGGCGACGAGGTTGTGGCGCGCGGGCCGGTGATCACCTGGGCCAGCCGGACGCGCAACCGGCAGCTCAGTTCGCTCGCTGCCGCCGCGGCGCTGCGGCTCGTGTTGCGACCGGCGCGCGTGGTGCGGATCGCGGTGCACCCCGGCGACAATGGCGTGCCGCAGCTGCTCGACAGCATAGACCGGACCTTCACCGCGCTCGGCCATGGCCGTACGCCGGGGCGTTACGCCGATCTGATCGCCTGACCTCGCGCGGTCATGGCGCGGCGCGCGGTCGCAGCCGCAGGCTGCCGAGGCCGAGGACGAGGATGAGCGCGGCGTGGACGATGAGCATCATGCCCGCGACGAGCGCCAGCATCTGTGCCATCTGTGCGTGCTGGCCGACGAGCATCCCGGCGATGGTCGCGAAGACGAGATCCTTGTTCGGCACCATCGGCAAGCGCGAGACGAGCATGCGCGCGGCGGAAAGCAGCAGCCAGGTCGCGACCGCGATGCCGGGCAGTCCGAAATGCCAGGTCAACGCAACGAGCACCGCACCACCGAGCACGCGACCGCAATGTACCGCGAAGATCCACCACAGCGTGCGGCGATCGAGCGAGAAGACGCGCTTCGAAAAGATGAGGAACGGCAGCGACATCGCGAAGATGATCACCGCCGACCAGACGACCTTCCGCAAGGCGCCCGCATCGAGCCAGCCGATCGCATAGGGCAGCGCGCAGAGCAGCACGGTGAGGGTGACCGCGGAGCCGGCAATGGCCGACAGGATGCTGACGTCCTTCACTGCACCGAACGGCGCGGCGACCATCGTCGCGCGCTGCCGCGCCCAGGCGTAGAAATAGGCTTCGCCCGAATAGCCGATCATGTCGCTGGCGATGCGCTTGCGGATCAGCGCGGCGAATCCCGCCGCCGGGATGTGCCACAGCCGCCGGAAAATCACATAATCGCCGACCACCGGCGAAAAATAATAGAGCGTAAAGAACAAGTAAAACAGCGGGTTGCGTGGCAGCGCGTGCGTCAGCCCGGCAATGCCCGAGGCGAGCAGCTGCCGCCCGAGCATCACGATCATCACCAAGGTGATGATGCCGCCGAGCACCATCGGCCAGCGTCGCTTCAGCGTCTCGATCGGCTCGAGGCCGGCGAGGTCGGGGGTGACCGCTTCCAGGGCCAGGCCGTCAGCCCGAGGGGCCGGAGTAATGTTCACGTGGTGGACCTGCCAAAAATGCCGGTCGGTGCCGGAACGCCCGTGATCTAGGGAGCGCACCCCGCCTTGGCAACGGGCACAGGCCCGTTCATTGGCATGCTGTTGCCAGCACGTTTCACATCGTTGCGATGTTGGGAAACTCTTGCGACAAGCCGACGTTACGCCGCCAATATGCTGAGCCCGTTTCCGCCCGCGACCCACATCCTGACATTCGCGCAATCGCTACAGGGCGGCGGGGTCGAACGCGCGATGCTGCGACTCGCGCGGGGCTGGATCGCGGCGGGGCATCGTGTCACGCTGGTCCTCGGCGAGGCGGCGGGGCCCTTGTCCGCCGAGATCCCGGCCGGCGTCGACCTGATCCAACTCGATCGCCAATATGTCGGCCTGTTGGGCGCGCTGCCCGCGCTGATCGCATCGGTGGCGCCGGCGATCATCTTCTGTCCCGGCAACCATTACACCTCGATGGCGGCATGGTTGAAGGTCAGGCTGGGCCGGGACTGCCCGCCGATCGTCGCCAAGGTGTCCAATCGTCTGGATCGCATCGACCTGCATTTCCCGATCTCGCAGGGCTATCGGGCATGGTTGCGCTGGCACCCCGCGTTCCTCGACCATGTCGTGGCGATGTCGCCGGCGATGCGCGACGAGACGGTGCGGATGATGCGAATCGCGCCGGAACGCGTCAGCGTCATCGCCAATCCGCCGACGCGCGCCCCTGGCGCGCGCGCGCCTGGCCCTTCGCCGCTGCCGGGTGCGCGATTCCTGCTGGGCGTCGGGCGGCTCTCGCCGCAAAAGCGCTGGGACCGGCTGATCGACGCCATGCCGCGGGTTGCCGAGCGCGACACACGGCTGCTGATTCTCGGTGAGGGCGAGCAGCGGCCAGCGCTGGAGACGCGCGTCGCCGCGCTGGGCTTGCGGCCCCGCGTCGACCTGCCCGGCTATGCGTCCGACCCGCAACCCGCGCTGGCAGGGGCGGCTGCGCTGGTGCTGACCTCCGATTTCGAAGGCGTGCCCGGCGTACTGCAGGAGGCGCTGGCGCTGGGAACGCCGGTGGTCGCAACCGAATCGAGCGTCGCGATCCGCGAGATCATCATGTCGCCGAGCCAGGGAAGCATCGTGCCGGCGGGAGACCACGCCGCGTTGGTCGCGGCGCTCGACCATTGGCTCGTGCCCGGGCGGCCGCGGCCCGATCCGGTGCCCGAACGTGGCACGGATTCGGTCGGGTGCTATCTCGACCTGTTCGACCGGCTGATCTTCGCGCGCCGGCGCGCCTGAATTCAAGCCGGCTTGACCCGGTCGGGCTGTACCGCCGCGATCGCCGGCATGGCCAACGCCGCGGCGTCGGCCGCGACGAGCCGCGGATAGGCGGCGAGCGGCAGGTCGAAGCGCCGCGCATTGTACATCTGCGGGACGAGGCAGACATCGGCGAGGTTCGGCGCAATGCCGCCGAGAAACGGGCCGTCGGGAAAAGGACCTTCGCCGGCCATCGTCTCGAGCGCGGCAAAGCCTTGCGCGATCCAGTAGCGATACCAATCGTCCCTCGACGCCTGGTCGGCGCCGAACTGCGTGGTGAGGCGGTTGAGCACGCGCAGATTGTCGATCGGGTGGATATCGGCGGCGATGACCAGCGCCTGCGCCAGTACCCGCGCGCGCGCCAGCGGATCGCGCGGCACGAGCGGCGGTTCGGGCCAGGTGGCGTCGAGATAGTCGATGATCGCGAGACTCTGGCTGATCACCGTACCCGCTACCGCCATCGCCGGCACCAGTCCCTGCGGGTTGTGGATGCGAAACGCCTCGCCACCTTGTTCGCCAGCCGCTAGATTTACCTCGATCGCCTCATAGGCCACGTCCTTGAGCGCCAGCGCGATGCGCACGCGATAGGCCGCCGACGACCGCCAATAGCCGTAGAGCCGGATCATGCGGGCAGGTCCTCGCCCTCGCGTTCGGAACTGCGCTCGAGCGCGACCTTGATCATCGCGGTCATCGGGTCGGCCAGTGCCAGCCCGACCACCCCGAACAAGGTGCCGGCGAGAATCTGCGCAGACAGTGTCAGCGCGGGGGGCAGATCGACGGTGCGCCGCGCGACCATCGGGATGACGACATAGCCGTCGAAGGTCTGCACGACGAAATAGGTGGCGAGCGCGGCCAGGCCGGTGTGCAGGCCGGCGGAGAAGCCGACCGCCGTCATCAGCACGCCGGTGACGAAGGCGCCGACATTGGGAATGAAGGCGAGGATCCCGGCGATCATGCCGAGCACCAGCGCCATCGGCACGCCGAGGAAGGTCAGGATGATGAACACCAGCACGCCCTCGACCGCCATTCCCGCGAGGCGCCCGGCGAGCAGGCGGCGCAGCGTCGTCGCCATGCGTTCGATGGTGATGGCGAATTCACTGCGCGTGTCGGTCGGGATCATCCATTGCAGCCCGCGCTCGTAAAGGCGCGGCTCCATCGCCACGAACAGCCCGATCACCAGCACCATGAAGAAGCTGGTCAGCGCGCCGATCGCGGTCCCGACGAACGAGGTGAGTTTCCCGACGCTGCCAAGTGCTTCCTTGATCAGGCTCTGGACGTCGGCGCGGCCGGGCAGGATTCCCAAGCCCGATGCCCAGGCGGTGAGGCGATCGGCCTGCGCGATCAGCGTCGCCTGGAGTTGTTCGAACTGTGCGGCGATCTGCACGCCGGTCAGATAGAAGGTGCCGAGGATGAAGGCGGTCGCCGCGATCACGACGATCGTCAGGCGCCAGCCACGCCCGATCGGCAGGACGCGGGCGAGCAGGCGGACGCCGCCGTCAAACATCGCCGCGGCGACCACCCCACCGAAAATGATCAGCAGCGGCTGGATCAACAGCACGACCAGCGCGATCGCGCCGCCGATGCCGAACCACACCGTGGCGCGCTTCATTTCCTGCCGGACGAAAGGGTCGCGCAGCTCGTTCGGGCCGGGCGCGACGACCAGCTCGACGGGCCGCTCGTCGCTCATTTTCCGCCGCTAGGATGCAGCGAGGTGCCGGCACGGCCGCGGCGGAACCATTCACCGATGGTCAGCGGATTCCAGCTGCCGTTGCCGCTCTTCGAAAAGGTGATGAACTCGGCGCGGCCACCGATATATTCCCATGGCACCGGGCCGCCCAGGCCCTGCTGCTCGATCGAAAAGCGACTGTCGGCGCTGCGGTCGCGATTGTCGCCCATCAGGAAGACATGGTTCGCCGGGATGGTGACGGGACCGTAATTGTCGCCATCGCCATAGCCCTGTTCGATGTCGACCGTATCGTAGCTTCTGCCGCTGGGCAGGGTCTCGGTGACCAGCGGCAGTTTGCAATATTGCCTGCCATCGGCGCCGGCGACCAGCGCGCCGGGGTAATCGCGTGGATCGCATTTGGTGTTACCGTCGACCGGCACCAGCATGTCGTGGATCGGCCCGCGCTTGATCGCCACGCCGTTGAGCATCACGACGCCGCGGACGACCTGCAGCCGGTCGCCCGGCAGGCCGATCACGCGCTTGATATAATCGGTGTTTCGCCCCGGCGGGGTGACGATCACGACGTCGCCACGCTCCGGCAGGCTGCCGAATAGCCGACCGCCGACGTGCGGCAGCTGGAAGCCCCAGCTTTCCACCTCCTGATGAAACAACGCGCCGCGCACGATCGCGACGGGGTTGGGAATGGTCGGCGAGACGAACGACCAGCCATAGGCGAACTTGCTGACCACCAGCTGGTCGCCGACGCGCAAGCCGGGCAGCATCGATTCCGACGGGATGTAGAAGGGTTTGGCGATGAAGCTGTGGAAGCCGAGCACGGCCAGCACCAGCCAGGCGATGCCCTTGAGCTCGCCCTTCCAGTCGGTCTTGCGCTTCGCATCGGCCGGGCCGCCGGCGTCGCCTGGGGCGTCCGCCCCGCCGGATCTGGCCGTGTCGGATTCGGTGTGCAACGCGAACTCTTCGCTCATCAACTCGTCCTGTCGCCTTCGGCTACGATTGCCTCGATGACGACGAACGCCTGTGCCCAGGGGTGATCGTCGGTCAGCGTCAAATGGATTCGCGCGACGTGGCCGTGCGGCGTCAATGCGTCAAGCCTTGCCTTGGCACCGCCGGCCAGCGCGAGCGTCGGCGCGCCCGACGGCGCGTTGACCACGCCGATGTCCTTCATGAACACGCCGCGCTTGAACCCCGTGCCCACCGCCTTGGAGAAAGCTTCCTTCGCGGCAAAGCGCTTGGCTAGCGTCCCGGCCTTGGTGAAGGGGCGGCGATCGCCCTTGGCGCGCTCGATCTCGGTAAAGACGCGCTGCTCGAAGCGTGTGCCGAAACGGTCCAGCGACGCCTGGATGCGCTCGATATTGCACAGGTCGGAGCCCAGCCCGATGATCATGACGATCCCAAAAGATCGTCACCCCAGCGAACGCTGGGGTCTCCTGCCGCAAGGATGCGCTTCGCAACGGGGAGATCCCGGCGTTCGCTGGGATGACGGCTGTGAGGGGTCGTCATCGCGCCGCGTCCATTGCCGCACGCATCGTGCGGACGCTCTCGGCCAGGCCGACGAACAGCGCCTCGCCGATCAGGAAATGGCCGATATTGAGCTCGCGGACCTGCGGGATCGCCGCGATCGGCGCGACATTGTCATAGGTCAGGCCGTGGCCGGCATGGACCTCGATGCCGTTCCTGGCGGCAAGCGCGGCGGCGTCGCTCAGCCGGCGAAGCTCGACCGCCCGGGCTTCTCCCGACAGCTCGGCAAAGCGGCCCGTATGCAGTTCGACCACCGGCACGCCGAGCCGCAGCGCGGCGTCGATCTGCCGTGCATCGGGCTCGACGAACAGCGACACGCGGATCTTCGCCGCACCCAGCGCATCCACGAGATGCCGCAACTGGTCGTACTTGCCCGCCGCGTCGAGTCCTCCCTCGGTGGTGCGCTCCTCGCGCTTTTCCGGGACGATGCAGGCGGCGTGCGGGCGGTGGCGCAGCGCGATCGCCAGCATTTCGTCGGTCGCGGCCATTTCGAGATTGAGCGGGATCGTCAGCTGGTCGGACAGCCGCGCGATATCGTCGTCGGTGATGTGGCGGCGATCCTCGCGCAGATGCGCGGTAATGCCGTCGGCGCCGGCCGCGGCCGCCATCAGCGCGGCCCGCACCGGATCGGGATAGCCCGCGCCGCGGGCGTTGCGCACCGTCGCGACATGGTCGATATTGACCCCCAGCCTGAGAAGGTCGCTCACGCCGCACGACTCCCCGGCTTGACCGGCGGGATCGCCGCCAGTTCGGGCGGTAGCGCATCGGCGGCGTAGGTCGGCACGTCGAGTCGCAGCAGCGGGAAGAACGGCACGCCGAGGTCGGCGGTGCCGCCCGAGCGATCGACCAGCGCGGCGGCCGCCACCACCTCGCCGCCGGCATGGCGAATCGCCGTGATCGCCTCGCGCGACGACAGGCCCGTCGTGACGACGTCTTCCATCATCAGCACATGCGTGCCCGGCGCGAGGCGGAAGCCGCGCCGCAGTTCGAACACGCCCGCGGGGCGTTCGAGGAACATCGCATCGACGTCGAGCGCGCGGCCCATCTCATGTCCCGCAATCACGCCACCCATCGCCGGCGACACCACCGCCTGGATCGAGCGGCGCAGCGCGTGCGGCAGGCTTGCAACCAGCGCCGTGGCGAGCCGCGCGCCGCGTGCCGGGTTCATCAGCACGCGCGCGCATTGCAGATAGCGCGACGAGCGTAACCCCGAGGACAGGATGAAATGCCCTTCGAGCAGCGCTTCGGCGGCGCGGAACTCGGCGAGAATTTCGTCTTCGGTCATCGGTGGCGGCCTTCCGCTCAGGTGCTGGCCGGGTGCCTGATAGGGGGGGTGGACACCCCGCGCAACGGGGCGCCTTATGCTGCGATGCCAAAAAACCGCGTCGACACGCTTGAGGCAAGGGGATGTGCCGCGTATAGGCCCACCCCAAGCAGGCGGATTCCCGCCTCGCGCCGGGGCAATCGGCGCCATCGCAAGGGTAGTGAAATCGCATGCGCATGACGGGACTCAGGATGTTCGCGCTGGCCATGGGGTTAGCCGTCGCGAGCGTGGGGCAGGCCGCTTCGGCACAGCCGGCAGCGCCTGTCGCCAGTGCCGCACCGGCCCCGGCCGCTGCCGCCGCAACCGATCCGATGCTGGCAATGGATGGTGCGCCGGCGATGCTGCCGCAGGCTGGCATCGGTCAGCCGATCAACGGTTCGTACCAGATCCAGAAGCAGTTCACCAAGACCGGTGAGCGCGCGCTGTGGTTCCATGACTGGATCCTGTTTCCGGTCATCACCATCATCACGCTGTTCGTGCTGCTGTTGCTGATCATCGTGGTGGCGCGTTTTCGTCGCGCCGCCAATCCGGTCCCGACCAAGACCGCGCACAACACCGTGCTCGAGATCGCCTGGACGCTGATCCCGGTGCTGATCCTCGCCGGCATCGCCGCGCCGTCGATCGGGCTGCTGCAGGCGCAGTACAAGTCGCCCCCGGCCAATGCCGTGACGCTCAAGGCGATCGGCAACCAGTGGTATTGGACCTATGAATATCCCGGCAATGGCGGCATCCAGCTGACGTCGAACATGCTCAAGGAAAGCGATCAGGTCACCGGTACCGAGCGCGCCCGCACCGACGCCGACGGTCCCCGCCTGCTTGCCACCGACCAGCGCGTCGTGCTGCCGGTCGGCGTCCCGATCCGCCTGATCACCACCGCCAAGGACGTGATCCACAGCTGGTCGATCCCGGCCTTCTGGGTCAAGCTGGATGCCATTCCGGGCCGTCTCAACGAGACCAGCTTCACGATCGAGAAGGAAGGCGTCTATTTCGGCGTCTGCTCGGAGCTGTGCGGCGCGCGTCACGGCTTCATGCCGATCACCGTCGAGGCGGTGAAGCCCGAAGTGTTCGCTGCCTGGGTCAAAGCCAAGGGCGGCACGATGCCAGGCGCCGCGCCGCCGGCCGCGGCCGGCGACAATGCCGCTGTTACGGCGAATGCCGCCAGCCCGGTCGACAATGCGACCGCCGCTCCCGAGACCAACCAGGCTGCGACCGCCAACTCGGCCGGCGCCGGCAACACCGGACAGTAAGATCATGACCGATACCGCCCTTTCGCCGCACGCCTTCGAGGCGCACCACGATCACGCACATCACGACGCCGATCACAAGCCGAGCTTCTTTGCGCGTTGGTTCATGTCGACCAACCACAAGGACATCGGTACGCTGTACCTGATCTTCGCGATCTTCGCGGGCGTCGTCGGCGGCGCGATCTCGGGTCTGATGCGGCTCGAGCTGGCCCATCCCGGCGTGCAGTATCTCGGCCATTGGTACGAGATGTTGCATGGCACCAAGGGCTCGATCGATGAGGCCTATCATCTGTGGAACGTGCTGATCACCGCGCACGGCCTGATCATGGTGTTCTTCATGGTCATGCCGGCGATGATCGGCGGCTTCGGCAACTGGTTCGTCCCGATCATGATCGGCGCGCCCGACATGGCGTTTCCGCGGATGAACAACATCTCGTTCTGGCTGCTCATCCCATCGATGATCCTGCTGTTCGCCTCGCCCTTCTTCGGCGGAGCAGGCAATGGCTGGACGCTCTACGCGCCGCTCTCGACCTATGGCGAGCCGGGGCCGTCGACCGACATGGCGATTCTCGCGCTGCACCTTGCCGGTGCGTCGTCGATCCTCGGCGCAATCAACTTCATCACCACCATCTTCAACATGCGCGCACCGGGCATGACGCTGCACAAGATGCCGCTGTTCGTGTGGTCGGTGCTGGTCACCGCCTTCCTGTTGCTGCTCGCGCTGCCGGTGCTCGCCGCGGCGATCACCATGCTGCTCACCGACCGCAATTTCGGCACGACCTTCTTCGATCCGAACGGCGGCGGCGATCCGGTGCTGTACCAGCATCTGTTCTGGTTTTTCGGCCATCCCGAAGTCTACATCATGATCCTGCCGGGCTTCGGCATCGTCAGCCAGGTGATCTCGACCTTCTCGAAAAAGCCCGTGTTCGGCTATCTCGGCATGGCGTACGCTATGGTCGCGATCGGCGTGGTCGGCTTCGTCGTATGGGCGCACCACATGTTCACGACCGGCCTCAGCGTGAACACAAAGATGTACTTCACCGCGGCAACGATGGTGATCGCGGTGCCGACCGGCATCAAGATCTTCTCGTGGATCGCGACGATGTGGGGCGGCTCGCTCTCGTTCAAGACCCCGATG
>JBBRSN010000010.1:0-84480 GCA_038245375.1 Sphingomonadales bacterium | reverse complement strand
TGAACCGCCCCGGGTCTGTCGGAGGCTGTTTGGTTTAAGTTACGCGGCCATGCGCGCGTCGTCGAGCATGGCGTAATATCGTTCTTCGGCTTCGACCGGCGGGATATTGCCGATAGGCTCCAGCAGCCGACGATTGTTGAACCAGTCGACCCATTCGAGGGTCGCGTATTCGACAGCCTCGAAGGATCGCCAGGGTCCGCACCGATGGATGACCTCGGCCTTGTAAAGGCCATTGATCGTCTCGGCCAAGGCGTTGTCGTAGCTGTCGCCGACGCTGCCGACCGAGGGCTCGATCCCAGCCTCGGCAAGGCGTTCGGTGTACTTGATGGACACGTATTGCGATCCGCGGTCGCTATGATGAACCAGGCCGCCGCGATGAACCGGCCGGCGATCGTGAAGCGCCTGCTCCAACGCATCCAGCACGAAGCTGGCATGTGCTGTCCTGCTGACACGCCAGCCAACGATGTAGCGGGCGTAGACGTCGATCACGAACGCGACATAGACGAACCCGCCCCAAGTCGAGACATAGGTAAAATCCGAGACCCAGAGCCGGTTCGGTGCCGGCGCGTGGAACTGGCGGTTGACGTGATCCAGCGGGCAAGGCGCCGCCTTGTCGCTGACAGTGGTGCGCACCTGCTTGCCCCGGATCACTCCTTGCAGGCCCATCTCGCGCATCAGCCGTTCGACGGTGCAACGGGCGATCCAGAATCCCTCCCGCGTCATCTGGCGCCACACCTTGCGCACGCCATAGACCGCGAAGTTCTCGGCGAACACGCGGGCGATCTCGGGCTTCATGGCAATATCCTGCTGTACCCGCGCCGAAAGGCGCGAGGGATCCTGTCGCTGCGCGACATGCTTGTGGTAAGTGGAAGGGGCGATCGGCAGTACATTGCAGATCGGCTCGACCCCATATGAACCACGATTATCGTCGATAAACGTGATCATCGCTTGAACGGGCGGTCGAGCTCCGCCTGAGCAAAATATGCCGACGCCTTGCGCAATATCTCGTTGGCCTGCCGCAGCTCGCGGACCTCGCGTTCCAGCGCCTTGAGCTTGTCCGCAACCTCGGTCGGGACGCCGGCGCGCTTGCCGCTGTTGACCTCGGCCTTCTTCACCCACTCATGCAGCGTCTGCGGCACGCAGCCGATCTTCTCTGCGATCGAAACCACCGCCGCCCAGCGCGAGGGATGATCCCGCTCGTGATCGAAAACCATCCGTACCGCACGCTCGCGGACCTCGGGCGCAAACTTGTTCGTTGTCTTACTCATACAGGCTCCACCTTCTCAGGAGTTGGAGCCTCCGGCAAACCCGGGGCGGTTCAGCCGCCGTCGTACCGACATTTTGCGATAACCCAGTCGTGGCGTTAACTCACCCCAAGCTAACAAAACTATCCATCACCCGCTTGCGCCCGGCCGCCTCGAAATCGATCTCCAGCTTGTTGCCCTCGATCTCGGCGATCTCGCCGTAACCGAATTTCTGGTGGAACACGCGCATGCCGACCGACAAATCGTCGCGGCCCTTGTTGCCGATGCTGACCGCCGAGGCGCGCGCCTCGACGATGCGGGCGGGTTCGCGGACGTAACCGCCGCTGCCCGCCGCGCGTTGCCAGCCCGGGCCGCGGCCGGTGCCGCGCGCGACGTCGGCGAAGGGGTCGCTGCGGTCGGACCAGTTGGCGCGCCACAGGCTCTCGCCGCCGGCCATGCTGCTCTCGCTGGTGATGTGCGCCGCCGGCAGTTCATTGACGAAGCGGCTCGGGATGCTCGACGACCATTGGCCATAGATGCGGCGATTGGCGGCGTGGAGGATCACCGCCAGCCGCCGCGCTCGGGTGATCGCGACATAAGCCAGGCGGCGCTCCTCCTCCAGTGAGGCGAGCCCGCCCTCGTCGAGCGAACGCTGCGACGGGAACAGCCCTTCCTCCCAGCCGGCGAGGAACACGGTGTCGAACTCGAGCCCCTTGGCGGCGTGGATCGTCATGATCGTCACCTTGGCCTCGTCGGCCTGCGCCTCATTGTCCATCACCAGGCTGACATGTTCGAGGAACGCGCCGAGGTTTTCGTATTCCTCCATCGCCCGGACGAGTTCGCTCAAGTTTTCGAGCCGGCCGGCGGCCTCGGCCGATTTCTCGGCCTGCCACATCGCGGTGTAGCCGCTCTCGTCGAGCAGCTGCCGCGCCAGTTCGGGGTGGGGCAGGGTGTTGGCCATGCCGCGCCAGCGCGCAATGTCACCGACGAGATTGCCGAGCCCGCGCCGCGCCTGCGGGGTCAGTTCGTCGGTATCGAGGATGCGCGCGGCGGCGGTGGCGAGCGGCACGCCTTCGGCACGGGCGAGCATGTGGATCTTCTGCACCGCCTTGTCGCCGAGCCCGCGCTTGGGCACGTTGACGATGCGTTCGAAGGCGAGGTCGTCGGCCGGCTGGTTGACGATGCGAAGATAGGCCATCGCGTCGCGGATCTCGGCGCGTTCGTAGAAGCGTGCGCCGCCGACGATGCGATAGGGCAGGCCGATCGAGATGAAGCGGTCTTCCAGCTCGCGCGTCTGGTGCTGCGCGCGGACGAGGATGGCGATCTCGTCGAGGCTTTTTCCGCCACGCTGGACGCTCTCGATTTCCTCGCCGATGCGGCGCGCTTCCTCGGGGCCGTCCCACACGCCGAGCACCTTGACCTTCTCGCCGGTCTCATGCTCGGTCCACAGCGTCTTGCCGAGCCGGCCGCCATTATTGGCGATCACGCCCGAGGCGGCGGCGAGGATGTGCGGGGTCGAACGGTAATTCTGCTCGAGCCGGATGACCTTGGCGCCGGGGAAATCCTTTTCGAACTTGAGGATGTTCTCGACCTGCGCGCCGCGCCACGAATAGATCGACTGGTCGTCGTCGCCGACGCAGCAGATGTTCTTGCGCTCCTGGGCGAGCAGGCGGAGCCAGAGATACTGGACGCTGTTGGTGTCCTGATATTCGTCGACCATGATATATTTGAAGCGGCGCTGATAATCGGCGAGCACCGCGCGGTCGCGCTTGAGGATCACCAGCATGTGCAGCAGCAGGTCGCCGAAATCGCAGGCGTTGAGCGCGATCAGCCGCGCCTGGTATTGCGCATAGAGATCCTTGCCGCGGCCATTGGCGTAGCGCTCGCTCTCGCCGGCATCGACATCGGCCGGGGTCAGCCCCTTGTTCTTCCACTCGTCGATCAGCCCGCCAAGCGCGCGCGCCGGCCAGCGTTTCTCGTCGAGATCGTTTGCGGAAATGAGCTGCTTGATCAGCCGCTGCTGGTCGTCGGTGTCGAGGATGGTGAAGTTCGACTGCAATCCGACCAGCTCGGCATGACGGCGCAGCATCTTGGCGCCGATCGCGTGGAAGGTGCCGAGCCACGGCATGCCCTCGACGACATCGCCGACGATCCGCCCGACGCGGTGGCGCATCTCGCGCGCGGCGCGGTTGGTGAAGGTGACGCTGAGGATCTCCGACGGGAAGGCCTTGCGCGTGAACAGCAGATGGGCGAGCCGCGCGGTGAGCGCCGCCGTCTTGCCGGTGCCGGCGCCGGCGAGCACCAGCACCGGGCCCTCGGTGGTCAGCACCGCTTCGCGCTGCGGGGCGTTGAGGCCGGCGATATAGGGCGGCTCGTGCTGGGTTTCGGCGGGCAGGGTCATCGGTGAACAGGTAGGGAACGTGGGCGGGAGAGGCAACCTTCTCCATTTGACAGACTTTGCCAAAATCCGTCATGATACGGATCTGGAGATTGGCGATGGCAACGATGAACATCTCGCTTCCGGACCAGATGAAGATCTGGGTCGAGGCGCAAACCGAGACCGGTCGGTACAGCAATGTGAGCGATTACATGCGTGACCTGATCCGACGGGAGCAGGAGCGTGGCGACAAGATCGCGAAGATGCAGCGCTTGGTGGACGAAGCGCGGTCGAGCGGCGTGAGCCTTGAGAGCATGGGCGATATTCGCGCGCGGGCGCAGCATCTGGCATCATCGAGCCGCTAGCCGTGCCGGGCTATCGGATATCGCGCGCGGCAGCGGATGATCTGGTCGGCATCTATCTCGAAGGACTGACACTGTTCGGAGAGGCTCAGGCCGATCGCTATCACGAAGGAATGGAAGCTGCATTCCTGTTCCTGGCACAATATCCTCGTGCGGTACGGCTGCGCGACGAGATCGAACCGCCGGTTCGCGCCTATCCCTACAAATCGCACCTGATCGTGTACGAATTGAGCGATGACGATATGGTGATGGTGCTTCGCGTGCGGCACGGTCACGAGGATTGGGCCTCGCCCGCGGCCGATGACCGGTCGTGAGCTTCGGCAGGGAGAAGGAAGATGGCGATCGCACCTGACGCACCGCCAGCGATCGCCGCGTGGCACCGCTGGATGATCGATCGGAATCCGGCCGATCTCGACGCGCTGATCGACGAGGATTGCGTGTTCCAGTCGCCGGCGGTGCACACGCCGCAGGTCGGCAAGGCGATTACGGTAAAATATCTCCGCGCCGCGATGGAGGTGCTGGGGACGCCCGACTTCCGCTATGTCGAGGAGTGGTATGGCGAGCGTTCGGCGGTGCTGGAATTCACGCTGACGCTGGACGACAAGGCGCTGAACGGGGTCGATATCATTCATTGGAACGATGCCGGGCGGATCACCGGTTTCCGTGTGATGGTGCGGCCGGTCAAGGCGCTGATGGCGTTGATCCCGGCGATGGCGGCGGTTCTGGAACGGGCATGAGGGGGCGAACATGCGGGGCACGACAATGAAACGATCGATGGGGATGCTGCTGGCGGCGACGATGCTGGTCGGCGCGGGGCCGGGCAAGGTCGACATGGCGGCGCGGATATTGCCGACGCCGGCCGTGCCGGGCGCGGCGGTTAAGCCGTTCGTCAAGGTTGCCGGGGGCAGGATCGCGCTGGTCCATGTGCGGGTGATCGACGGGACCGGGGCGCCGGCGCAGGAGGATCGCACGCTGCTGATCGACGGCGGCAGGATCGCCGCTGTGCAGGCCGGCGGCGACGCGGTGCCGGCGGGTTATGCGACGATCGACGCGACGGGCAAGAGCGTGATGCCGGGCATCGTCGGGATGCACGACCATCAATATTATATCGCGCGGCCCAATCTCGACGCGGCGGGGCACAGCGAGCCGCCGCTGATGGTGCCGCAAATGGCCTTTTCGTCGCCGCGGCTCTATCTCGCGGCGGGCGTGACGACGCTGCGCACCACCGGCAGCGTCGAACCCTATACCGACCTCAACATGAAGGCGGCGATCGACGCCGGCACGCTGCCCGGGCCGCATATGGACGTGACCGGGCCGTATCTCGAAGGATCGGGCAGCCCGTTCCTGCAGATGCACCCGCTGCGCGACGCCGAAGACGCGCGGCGCACGGTGGCGTTCTGGGCCGAGCAGGGCGTGACCTCGTTCAAGGCCTATATGAACATCACCCGTGCCGAGCTGGCGGCGGCGATCGACGAGGCGCACAAGCGCGGGATCAAGGTGACGGGGCATCTCTGCTCGGTCAGCTATCCCGAGGCGGCGTTGCTGGGGATCGACGATCTCGAACATGGCTTCTGGGTCAACACCCAGCTCGATCCGGGCAAGGCGGCGGACAGTTGCTCGAAGGATACCGGCGCTGCGACGCTCGCCGCGATGACGCCCGACAGCGCGGCGGCGAAGGCGCTGATCGCGTTACTGGTCGAACGGCATGTCGCGCTGACCTCGACGCTCCCGGTGTTCGAAGGCTCGTCGCCCCATTATCGCACGCTGCCGCCGCGCCAGCTGGCGTTGATGACGCCGGAGGCGCGGACCGACTATTTCTATGTCCGCACGCTCGGCGCAACGCGGCCGGCACCGCGCGTAACGCAGGGCGAAAAGCTGTGGGCCAATGAGCTGGCGCTGGAGCGCGCCTTCGTCGCGGCGGGCGGGCTGCTGCTCGCCGGGCCCGATCCGACCGGCGGCGGACAGGTGCTGCCCGGCTTTGGCGACCAGCGGGCGCTCGAGCTGCTGGTCGAGGCGGGCTTTTCGCCGGTCGCGGCGATCCGCATCGGCACGCTCAACGGCGCGACCTATCTCGGGCTGGCCGACCGGATCGGATCGATCGCACCGGGCAAGAATGCCGACCTCGTGCTGGTCGAGGGCGACCCGTCGACGACGATCGCCGATATCGAGCGGGTGGTGACGGTGTTCAAGGACGGCGTGGGCTATGATCCGGCACCGCTGCTGGGCTCGGTGACCGGGCGCTACGGGCAATATTAGCGCGCATCCCTGGCAACCTGAGCGGCATTCGACGCGCGCTGTCATAAGACTGTCACGGTAGCGCGCGAAGGGTAGCGGGCCATGGCTACCAGCATTATCGCGCCCACCGATTCGGCGGCCGTGTCACCCCGCGATCTCGGCATCCACCGTCCGCTCCCGTCCCTCGCACGCTGGATCTTCCTGGCATTTCTGATCGGGGGGCTGGGCTATGCCGCGTACAGCATCCTGCTCGATACCGCGCAGGTCGGCGAGCAGATGGCGACCGGCGTGTTCATGTTCCTCGCGCTGGCGCTGCTGATCGCGCTGGGCTTCGAGTTCGTGAACGGGTTCCACGACACCGCCAATGCCGTCGCGACGGTGATCTACACCAATTCGCTGTCGCCGCACGTCGCGGTGATATGGTCGGGCTTCTTCAATTTCCTCGGCGTGATGATGTCGAGCGGCGCAGTCGCCTATACGATCATCACGCTGTTGCCGGTCGACCTGATCCTGCATGTCGGCAGCGGCGCCGGCTTCGCGATGATCTTCGCGCTGCTGTTCGCGGCGATCCTGTGGAACCTCGCCACCTGGTATGTCGGGCTGCCCAATTCGTCGAGCCACGCGCTGATTGGATCGATCCTTGGTGTCGGTTTCGCCAACCAGTTGATCTCGTCGAGCAAGGGTGGCACCTCGGGCGTCGACTGGTCGCAGGCCGAAAAGGTGCTGTCGTCGCTGCTGTTCAGCCCGCTGTGCGGCTTTATCGGCGCGTTCGCACTGTTGCTGCTGATGAAGGCGACGTTGCGTAACCCCAAATTCTATACCGCGCCGGAGGGTAATGCCCCGCCGCCGCGTGGCATTCGCGCGTTGTTGATCGGGACGTGCACCGCAGTGTCGTTCTTCCATGGCAGCAATGACGGGCAGAAGGGCATGGGGCTGATCATGCTGATCCTGATCGGCTGCGCCCCGACCGCCTATGCGCTCAACCGCACCATGCCGGAGAGCGCGATGGCCGCTTTCGTCGCCAGTGCGAACGGCGCTGCGACGACCTTTGCGGCGCATGCCGGTGCGGCCAGCGTCGCCCCCGGCGCGGCGCGCTCGGTGCTGACCGAGGCGCTTCGGACGCGCGAGGCGATGACGCCGGCGGTGTACGGCGCGGTCGGCACGCTATCGCGCGACCTCGGCCGAAGCATCCAGGGCTTCGGCGCGCTGAGCAAGGTGCCGGCACGCGCCACGCCCAACCTGCGCAACGACATGTATCTGGTGCTCGACACCACCAGGCTGATTACCAAGAACAAGGCCGCCGCGAAGACCTTTTCGAAGCAGGAGCTGGCGGCGATCGGCACCTATCAGTCGGACCTCGAACAGGGCACGCGGTTCATCCCGCTCTGGGTGAAGGTCGCCGTGGCGATCGCGCTTGGGCTGGGCACGATGGTCGGTTGGCGGCGCATCGTCGTCACCGTCGGCGAGCGGATCGGCAAGTCGCACATGACCTATGGCATGGGCGCCGCTGCGGAAATCGTTGCCGCGGTGACAATCATGACCGCCGATATGTTCGCCCTGCCGGTGTCGACGACGCACATCCTGTCGAGCGGCGTCGCCGGCGCCTCGGTGGCGAGCGGCGCGGGGCTGCAGGCGCGGACGATCACCAACATGGCGATGGCCTGGATACTGACATTGCCGGCGGCGATGCTGCTGTCGGGCGGGCTGTACTGGATCATGCTGCAGGCGATCCGGGTGTTCGGCATCGCCTGAGCGGCAGCGCGCTTCTCCTGGCGGATGCCTGATCAGGTTCACGCGAAGGCGCGAACGCGCCTTCGCGTGAACCCCGCTTCTCCTTCCGCATTTGGCAGTGCGCTCGATTTGCGGTTAGGCGCGGGGCATGAACACGCCCGCCACCCGCCGCATCCTGCTCGCCAGCCTCACCGGCACGGCGGTCGAGTTCTACGATTTCTATATCTATGCGACCGCGGCGGCGCTGGTGTTCGGGCCGTTGTTCTTCCCGACCTCGTCGGTGTCGGCGCAGCTGATGCTGTCCTATGCCAGTTTCGGCCTGGCGTTCGTCGCGCGGCCGGTCGGCGCGGTGCTGTTCGGGCATTTCGGCGACCGCATCGGGCGCAAGTCGACACTCGTCGCCTCGCTGCTGCTGATGGGCGGGTCGACCGTCGCGATCGCCTTCCTGCCGACCTATGCGCAGGTCGGCTGGGTCGCGCCGCTGTTGTTGTGCGTGCTGCGCTTCGGTCAGGGTCTCGGGCTGGGCGGTGAATGGGGCGGGGCCAGCCTGCTGGCGGCGGAGAATGCCCCGTCGCACCAACGGATGACCTGGGGAATGTTCCCGCCGCTCGGCGCGCCGGTCGGCTTCATCGCCGCGAACGGCCTGTTCCTGCTGCTCGGGCTGTTCCTCACCGACGCGCAATTCCGCGACTGGGGCTGGCGGCTGCCGTTCCTGGCGAGCGCGGTGCTGGTGCTGCTCGGGCTGTGGGTGCGGCTCAAGCTGACCGAGACGCCGGCCTTTCTCGAAGCCGCCAGGGCCGAGGCAATCCCGCGCGTGCCGATCGCCCTGCTGTTCAAGCGGCATTTGCGCGCGACGCTGGCGGGCACGTTCGCGGTGGTGGCGTGTTTCGCGCTATTCTATCTCGCGACCGCCTTTGCGCTCGGTTACGGCACCACCAAGCTGGGATATCCGCGCGAAGCGTTTCTTGCGATCCAACTGGTGGCGATCCTGTTCCTCGCGCTCGGCATCGTCGTCGCCAGCATGGCGGCCGACCGCAGCAGCGCGACGCGCATGCTCGCGCTGGGCTGTGCCGGCTGTCTCGCCGCCGGCGTGTTGATGGGGCCGATGCTCGGCGCGGGATCGCTGCTGGTGATCCTGGCGTGGATGGCGTTCGCGCTGTTCGTGATGGGCTTCGCCTATGGCCCGCTCGGCGGCTGGCTGCCCGACCTGTTCCCGGCCGAAGTGCGCTACACCGGCGTGTCGCTGACCTTCAATCTCGGCGGGATCATCGGCGGCGCAATGGCGCCGATCGCCGCGCAGGCGCTGGCCAGTCGCGGCATCGACTATGTCGGGCTGTATCTCGTCGCGGCCGGCGTGCTCAGCCTTGGCGGGATCGCCGTGCTCAGGAAGCCCGGGAGCGTCGATCGTTGAGTCTGGATCACAGCATTATTTCCGTTCGCCCTGAGCCTGTCGAAGGGCTGTTCTTCTTTTGAGCCGTAAAAAGAAACAACAGTGCTTCGACAAGCTCAGCACGAACGGTTCAGAATTATTGCTCGATGATTTAGATATTTGTGGTCGCATCATGAAAAGCTGAAAACCGATTCCCACTTTTCATCATGATGCTCTGAGCAGCGTGATCCGCGCCTTGCCGTGGGTGCGCTCGGCATCGATGGTCAGGCCGGCGATGACGACGGGTTCCTTCGCGCCGGTCTCTAGGCTGATCCACGTCGCCGGGCCGATCCAGCCGAGCCGCGACAGCCGCTCCAGCGCGACGACGCCTGCGCCGGTGCCATAGGGCGGGTCGAGCAGGATCAGGTCGTACGGCTTGGCCGCCGGGCCGAGCGTGAGGACCGATTGTGCGCGGACATCGGCCTTGGCGCCGAGCTTGGCGATGTTGCCGCGCAGCGCGTCGAGCGCCGGCTTGTCATGTTCGACGAACAGGCAGGATCCGGCGCCGCGCGACAGCGCCTCGAGCCCGAGCGCGCCCGAGCCGGCGAACAGGTCGACCACCGACAGCCCCTCGAAATCGCCGAGCCGGCTGGTCAGCATCGAGAACAGCGCCTCGCGCGTACGATCGGCGGTGGGGCGGGTGGCATCACCCTTGGGCGCGACGATAGTGCGGCCGCGCCACAACCCGGCAATGATTCGCATGACTATTTTCGCGTCCTGGGGGCACGGGGGGCGCCGGTCGGTTTCTTGCCCGACGGTTTGGCGCTGGCCCAGCCGGCCGGTTTCTTGCCCGGCTTGCTGGCCGGTGGGCGGGGTGCAGAGGTCGGCCTGTCGACCAACGTCTCGCGCGTCTCGCGATGCGCCTTGGCGCGCGCGACGCGTGCCGGGCTGCCGACCGCGCGCGCTGCCTCGTCGCGCGACGGCGCGGTGTTGCTACGCGGCGCACGTGGGCGATCCTCCGCGCGTGTCGGGCGCGCCTCGCGTGTCGGGCGCGCTGCGGCGGCGCCACGCGCTGGCGTAGCTGCTTCGGACCCGCGCGAACCCGGCGGTGCGTCGAACCAGCGGCGCACGCGCGGCGCGGCGCCCGAAGCGGGGGCATCCTCGCGGCGTGGCGGCCGGGCATCGCGCGCGGGCCGGGCCGCGTCGGTGGTGCGCGGCGCTTCGCTGCGACGTGCGGTGCGCGGGGCTTCGTCGCGAGCCGGCGCGTCGTCGCGGCGTGGCGGGCGCGGGCGCTCCTCGCGTCGGGGCGCTTCGGTGCCGCGCCGTGGGTCGGTGCCGCGCGGCGGTCGCGACGGGTCGCCGAGGCGGACCGGTTCGGCGCGGCGCAGCGGGCGCGCGCTGCGCTCAGCACGCGCCGGCACCTCGGCGGGTGCCGGTGCGCCGCGCTGCGTCGTCAGCTTGGGCGGGCCGGCGATGATCTTGCTGGTCGGGTTCTTGCGGAACGCGACGACGTCGTGCTGGCGCACCTCGCCGACCGCGCCGGGCGACAGGTCGCCGAGCACGAACGGGCCGTAGCGTGTGCGGATCAGCCGCGAGACCTGCAGCCCGAGATATTCGAGCACGCGCCGCACCTCGCGATTCTTGCCCTCGGTGAGGATCAGCTCGATCCAGGTATTGGCGCCGGTGCGGCGTTCGAGATTGGCGTCGATCGAGCCGTAGCGCACGCCCTCGATCTCGACACCCTCGATCAGCTCCTCGAGCTGGGCCTGGGTGACATTGCCGTAGACCCGGGCGCGATAGGCGCGCTCGACTCCGGTCGCGGGGAGTTCGAGCAGGCGCTTCAATTCGCCGTCGGTGGTGAGCAGCAACAGCCCCTCGGTATTGAGATCGAGTCGGCCGACCGGCACGAGTCGCGGCAGGTCCTTGGGCAGCCGATCGTAGATTGTCGGGCGGCCCTTGGGGTCGCGCTCGGTGACGAGCAGGCCGTTGGGCTTGTGATAGAGGTAGAGCCGCGCCGGCGCGGCGGCCTGCACCGGGTTGCCATCGACGGTGACGCCGGCGAGCGAAACGAGCAAAGTCGCCGGCGTATCGAGCACCTTGCCATCGAGCGCGACGCGGCCCTCTTCGATCATGCGTTCGATCTCACGCCGCGAGGCGATGCCGGCGCGGGCGAGCAATTTGGCGATGCGTTGCGGCTCGCGCGAAGATTTTGGTGGTTGCACCGCGCGGCCAATAGACGGTTTTATCCTATCCGCCGCGCAAAAAATGGTGCCGGATCTCGTAGCCGGGCGTTAAGGCGCAGGTGCGTAACGATGGCCGACGGGGTATTCACCCCGCGGCTAGGCAAAAGGTGGACATCCGGGCGATGTTGTTCGGCAAGAAAAAGCGCAGAATCATCAGGCTGCTGCTCGTCGAGGACGAGCCGCTGGTGGCGTTCGACAATGAGCGCTTCCTGGTCGACGAGGAATTCGTGATCGTCGCGACGCTCGATCGCGTCGCCGACGCGGTGCGCGCGATTCGCGGCGACGATCCGATCGATCTGGTGCTGGTCGATATCAGCCTGGCCGATGGCAATGGCATCGACGTGGCGCGCGCGGCGCACGAGAGCGGCATTGCGGCGATGTTCGTGACCGGCGATTGCCCGGCCGGCGGCGAGGAGGTCGCGCTCGGCTGCCTTGCCAAGCCCTATGCGCAGCGCGACCTGCTCGCGGCGATCGCGGCGGTCGAGGCGGTGCTCGACGGGCGCGCGCCGAAGCGGTTGCCGGGCGGCTTCCGGTTGTTCGCGCGGCCCGAGGCAGCGTAGCGCTCGATCGCGTCGTGTGAACCTCGGTCGTTTTTCCATCGGCAATGCGCCGGGTTGGAGAACGGCAAAATTTGCGGGAGGCTGACATTGCGGCCGCAACTTCTGCACGAGCCCTGGTCGCGTCCCTGTGGCAACAAGCCGCTGCGATTGCGCAACGCCGCGGCGTGTAGTCGTCGCCGCTTCTCCGATACAGATACAAGCCAGACGCAGCAGACACTGCTTCCCCGTAGATGCGGGGGAGGGCGTCAGTTCGCCGCAGGCAACCTCAATCGCACCAGCAACCCGCCGAGATCATCACTCTCCTCGAGGCTCACGGTCCCCTCATAGATCTCCGCCACGTCGCGGACGATGGCGAGACCAAGACCTGTGCCCGGCTTGCCCGTATCGAGGCGCGCGCCGCGGTCGAAGATGCGGCTGCGTTCTTCCTCGGGGATGCCCGGGCCGTCGTCCTCGACGAGGAATTCGACGAAGCCGGAATGGCCGCCGACCGTCACGAACACGCTGCCGCCGCCATATTTGGCGGCGTTCTCGATCAGGTTGCCGAGCATTTCGTCGAGGTCCTGGCGTTCGACATGGACCTGGAGGTCCTTCGGGCCGTCGGCGTCGATGCGGACATGGCGATAGAGCCGCGACACCGCGCGCTCGACCGATTCGAGGCTCGGCCAGACATCGGCGCGGCTGTGCGCCGAACCGCGCCGACCGACCGCGCGGGCGCGGGCGAGATGGTGGTCGACCTGGCGGCGCATCGTCCGCGCCTCGCGGATCACCGTCTCGCCGAGATCGTCGGCCTCGGCGGTGGCGGCATTCATGATCACGGTGAGCGGGGTCTTGAGCGCGTGCGCGAGGTTGCCGGCATGGCGCCTTGCCTCCTCGGCCTGGCGTTCATTATGTTCGATCAGCGCGTTGAGTTCTTCGACCAGCGGCGCGACCTCGATCGGCATGGCACGTTCGACCGCGCGCGACTTGCCGGCGCGCATCCGGGCGATCTCCTCGCGCACCTTGCGCAGCGGCCACAGGCCGTAAAAGGTCTGCAGGCCGGCCATGACGAGCAGGCCCAGGCCGAGCAGCAGGAAGCTGCGCACCAGCGTGCGGCGCAGCGTGGCGATCTGGGCATCGAGCCCTTCGCGACTCTGCGCGACCTGGAAACGCCAACGGACGTTGGAGCCCGGCAGCTTCACATCGCGTTCGAGGATGCGCAGCCTTTCGCCCTCGCTCGCCGCGGGGTCGTTGTCGCCCACGCCGACCAGCCCACGCAGATCATCGATGATGCCGGTCGCCGCGTTCTTCAGCTTGTCGCGGCTCAAACCGTTCGCGCCGGGCTGGCCGTGCGCGACGAACTGGTCGCTGTCATAGGCGTGCACGCCAAGGTCGGTATGATCGCTGCCATAGGCGAGCCGCCGATCCCATAGCGAGCGCGATGGATAGGGCTCACGGCCTTTCGCGCTGACCTGCCAGTACAGGCCGGAATTGGGCTCAAGAAAGCGCTGATCGGCGGGCTCGCGCGTATTCATCACTTCGCCTTCGGGGCCGATCTCGGCCGAGACGATCAGTGCAGTCAGCACATAGTCGAGCTGTGAATCGAAATTGCGCGTCACGGCGCCCCTGAGCACGCTATCCAGCGCGAATCCGCCGCCGGAGAGCAGCAGCATGATCCATACCGCCGCGATCAGGATCATGCGGCGCGACAGCGATCCGGTGGTTCGCGTAACCGGGGGCGGCGGCGGCGTGGGCGCGCCGGGTGTCGCGGCCAGCGCCGCCGGCGCGTCGGCCTCAGCCACCGGGCTGAACTGTTTGAAAATGCGCGGTAGTGCGCATTTTGACGGTACCGGCCCGCTCCCCGACCCGGCCACCCTCAGAATATATTGAATGGGAGGCCGGGTGGGGGAGCGGGCTGGTACCGCGAGACGGCGAAGCGTCAGGCATCGGGATCTTCGAGGCTATACCCCAGGCCGCGGATGGTGGTGATGACGTCCTGACCGAGCTTCTTGCGGATGCGCGTGACGAACACCTCGATCGTGTTGGAATCGCGATCGAAGTCCTGATCGTAAATGTGTTCGATCAACTCGGTGCGGCTAACTACCTTGCCCTTGTGATGGAGCAGGTAGCTGAGCAGCTTATATTCCTGCGCAGTCAGCTTGACCGGTTCGCCGGCCAAGGTGACCTTGCCCGAACGCGTGTCAAGGCGGACGTCGCCGGCGGTCAACTCGGACGAAGCGTTGCCCGAAGCGCGACGGATCAAGGCGCGCAGGCGCGCGATCAGCTCTTCGGACTGGAACGGCTTGGCGACATAATCGTCGGCGCCGGCGTCGAGCCCGGCGACCTTGTCCGACCAGCTGTCGCGCGCGGTCAGCACCAGTACGGGATGGGTGCGGCCTTCCTTGCGCCAGCGGTCGAGCACGGTCAGCCCGTCGATTTCGGGCAGGCCGAGATCGAGCACGACCGCATCGTAGCTCTCGGTCGAGCCGAGGAAATGGCCTTCCTCGCCATCGGTGGCGAGATCGACGGCATAGCCGGCGCCCTCCAGCGTGTTCTTCAGCTGCTGGCCGAGATTGGGTTCGTCCTCGACGATCAGAACGCGCATGCGATACTCCCTTGTTGTCGGTTCGGTCGGTCGGCGCTCAGTCGCCGGCACGACCGACGATCTGCCCTGAATGGCCGTCGACCGCGACCCAGATGACCGATCCATTGCGCAGGAACTTGAGCGTGTAAATGCCGCTCTCCGGTTCGAACTCGAAGCCGAGATATTGCGCGCCGCGCATCTGCGGTACGACACGACCTTCGATCTCGCGCAATGGCAGCAATTTGCCCTGGCGCCGGGCATCCCAGGCGTCCTGCGCTTCGCTGCGGCGCTGTCCAGGCTGACCGTCCGCGACGAGCGGAGCGGTCGCGGCGAGCGCGGTCAGCAACAGGGGAAGCAGCATCTTCATGGGCAATCGCATAGCGAGCCGGGATTGAACAGCCTGTGAATGATCGAGTCAGGCAAGCGCAACTTGCCGCAGCGCGGCAGGCACCCTAGGGCGCCGCGCATGGCCGCACCAATATTATCGTATGAAGACCTTGGCATCATTCAGGGCTCGGGCTGGCTGTTCCGCCATCTCGACCTGCATATCGGCGTGCGCGACCGGCTCGCGCTGATCGGCCGCAATGGCGCCGGCAAGACGACATTGCTCAAGGCGATCGCAGGGACGATCGAGGCCGATGCCGGGCGGCGCACGATCGTTCCCGGTACGCGCGTCGTGATGCTCGAACAGGAGCCGGTGCTGACGGCGTTCGCCACGCTGGAGGATTACGTCCTGTCGGGGGACGATGCACCGATACGCCACGAAGCGGAAGCGATCGCCGGGCAACTCGGCATCGACCTGACGCGCGAGGCGGCGAGCGCCTCGGGCGGCGAACGGCGGCGTGCGGCGATCGTGCGCGCGCTGGCGATGAACCCCGACGTGTTGCTGCTCGACGAGCCGACCAACCATCTCGACATCGCGGCGATCGACTGGCTCGAGGAGTGGCTGAGCCGGTTCCGCGGCGCCTTCATCGCGATCAGCCACGACCGGACCTTTCTGACCCGGCTTACGAAGCAGACGCTATGGCTCGACCGTGGCGCGATCCGCCGCGCCGAGATCGGTTTCGGCGGGTTCGAGGCGTGGACCGAGACGGTCTATGCCGAGGAGGAGCGCAACGCGCAGCGGCTCGACGCGAAACTCAAGATCGAGGAGCATTGGCTGCTGCGTGGCGTCACCGGGCGACGCAAGCGCAACCAGGGGCGGCTCGCCAAGCTCAAGGACATGCGCTCCGAACGCGCCGCGATGCTCGGGCCGCAGGGCACGGCCAACCTCGTCACCGCCAGCGACGATGCGCGCACCAAGGTGGTGATCGACGCCAAGCACGTGACGAAGAATTTCGGTGATCGCACGATCATTCGCGACTTGACGTTGCGCATCACGCGCGGCGACCGGATCGGCATCGTCGGCGCCAACGGTGCCGGCAAGACCACCTTGTTGCGCTTGTTGACCGGGGAGCTTGAGCCAGATGCGGGCACCATCAAGCTGGCCAAGACATTGAGCGGCGTGGTGATCGATCAGCAACGCAGCCTGATGGCACCGGAAAAGACCGTGCGCGACGTGCTGACCAATGGCGGTGACTGGATCGAGGTGCTTGGCATCAAGAAGCACATCATCGGCTACCTCAAGGAGTTCCTGTTCGAGCCCGGTCTGGTCGACGCCAGGATCGGCACGCTGTCGGGCGGCGAGCGCTCGCGCCTCCTGCTGGCGCGCGAATTCGCCCGGCCTTCCAACCTGCTGGTGCTCGACGAGCCGACCAACGATCTCGACCTCGAGACGCTCGACCTGCTGCAGGAAGTGATCGCGGATTATGACGGTACGGTGCTGATCGTCAGCCACGACCGCGACTTTCTCGACCGCACCGTCACGGTAACGCTCGGCCTCGATGGTTCTGGCACGGTCGACGTCGTCGCAGGCGGCTATGCCGATTGGGAAATACGTCGCAAGGCGCGTGTCGCGCCGAAGCGCGCGGCGGCAGCCGCGCCGGTTGTTGCCGCGTCGACGACACCGCGCGTCAAGCTGACCTACAAGGACCAGCGCGATTTTGACACGCTGCCGGTGCGGATCGAGCAACTCGACGCGGCAATCGCGCGCGATGAGGCAGCCATGGCCGACCCCGGGCTGTACGCGCGCGATCCGGGCGCGTTCGACCGGCTCGGCAAGGCGGTCGGGATGATGCGCGTCGAAAAGGACGCTGCTGAACTGCGCTGGCTTGAACTGGCCGAGATGGTTGAACGATCAGGCGCCTAGCAACAAGATCCCGGTCGTCCCGGTCGTACCGCTGTCGATGCTGATCGTGCCGCCCGCCTGGCGCGCGAACGCGTCGATCAGCCGCATGCCCAGCCCGCCGTCCGCACTTGGCGGCGCACCCCGGTCGACCCCGATTCCGTCGTCCGCCACGGTCAACTGCCACCCGCCCGGGCGGGTGCCGAAGGTGACGGTGATCGTCCCGCCTTCGCGGCCGGCAAAGGCGTGCTTGGCGGCATTGGTGACGAGTTCGTTCACGACCAGCCCGATCGAGACGGCGCGGTTGCGTTCGATCGGTCCCGGGGTCACCGCACAGTCGAGCGTGATGCCGCCGCGCAGCGTCAGCGCATCGGCGAGGGTGTCGCACAGGTCGCTGAGATAATCGCGCATCTCCACTAACCCGGGCGTAACGCCGCGATAAAGATGGCGATGCGCGCGGGCGATGCTCTCGACCCGCGACAGCGCTGCGCCGAGTGCCTCTACCGTCGCCGGATCGGTGGCCCGACGACGTTGCAGGTCGAGCAGTCCGGCGACGATGGTGAAGTTGTTCTTCACGCGGTGGTCGAACTCGTCGAGGAACAGGTCGCGATCGGCGATCTGTCGGTCGCGCTCCCGCGTCGCCCGGCTCACGGCGCGCGCAAAGATGTCGCCGATCACGACGGTGATCAGCGCGGCGATGATGATCACGACGACGTTCACCGCGCCGGTCGGTTCGGCGAAGGCGAATGAATTGTTGATCGGATAGAGATAATACCAGGCAAAGCTGATCGTCGCCGCAGCGGTCAGCGTCCCGGCGACCCAGCGCCCGAACAGCGTCGCCATCATCACCGCGGGAAACAGCAGCGCGAACGGCGCGCCGCCCGGCGCGATCGCGTCGAGTCCCGCGCGAACGATCCCCGCACCGCCCGAACAGACCAGCGCCAGGCAAATCTGCGTAACCCACCGCGGCAGGACCGGCGCGAGCCGGTCGGCCAGATCGAATTCCCCCAAGCGCGCCATGCGGCGGCACACGCGCCGGAAGCGAGGGTGAAGTCAAGCGCGGGATAGCCCTAACCGGTCGATATTCTGGCTATATCAGAAGGATTTCAATGTCTTGCCGTTGCGCCCGGCGAGATCGACGACATAATGCCAGGCCACGCGCCCCGAGCGACCGCCGCGGCGCGTTGCAAAACCGATCGCGTCGGCAGGGTCGAACGGCAAGCCGTGGGCGACGGTGTAGCCCTGGACGATGGCGAGATAGCCGGGTTGATCGACGACATGGAAACCCAGGCTCAGCCCGAAGCGATCGGCGAGCGCGAGATTGTCATCGACCACATCGCGTGGGTTGATCGCGCTGTCCTGCTCGCTGAGGTCGCGCGGGATGAGGTGACGGCGGTTTGCGGTGACGATCAGCCGGGCGTTGTCGGGACGCGCCTCGGCGCCGCCTTCGAGCATTGAGCGCAGGGCGCGCGCGTCGCTCGCAGCGTCGAAGCCGAGATCGTCGACGAATAGCGCGAAGGCGCGTGGTTGGAGGGCGAGCGTGGCGAACAGAGCTGGAAGTGTATCGAGGCGATGGGCGGGTATCTCGATCAGCGCGAGGGCGTTGCCACCGGTCTGCACCGCGCCGACCGCGCTCTTGACCAGCGCCGACTTGCCCGTGCCGCGTGCGCCCCACAGCAACGTATCGTGCGCCGCAGCGCCTGCGGCGAGCCGTTCGAGATTGGTCAGCAGCGTCGCTTTCTGTTCGTCGATGCCGCGCAGCCGGTCGAGCGGCAACGGCGCGAAATCGCGCGCCGCGGCCAGCGCGGTGCCGCGCCAGACATAGGCCGGGTGCGCGAGCGGGTCGGCGGCCGGCGGTGCCGGCGGCGCAAGGCGTTCGAGCGCGGCGGCGATGCGATCGAGCGGGTTGTCGTCGGGCACTCTACCTCCGTTCGGGCCGGGCGTGTCGAAGCCTGGTCCTTCACGCGATCTTAGAAAGGAAGAGCGGCGGTTCGACAAGCTCGCGGCGAACGCTGGACGTCAGGCAAGCGTCTTGAGCAATGCCAGCGCCGCGGCGCGATCGGCGAAGGTCGGATCAGCCAGCGCGGCGCGGATGTTGGCAGCGGCATCGCTCGCGCGGCCGTTGTCGGCCTGCGCCTGGCCGAGATGCCAGCGCAGCATCGCATTGTCGGACGCGATCGACGCGGCCTTTTCGAGCAACTGCAGTGCGGGTTCGGTCTCGCCCTGCTGGTACAGCGCCCAGCCATAGCTGTCGGTCGCTGCCGGATTCATCGGGGCGAGATGATAGGCTGCCCGGGCGAACACGATGCCGGCATCGGGATCGTCGTTGCCAGTATAGGCATAGGCGAGTTCCGACAGCAGCGCGACGTCGCGGTTGCCGATGCGCGAACGAAGCTGTTCGAGCGTGTCGATCGCCGCATCCCAGTCGCCGCCGATCATCTGGCGGTGGGCGACGAGGCGTTGCGCGGCAATGCTCTGCGGGTTTTGCGACAGGTAAAGGCTGAGCACATTGGTTGCCTCCACGGCGCGGTGCGCGCGATCGAGCGCATCGACCGCGCGCAGCATCGTGGCTTCGTCGAAACGCAGGTCGGCGGCATGACGATAGGCGGTGGCGGCATCGTCGAAGCGGCGCATCACCATCAGCACATCGCCGACAGCGAGTTGCGCGGCGGGCGCGCCGGGGTAGGAGCGGGCCAGCGCCTGCGCCTGGCTTAGCGCCGCGCCGGTTTCGCCGGCGTCGACCAGTCCCTTGAGATAGGCGACCCGCGCGACGGGATCGTCGGGGACGGCGCCGGAAGCGGCGGCGAGCTGTGGAACGCTTTCGTCGGTACCGAACGGTATTGCGCCTGTCAGCGTCGGCCAGGCCGATCGGTCGAGATATTTCGCGGCCCAGTCACGTTCGCCGGTGCGCTCGAAGGCGCGGCCGACCAGCGACAGAGTGTAGCTGTCGGCATCGCCGCGCAGCGCGAGCGGGCGCAGCACGTCGAGTGCGCCGCGCGCGTCGCCGGAGCGAAGCAATGCGGCGCCGAGCATGCGGCGGCCGTCGAGATTGAACGGCTGGCGCCCGACGAGTTCGCGCCAGGTGCCGACAGCCTGCTGATAGTCGCCGCTCTGATAGTCGAGCATGCCGTCGAGCAGCAGCGCGCCCGCGAGATGATCGATCTTGCCGCCGGTGCGCTGCATCAGTGTTCGGGCAAGGTCGTAATTGCCGGCGCGCGCAGCGAGCACGGCCTGCAAGTAGAGCGCCTGCGGGCTGCCGGGACGGGCAGCGAGCGCCCGGCGGGTCGCCTCGAGCATATCGACATTGCGCCCGACATCGCCGAGCGTCGCGGCATATTCGATCAGCGCCGGGTGATAATAGGCGTCGTGCTTGAGCGCGGATTCGAACCATGGCAGCGCCGCGAGCAGGCCGTATTGCGCGCGGACCAGTTCGCCGCGCAGCACCAGCGCATCTACATTGTTGCGGTCGAGATCAATCGCCCGGGTCGCCGCGTCGATCGCGCCACCCATGTCGCCGGCGGAATAGCGAATGCGACCGAGATCGCTCCAGCCAAAGCTGTTGCGCGGATCGGCCGCGAGAACGGTGGCGAGTGCGGTTTGCGCGCCGGGCAGGTCGCCTTGTGCAGCGAGCGCACGCGCCGCGACGCGCAGCGCGTAGCCGCTGAAGCGCGGATCCGCCTTGCGGGCCTCGCTCAGCGCGCGTGCGGGGTCGCCCTGCAGCAGCCAGGCATGGGCGTAGAGTTGATGCACGCGCCGGGCGTCGAAGCCTGCGTCGGTCGCACGGCCGAGTTCACCTTCGGCGGCGACGCCGTCGCCGAGCGCCAGATAGGCGCGGGCGAGCACGGCGTGGGCGAGGCCCCAATTGGGGTCACCTTTGGTCGCGGCGATCGCGTGGCTGCGTGCCGCGCTGTAATTGCCGGCGTTGAGCAGCCCGAGGCTCTCGATCAGTTCGGTGCGCGCGCTCGCTGCGCTGGCGCTGGCTGGACGGGCGACATTGACCGCGACGAGCGTGACGGTGCCGATCGCGCCGACCGCTACCAGCGCCAGGCGACGCCAGGTGCGGGCGCGGGAGCGGCGCGATGTGGAAGGGCGAGCGTCAGGCATGGAGATCATAGCTCTTCAACAGGTCGTAAAGGGTTGGTCGACTGACCCCTAGCAGCTTGGCAGTATTGGAAATGTTACCGTCGGCGCGGGCGAGCGCGTGGCGTATCGTTGCGCGATCGGCGGTTTCGCGTGCGGCGCGCAGGTTGAGCGGCAATTCGCCGCCGGTTGCCGGGGCGAGGTCGAGGTCGGCGGCGGTAACGAGCTTGCCCTCGGCCATGATTACCGCGCGCTTCATGCGGTTTTCCAGTTCGCGGACATTGCCTGGCCAGCCCCAGGCATCGATCGCGGCGCGTGCGTCGGGCGACAGGCCGGTGACGGCGGAATGCATCGTCTTGGCGTATTTCTTGAGAAAATGCTGCGCGAGCAATACGGCATCGCCGCTACGCTCGGCGAGCGACGGGATGCGCACGACGATTTCGGCGAGACGGTAATAGAGATCTTCGCGAAAGCGCCCATCAGCAACCATCGCGTCGACGTCCTGGTGCGTTGCGCAGACGATGCGCGTGTCGACCGCGATCGGCTTGCGGCCGCCGATCCGCTCGATCACCCGCTCCTGCAGGAAGCGCAGAAGCTTGACCTGCAGTGGCAGCGGCACGTCGCCGATCTCGTCGAGGAACAGCGTACCGCCATGGGCCTGCTCGATCTTGCCCTCGGTGGTCTTGATCGCGCCGGTAAACGCGCCTTTTTCGTGCCCGAACAGCTCGCTCTCGAGCAATGTCTCGGGGATTGCCGCACAGTTGATCGCGACGAACGCGCCGCGTGCGCGCGGGCTGGTGTCGTGGAGGCCGCGTGCGAGCAACTCCTTGCCGGTGCCGCTGGCGCCGAGCAGCATGACCGACACATCGGCGTTGGCGACGCGTTCGATCGTGCGGGTGACCTTGGTCATTTCCGCAGCGGCGGTGATCAGCCCGCCCAGCGCCGCGCCATCGACCCGGGCTTCAAGACGGCGATTCTCCGCCTCGAGCGCGTGGACATGGAAGGCCCGCGCGACGATCAGTCCGAGCGCATCGATGTCGATCGGCTTGTGGTAGAAATCCCACGCACCCTCGGCGATCGCGCGCCGCGCACTCTCCCTGGCGCCGTGCCCGGAGGCGACGATCACCTTGGTATCGGGCTTGAGCGCGAGTATTTCGCCGAGCGTGGCAAAGCCCTCGCTGACGCCGTCGGGATCGGGTGGCAGGCCGAGGTCGAGCGTGACCACCGCCGGCTCCTCGGCGCGCAGCGCGTCGATCGCGCTCGTCCGATCGCCGGCGACGATCACGTCATAGCCGTCATAGGCCCAGCGCAGCTGGCGTTGCAGGCCAAGATCGTCCTCGACGATCAACAGTTTGGGACGCGGGGCGGACGTTCCGGTCACGCGGCTTCTCCAAGCGAAAGAACATGGCTGTTTGCGGCGCCGAGCGTGACACGAAAACGCGTGCCCTCACCCTCGCGGCTGGTGACCGAAACGCCGCCGCCCATTGCCTCGGCGAGCTGACGCGCCTCGAAGGCGCCGATGCCGAAGCCGTTCGATTTGGTCGAAACGAAGGGCTTGAACAATTGGTCGCGCACGAACGCCGGCGACATGCCGCACCCCTGGTCGATCACCTCGATCGTCGCGCGCTCCGCGCTCCCGGCGATCGCGATCGTCACCGGTTCGGTCGGAGCGCTCGCCTCGGCGGCGTTCTGCACGAGATGACCAAGCAACTGTTCGAGCCGCACCGGGTCGGCCAGCGCCAGCGCGGCGCGGTCTCCGATCACCGCGATCGGGTGCTGCACGCGGCGGCGTGCCGCGACGCGCTCGGCGAGCGGCATCAGCTCGACCGCACGCAATGCCTCGGAACGGCCGCCATGATGCTGCGACAGGCGCGCGAGCAGATCGTTCATTCGGCCAACCGAATCCTGCAGCGTTGCGATCATGTCGGCACGGAAGGCCGGATTATCGGCATGGCGTTCGGCATTGCGCGCGACGAGAGTCAGCTGGCTGACGAGATTTTTGATGTCGTGCATGATGAAGGCGAAGCGGCGGTTGAACTCGTCGAAGCGCTGCGCGTCGGCCAGCGCCTCCTGCGCGCGCGCTTCGGCGAGGTAGCTGGCGACCTGGCGGCCGGCGATGCGCAACAGGTCGAGATCCTCCCAGTCGAGCGCGCGGTCGATCGGCGGGCGCGCGAGCATGATCACGCCCTGCAGACGCCCGAGATGGGCAAGCGGGACGAGCGCCCAGGCATCGGTGTCGAGAATCCATTGCGGGACACTGGCGAGATCGGCTGGTTCGGCGCTCTCGTTGCGCACAGCATCAAGTTCGATGATGCGGCCGCCGCTCGCGAGATAGCGCGCCAGCACCTCGCCGGCACCTGACGCGGGAAGCGCGCTGCGATCCCAGTTCCAGCCCGCGCCGATACCAAGGCCGGTGCCGTCGGGGACGAGCAACAGGCCGGCGGGCGAATCCGTCAGGTCGGCGACAGCCTTGACGATGCGCTGGTCGAGCGGCGCGGCGTCGTCGGGCTTGCCCAATGTCTCTGTGAAGCGAACCCATTCGGCGCGATAGTCATAGCGATGGCGGAAGAAGTGCTTGGCGAGCTTTACCTTGGCCCAGGCGCGGATCCACGGCGAGGACAGGATAGTGAGTACCGCGGTGGTCGAGCCTACCACGAAAGCGGCCTGGAAGAGTCGGGCATTGTCGCCGCCGACGCTGGAGATCGCGCTCGTCGCGACGAGCATCGCGCCGGCGTAGAGCAGCGTCGCGGCGAGCGACAGTGTCTGCCAGGCTACGGTGCGCGAGACTTGCAGCGTCCAGTCGCCGTTGCGCTGTACCGCAACGGCGAACAGCGGCGCGGCGAGCGCCATGACGACACCACGCGCGGCGAGCAAGGCGGTGGTACCGCCATCGGTCAGGTAGCGCGCGCCATAAAGCAGCAGGTCGATGCTCCACATAGCGGCGAGCGCGATCACCACCAGCCGGATGCCACCGCGCGCGCGCGGTGCGACGGTGACATAGAGGTGGTGGACGAGCAGCAATGCGCTGACCGCGACCATCATGCGCAGCACCACCAGGGCAGTGGCGAGCGCCATCACGCTGCCGTGCCCGACCAGTTGGTCGGCGAGGGTCAGGCCAATACCGATCGTGATGACGACCGCCACCACCCCGTAGATGATCGCGACGGCGCGCCGTTCGGGGGACGAGTGATCGCGCCGTACCAGCGCGAACATGAAGCCGAGCCAGGCGAGGTTGCGCAAGGATTCCACCACGCCTGTCGTTACATCGCTCGCGTCGATGCCGGCGACCGCCAGAGCCCATAAGGCGGTGACGCCCAGCGCGACGACGAAGGTCAGCCGCGGCAACGCCGAACCAGCATCGCGCAGCCGCGTCACGGCCATGCCCGCGAACAGCAAGGCGGCGAGCGCGTGACTCCACAGGATGAGGGTCACCTGCATTTTTGGCCTTCGGCGGTCCGGCGCGGCTCTTCAAGCAAGAGCATCACCGCGCGCCCTCGGGCCACAGGACGACGCGGATCGTCTGGAGGATGATCAACAGGTCGAGGAAGGGCGAATAGTTCTTGGCATAATAGAGGTCGTATTCGAGCTTCTGCCGCGCATCGTCGATCGACGCGCCATAGGGGTAGTTGATCTGGGCCCAGCCGGTGATCCCCGGCTTGACCATGTGACGCTCGGCATAATAGTTCAGCTGCTGCTCGAGGTCCTCGACGAATTGCGGTCGCTCCGGGCGTGGGCCGACAAAGCTCATCTCGCCCTTCAGCACGCTCCAGCATTGCGGCAGTTCGTCAACCCGCGTCTTGCGAATGAGCCGGCCGATGCGCGTGATGCGCGGATCGTCCTTCTCGGCCCACACCGCTTTGCCGCCGACCTCGGCGTCTTGCCGCATTGACCGCAACTTGACGATGTCGAACCCTTCCCCGAACAGCCCGACGCGTCGCTGACGATAGAAGGCCGGCCCCTTGCTTTCGATCTTGACGGCGATCGCTGTGATCAAGATCAGCGGCAGCGTGAGGGCCAGCAGCAGCACGCTGGCGCCGATATCGAACAGGCGCTTGAACGCGCTCGAAAACATCCGGCCGGACGAGAAACCGTCGGAAAAGATCAGCCAGCTCGGGTTGACGCTCTGCAGGTCGACGCGCCCCGTCTCGCGCTCGAGGAAGGTCGAGATCTCGTTGACGTGCACGCCCGTGGTCTTGATGCGCAGCAGGTCCTTGAGTGGCAGCGCATTGCGGCGCTCTTCCAGCGCGAGCACGACTTCACTGGCGTTGAGCAGCACGACATGGTCGGCGAGATTGTAGATCGCATCGCGCGCGATTGCTTCGGGACTGACGCGCGTCGGCTCGCTCATCGAAACATAGCCGACGACCACGAACGCCGAGCCGGGCTGCTGTGCCAGCGCCTTCAGCCGTGCAGCGCGCGCGCCGGCACCGAGTACGACGATGCGTCGCTTGAACGCCTGCCCGCCGAGCAGCTTGCCGAGCAACACGCGCAGCGCGAACAACAGCACGACCGCGAAGCCCATCGACAGCAGCAGGTTCGAGCGCCAGAAGGCGAGATCGGGGACGACGAAGAAGATCACCGCCTGGACGATGACGCCGAGCGAGATCGCGACGAGCAGGCGCGCCGCGGCAACGCGCATCGATTGCAGCGATCCGGCGCTATAGACTCCGACGGCGATCATCGCGGTCATCAGGCTGATTGCAAACGTCGCCAGTTGCGGGGCGCGGGTAAGGATCGGTGGGATCGCCATGCCGACCTGGCCGGCGCGCGTCGTCCAGCCGAGTTCGCCGGCAGTGACGAGCATGACCAGGTCGAGCAGGCCGAGCAGCAGCACGGCGTTGGGAATATAGTGTTTGAACAGCCTGATCATCGAAATGCAGCCCTTGTCTGCCCCGGAATTGTAAGCGATCCCGACACTCGAGCCCGGATGTCGCAGAAATTGACAAACAAAGGTTGAACGGCGCGGATCATCTAGCCGTCACAACGGTTTCCATGGCGTCGGCCTGCGGCTATCGCGGGGCTTACAGGGAGTTGATTGCATGACCGTTGCCGCGCCGATCGTTCCCGTCATCCTGTCCGGTGGATCGGGTACCCGGTTGTGGCCAATGTCGACACCTGAGCGACCCAAGCAGATGCTTGCGCTGACCGCGGAGCAGACCATGCTCCAGCTGACCGCGCGGCGCGCGCATGGCGAGCGTTTTGCCGCGCCGATCGTCGTTGCCAATGCGCGCCACGCCGACATGGTCGAAAACCAACTGCGCGACGTGGCTGCTTCTGCGCAGGCGCTGATCCTCGAACCGGTCGGGCGCAATACCGCGCCCGCGATCGCGCTCGCGGCGCTGGCGGCGGGCGGCGGCGACACGCCATTGCTGGTGATGCCGTCCGACCATGTCATCACCGACGTGGCGGCCTTCCACAATGCGATCCATGCCGCCTTGCCGCTGGTCGAGCAGGGCTGGCTGGTGACTTTCGGGATCGCGGCGGACGCGCCGGAAACCGGCTATGGCTGGATCCATATCGGCGAGGAAATCGGCGGTGGCGTCCACCGCGTGGTCAATTTCGTCGAGAAACCGCCGCGCGATCGCGCCGAGGCGATGCTCGCGTCGGGCGATCATGCCTGGAACGGCGGCATCTTTCTGTTCCGGGCCGATATCTATCTCGGCGCCCTGGCGGTTCATGCGCCGGATATGCTGGCGGCGTGTCAGCGCGCCATGGACGGCGCGACGCGCGTCGGGCAGCGGATCTTCCCCGACGCCGTGGCCTTTGCCACAGCGCCGGCCGAGTCGATCGACTATGCGGTGATGGAAAAAGCCGAGCGCGTCGCGGTGGTGCCGGTCAGCATGGGATGGAGCGACCTTGGCAGTTGGGACGCGCTGCACGCGATCAGCGATTGCGATGGTGACGGCAACGCGTGCGAGGGTGATGTCGTGATGCTCGAGACCAGCAATTGCCTGATCCGCAGCGACGGCATGCGGGTCGCGACTTTGGGGGTCAGCGACCTGATCATCGTGGCGAGCGGCAACGACGTGCTGATCCTGCCGCGCGGACGGTCGCAGGACGTCAAGAAGCTGATCGAGGCGATGAAGAGCTAACGCTGCGCCGTCATTCGCGGGTGTTACCGCGTTGCCTGCATCTGCAAGGTTTCCAGCGCGGCGTAGGGCGTCGCCAGATATCGCTCGACCACGGCCAACACTTCGGGCGTCGCTTCTGCGTGTTTCCTCGCGCCATCTGGCGTGAAGGATTGTCCTTGGCTCTTCACGTCGAACTTTGTCGCCGCGTACATCGCGGCCCGATCCGCGTCGTCCGTCGCGATGCCGAAATGACCCAGCATTCGCTCGGGCACGGCGTCGGGCATTTCACGATAGTTGATCAGCATGCCGCCGCTGCCCGCCATGCCCTCGATCGCTGCCTGGCATATCCGCCCGAGCACGTTGGCGCCGTAGGCAAGGATCGAGTCTTCGCCCCGTTCATCGATGCCGAAGGTTGCCGGCGGTACTTCGCCCGGCACGGCCATCACGCCGGCCTGGCGCTTCTGCGAGACCATCACTTCTACGGGGTCGCGATACATGAAGGCCCAGGGGGTGTCGGGGAACGCCGCACGGAACAGCGGCAGCGCCATCATGTGCCAGGCGTCGAGCTTTATGACGAAGCGGCGGTCGTGGCCGGTGCGATTACGGCCGAGCGCTGCGACGACCGCACGCAGGACACGGGCATGGATATCGAGCGGCAGGCCGGGGATCTGGTGATTGAGTTGGACGGCGCCATCGATCGGCGCGGCCTCGGACGGCACGACCGCACCCGGCAGCGCCGCGATCATCTGCGCCGCGAGCGTCGAGCCGCAACGCGACATATGAAAGATGAAGCCATCCGGCAGCAGCGCGTCGTCGGGGATGGGCGCGTCGATCAGGCTCTGCAGCGTCGAGCGTTCGCGCAACAGCCGGTTGATCGGCAGCGCTCCTGCGCGTCGGGCCGACGTCTCGAAGAACGAATCGCGCAGCGGTTCGCCGGCGAAATGGACCCAGCTGACCGCGGCACCCTGCGGTGTCGGCACGATCGCGGTCGGCAACCATTGCCGGTTTGGGTAGCCATCGATCGTGGCATAGCCACCGCCCCACCGCGCCAGACCGAGTGGGTCGGGTTTCAGTGCCTCGTGCAGCAACTCGGGGTCGAGCCTGATTCCGTGCGCGGCGCCGACGGCGATCGCGGCGGCGTTGAACTGCTCGGGCATGAAGAGCGGCGCCAACTGATCCTGCAATGCCATATCGGCAGCGACGAGGGCGCGGAACCGGTCGATCGGGGCAATGGTGTCAGTTTGGGCGTGGGTCGGCTGCACGGATTGTCCTTGGGCGGGTCAGCGATGCGGTGGCTTGCGTCACCGTCCGCACGGCCTATCGTGCGGCGCGTGCCGGAACAATCTCCCATGACGATCCCCGATCGCGTTCGCTTGCCGTTCGCCTTCGACGTGGCGCGATTGCTTGCCGATCTCGACCTGTTGCTGCGGCACGACTGGACCGAACATTTCGTGCGGCAGAATTACGAGGGCATGTGGGACGTGCTGCCGTTGCGCAGCAAGCTCGGTGCGACGCATCCGGTGATGATGATCTATTCGGATTCGACCGCGACCGAATTCGTCGACGGGCCGATGCTTGCCGAGGCTCCCTATATCCGCGAGGTGCTTGCCGAGCTCCGTTCCCCGCTGCGCAGCGTGCGCCTGATGCGGCTGGCGCCGGGCTCGCTGATCAAGGAACATGACGATCTCGATCTCGCCGCCGAGCTCGGCACGGCGCGGATCCATGTGCCGATCACCACCAATCCGCAGGTCGAGTTCATGGTCAACCGCGTGCCCGTAACGATGGCGCCGGGCGAGAGGTGGTATCTGCGGCTGTCCGACCCGCATAGCGTCGCCAATCGCGGGACGACCGACCGTGTCCATCTGGTGATCGACACGGTCGCCGACGACTGGCTGCTCGGCGTGTTGGGTGAGGCGGCGAAGCAGGCCGCCTGAGCTTCACGCCATCAACGCTTCGGCCTGGTCGAGCGTGTCCCTGAAGGTCGCGATAATCGCCTGATACGGCGCGGCGGTCGTCATATCGAGCCCGGCGCGCTTGAGGATATCGACCGGATAGTCCGACCCGCCGGCCTTCAGTACCGACAGATAGTTGTCGCGCTCCTTCGCACCGCCCTTGAGGATCGAGCGCGCGAAATAGGACGCGGCCGAGATGCACGTGGCATATTGGTAGACGTAGAAGCTGTTGTAGAAGTGCGGGATATACGCCCATTCCGAAGCATAGGCATCAGGCACGTTGACCTTGTCGCCATGGTAGCGGCGCAGCAGGTCGAGATAGCTCGCGCTGAGTTTCTCGCCCGACAGACCTTCGCCGGCTTCGGCCTTGTCGTGGATCGCCAGCTCGAACTCGGCGAACATCGTCTGGCGGTAGAAGGTGCCGCGCATGCTCTCGAGCTGCTGACCGAGATAGAACAGCTTCTCTTCCTTCGTCTTCGCATGCGCGACCATATATGCTGCGAGCAGCTGTTCGTTGCAGGTCGAGGCGATCTCGGCGAGGAAGATGGGGTAGTCGGACTTGTCGTAGATCTGCGTCCGGTTGGCGAGCAGCGTGTGCATCGCATGGCCCCATTCATGGGCGTAGGTCGTCATCCCGTCGTAATTCTCGCCGAGATTGAGCAGCAGATAGGGGTGCACGTCATAGGCGGCGCCCGGGTTCATATAGGCCCCCGATTTCTTCCCGCGGCGGGGCTGCGGGTCCATCCATTTTGCTGCCGTCGCCTTTGACAAGGTGGCGACATAATCGGGGCCGAGCGGCGCCAGCGCCTGCAGCACGGTCGCGCGCATCTCGGGCACGGTCACTTTCTTGTCGAGCTGCACAAGCGGCGGGTAGATGTCGTAATAGGCCATGTCCGGCAGCTTGAGCAGCTTGCGGCGCAGCTCGAAATAGCGGTGCAATTGCGGCAGTCCGTTGTTGGCCTCCTTGACCAGCGTGCGGTACACCGCCTCGGGAACGTTGGAGCCCGACAGGTACATCGCCAGCGAGGTGGGATATTTGCGTGCCTTCTTGCGAAAGATGTCGGCCTTCACATGGCTGAGATAGGCAGCACCGAGCGAGCTCTGGAACTTGCCATATTCGGCCCAGAAGGTGTCGAACACCAGCTTGCGATCGGCGCGGTCGGGCGCGTCGCGGTTGAGCGTATAGGCCTGGTCGTCGAGCCGCACCTGCTTGCCGGTCGACAGCGTGACGGTCGGCCACGGAATGTCGGTGGCGACGAGTTGCTCGCGGATGTCGCCCGCGCCGGAAAAGGGCGCCGCGGTGCCGGCGAGCAGGTTCTCGCCCTCGGGCGACAACGTGTGCTCGGCCTGGCGCAGCGTGTCGGCGAGATAGAAATCGAAACGCGCCTTGAGCACGGCGTTGCCGGCGACGAAGGCATCGATTTTCGCCTTGCCGATCGTCAGCAGTTCGGGCGCGACCCATGACGTCGCCTCGCCGAACGCGGTGAACATGTCGATCGCCTGCGCCTGCCGCTCCTGATTGGCCGAGACGCGCAGATCCGCGTCGGCCTTGAGGCTGATATAGGTGTAGACGCGGCTGGCGGTGCGGCCGAGGTCGGATTGCGCGACCAGCGCGGCGGCGAGCTTCTCCGCGCTCGTGCCGAGCGTTCTCTTGTAGGCGAGCAGGCCGGGAATGTCGGCAAGCACCTTGCGCCGCGCCGCATCCCACGCCGCGTCATCGGCATAGAGGTCGCTCAGGTCCCATGCCGCCACTTCCGCCGGCGCCGCAATGTCCTCCGCCCAGGCCGGGGCAGCGGCGGCGAAGGTGGCGAGCGCTGCGGCGGCAAGCGCTTCGCGGCGGGACAAATCGGTCATGGGGGACATCCTTGGATCGTCGGGGAGTTGAATGGTGCGGGCACAATGCCGCGCCGCGTGACCAAAGAAAAGGGTGTATCACAGGTGCAATGCACCTGTTGCGCTGGACAGGCGTGTGAGCGATTCATATAACGCGTTATATGATATGTGGCTGGGGCGTGCGATGGGCGATATAATCGCGGAGATGGGAACGGTGTTCCTGGGCAGTCGGCTCAAGCGGCTGGCCGAGCGCCTGCAGGGCGACGCTGCGCATATTGCCGCGGCGGCGGGTCTGCCGGTTCAGCCAAGCCAGATGCCGCTGCTGACGGCGCTCGATCGGCGCGGCCGGCTGACGGTCGGCGAGGCGGTCGAGATGCTCGGCATCAGCCAGCCCGCGGTGACGCGCATCCTGTCACGACTGGTCGCGCTCGGGCTGGTCGAAACCAGTCGCGCGCATCGCGACCAGCGTCAGAAGACCATGGCGCTGACGCCGGCGGGTGCGGCGGTGATGGCGCGCGCCAAGGCGGTGCTGTGGCCGATGACGGCTTCGGCGGTTGCCGATCTCGGCCGCGGCGTGTCGGAGTCAATGCTGGATCAGGTCGCGGCGATCGAGCGCGCGCTCGCCGATGCACCGCTCGATCGTCGGCCCGGCCCGACGATCCTCGACTATGCCGATGCGCTGGCGCCTGATTTCTACACCATCAACGCCGCGTGGATCGAGGCGATGTTCGCGATGGAGGACAGCGACCGCGAAGTGTTGCTCGCACCGCGCGAGAAGATCATCGTGCCCGGCGGCGCGATCCTGTTCGCCGCGGTCCCCGAACTCGGGGTCGTCGGCACCTGTGCGTTGCGCAAAACCGGCGAGGGCCAGTTCGAGCTGACCAAGATGGGCGTGCTCGAAGCGGCACGCGGGCGGAAGATTGGCGAGTTCCTGCTCGCGGCGGCGATCGAGCGGGCGCGCGTGATCGGCGTCGAGACGCTGTATTTGCTGACCAACGCCCGCTGCGCGCCGGCGATCCATCTCTATGAAAAGGCCGGGTTCGTTCACGATCGGTGGGTGAGGGAGACGTTCGGCGCGCGCTATCAGCGCTGCGACGTGGCGATGCTGTACCGCGCGCCGCTCGCCTGAACGCTAAGCGAGCCCTTCGTGCTTCAAGGCCGTCTGAACTGCCGGCCGCGCCATCATCCGGTCGCGGAACGCGTCGAGCGGGTCGGGGACGGTGACACCCCTCTTGCCGCACCACAGCAGCATGACGAACAGATAGGCGTCGGCGACGCTGACGTCCGCGCCGAACAGGTAGTCGCCCGTCAGGCCCGCGGCGACAAAGTCGAGCCGCTTGGCGATCTGCGCACTGGCCTTGGCCTTTTCCTCGTCGCTCGCGCCGGCGAAGAACGGTTTGAAGCTCTTGTGAATTTCGGTCGCGATGAAGGCGAGCATCTCGAGCAGATGCGTGCGGCCCATCGCGCCGCCAGGCGCGAGTTGCGGTGCCTGCTGGGTGATCCAGTCGAGGATCGCGATGTTCTCCGACAGCGTATCACCGCTGTCGAGGGTGAGCGCGGGGACGTAGCCCTTGGGGCTTACCGTCGAGAAATCGGCGCCGCTCTCGGTCTTCATCGTCTTGAGGTCGACCTTCTCATGCTCGAACGCCAGGCCTGCCTCATGGAGTGCGATATGGTCGGCGAGGCTGCACGCGCCGGGCGAATAATAGAGCTTCATGGGGGTGGTATCCTCTGCTGGCCGTCCCAACGCGCGGGCGTCGGAAAAGGGGTCGGGGTCGTGCGTCGCCGGCATATCAATGCGCCGCCGCGGGCGGTATGATCAATATATCGTCGAGTTTCTGCACCCGGTCCGCGACCATAGGCGGTGCGTGGCCGTCGAGCAGGACGTAAAGCCGGTGTGGATCGATCTGACCCATGGCGAATTCGACGCTGTCACGCCTCAGTCGCTGGCGTACCATGACCGGTTCACGCGAGGCATGGTAGAAGCGCACGGGCTTGCCGGCGATGACCGCGCGCCAGGTTACCTCGTCGAGCAGGGCCAGATTGAACCGTATCTCGGCGGGTTCGAACTCGATCATGTCGGCGCGCGCGATGAGCGCGTCCCAACGCGGATCGCGCGTCAGGCGATAGGGGTTTGTCTGCGCGGCCAAGACTCCGCTGCCGCGCGCCGAGGCGAGCACCGCCCACATGTCGGCGATCTGGAGCAGAAGCGCGCCGGCCAGCAGCCACGTACCGAACCGCATTCGGCCGACCAGCACGATCGCCACGAAGGCGAGCGTGTAAAGCACCGGCCAGAACAGCCGACCGGCGGCGCGGACCGGATCGAATAGCGCCGGAACCAAGTCGGGTAGCGGCGTGGTGGCGATCACCGCGCCGCGCCAGATGAGGTGTGGCGCCATGGCGATGAGCGTCAGCACGACAAAGGCGGGCAACAACCAGACGAGGCGCCGGAACAGGGTGTCGTTGCGGATTTCGGCACGGTGGCGGACGGCGTGGAAAAGCGCGATCGCGACCAACGCGAGCAGGCCGACGCCGAGATAATTCATCCCCTCCAGCGCCTGCGCCGGTTCGACCGACGTGGCCGGCAGCATGGTGGAATAGGTCCCGATATTGGGATTCCACAAGGCATCCAGAGACATCGAAAAATGGCCGTAGCCGCCACCAGGCATGGTCGGCTTGTTCACCGTGCCGAGGAACAACAGGACAAGCACCAGCGCCGCGATGACGGTGCCGATATCGCCGATCACGGCAGCGCGACTCCTGCCGCCGCGCGCGACCGCGAGGTCGCGCAGCATCGCGCTGGCCCAGATCGCGGCGACCATCACCGTCAGATAGGGATGGATCAGCAGTGCAACGATGGTCGCTGCCACCCACCAGAGCAGGCGCGCTGATCTGTCCGGATCGACATAGATCCACAGCCCCCACAGGATCACCCACTGCGCGCACAGATTGACGTGTCCGAAGCGCGCCAGCAGCACTGGCATCAGCGTCAGCAACGCGGTGCCGATCCAGCACGCCAGCGGATTGGGCGTGAAACGGCGCAGCAACGCGGCGGCGAAAGCGGTGTGGAGCAGGATGCAGGTGAGCAGCCACCAGCCGACATATTGCCGGCCGATCGGCAGCAGCGACGCGAACGGGCGCAACAGCAGGCCGAGCAGGGGGTTGCCGTCGGTCAGTGCGAGCGGGATGCCGTCGGGCGCCATCAACAGATTCGAATAGAGCGACGGCCAGGGCGGCGGCGTGCGCAGATAGGCTGCGAGGCCAATGGCGGACTGGCCGTGATCGTTGCCGTCGAGCAACCACGCGATGCGCGCCGGGTTGAGGATGGCCGGATTCATCCAGGCGAGGAAGATGGCCGCACTCAGGGCGAGCCAGGGGAGGATCCAGGTCAGGAGGCGGCGCATCGTTGCGTCTAGTGGCTGAGCGTGCGCCGAAAAGCCATGGCCCGGTTAGCGGCGCCCTGCGCGCGGCGCCGGCACAAGAAAAAGGGCCGGAGGTTTCCCTCCGGCCCGATTCGCTTTGGTCTGAGCGGCGCGGGCAGGGCCCGCGCTGTTCGGTCTGGATCAGAAATCCATGCCGCCCATGCCGCCCATGCCGCCGCCGCCGCCCATCGGCATGGCGGGCTTGTCTTCCGGCAACTCGCTCACCGCCGCTTCGGTGGTGATGAGCAGGCCGGCGACCGAGGCCGCGTCCTGCAGCGCGGTGCGAACGACCTTGGTCGGGTCGATCACGCCGGCGGTGACGAGGTTCTCGTACACGTCGGTCTGGGCGTTGAAGCCCATGTCGGGATCGTTGCCGTCGAGCAGCTTGCCCGAGATCACCGCACCGTCATGACCGGCATTCTGCGCGATCTGGCGGACCGGCGCGTAGAGCGCCTTGCGGACGATATCGATGCCGCGGGTCTGGTCGTCGTTCGCACCGGTCAGGCCTTCGAGCGCCTTGGTCGCGTACAGCAGCGCCGTACCGCCACCGGGGACGATGCCTTCTTCGACCGCTGCGCGGGTTGCGTGCAGTGCGTCGTCGACGCGGTCCTTGCGCTCCTTGACCTCGACCTCGGTCGAACCACCGACCTTGATCACGGCAACGCCGCCGGCGAGCTTGGCGAGACGCTCCTGGAGCTTCTCCTTGTCATAGTCGCTGGTGGTGTTCTCGATCTGCGCACGGATCGCCTCGGTGCGGCCCTTGATCGCGTCGGAATCACCGGCGCCATCGACGATGGTGGTGTTGTCCTTGTCGATCGTGACGCGCTTGGCGGTGCCGAGCATGCCGACGGTGACGTTCTCGAGCTTGATGCCGAGGTCTTCCGAGATCATCTCGCCCTTGGTCAGGATCGCGATGTCCTCGAGCATCGCCTTGCGGCGATCGCCAAAGCCCGGTGCCTTGACGGCGGCGACCTTGAGGCCGCCACGCAGCTTGTTGACGACGAGCGTGGCCAGTGCCTCACCCTCGATGTCCTCGGCGATGATCAGCAGCGGGCGACCCGACTGGACGACCGCTTCCAGGATCGGCAGCATCGCCTGCAGGTTCGACAGCTTCTTCTCGTGGATCAGGATATAGGGATCCTGAAGCTCGACCGACATCTTCTCGGGGTTGGTGATGAAGTAGGGCGAGAGATAGCCACGGTCGAACTGCATGCCCTCGACGACGTCGAGCTCGAACTCGAGGCCCTTGGCTTCCTCGACGGTGATCACCCCTTCCTTGCCGACCTTGTCCATCGCTTCGGCGATCTTCTCACCGACGACGGTGTCGCCGTTGGCCGAGATGATGCCGACCTGGGCGACTTCCTTCGAACCCGAAACCGGACGCGAACGCGACTTGATGTCGGCGACGACCTTGACGACGGCGAGATCGATGCCGCGCTTCAGATCCATCGGGTTCATGCCGGCGGCCACCGACTTCATGCCCTCGCGAACGATCGCCTGGGCGAGCACGGTCGCGGTGGTGGTGCCGTCACCGGCGACGTCGTTGGTCTTCGAGGCCACTTCGCGCAGCATCTGCGCACCCATGTTCTCGAACTTGTCCTTGAGCTCGATTTCCTTGGCGACGGTAACGCCGTCCTTGGTGATGCGCGGTGCGCCGTAGCTCTTGTCGATCACGACGTTGCGGCCCTTCGGGCCGAGCGTGACCTTCACCGCGTCGGCGAGAATGTCCACGCCGCGCAGGATGCGCTCACGCGCGTCACGCGAAAACTTGACGTCTTTCGCTGCCATGTTGGTAAATCCTTATTTGCACGTCACCCCAGCGAAAGCTGGGGTCGCTTCGTAACAGGGAGATGCCAGCTTGCGCTGGCATGACGGAATTAGGTAATCGACGATCCCAAGCCCGTTGGCGTCAGCCAACAATACCCAAAATGTCCGATTCCTTCATGATCAGCAGGTCTTCACCGTCGATCTTGACCTCGGTGCCGGACCATTTGCCGAACAGGACCTTGTCGCCCGCCTTGACGTCGAGCGGCGTCACGGTGCCGTCCTCGGCCCGAGCGCCCGAGCCGGCGGCGACGATCTCGCCTTCCTGCGGCTTTTCCTTGGCGGTGTCGGGGATGATGATCCCGCCCGCGGTCTTCTCTTCTGCCTCGATGCGGCGGACGAGGACGCGGTCGTGCAATGGACGAAAGTTCATGCGCGTTTGCCCTTCTGCTTCTTGATATGAACGCTTGTTAGCACTCACGCATGGTGAGTGCCAGCACGGCGCATATGTGGAGGCCGGTGCGAGTCGTCAACGGGTCGTGCGACAAAAATTGCCTTTAACGCGTCAGGTGGTTGGCCAGCGCAGCAAGCCGATCCGTTCGCGCGCGCGCCAGCGCCACAGCAGCAAGGCCGAAACCACCAGTAGCCCGACGGCGAGGCCGGTCCAGATCCCCACTCCCTGCCAGCCGAAGTGGAAGCCGAGCAGGATCGCCGTGCCGAAGCCGGCGACCCAATAGCCGAAGGCGGCGATCAGCATCGGCATGCGGGTATCCTGGATGCCGCGCAGCACGCCGGCCGCGACCGTCTGGGCGCCATCGACCAACTGGAACACCGCGGCGACGACGAGATATTGCAGCGCGAGCGCGATCACCGCCGCGTTGCCCGGCTGGTCGAGGTCGATGTAAACGCCGACGAACAGGCGCGGCAGGCTCCAGATCATCAGCGCGGCCATCCCCATGAAGCCGATGCCGACCGCCAGCGCCACGCGCCCGGCGCGCCCGACTGCTGCCCGGTCGCGCGCGCCGAACGCCATGCCGACGCGGATCGTCGCCGCCTGCGCGATGCCGACTGGCACCTGGAAGGTGAAGGCCGCAATATTGAGCGCGATCGCATGCGCGGCAACTTCGCTGACACCGATCAGGCCCATCAGGATCGCTGCGCCGCCGAACAGCGCACCCTCCAGCACGAAGGTAAAAGCGATCGGCACGCCGAGACGGACGATTTCCGCCAGTCGCGACCATTCCGGCCGCCACCAGCGGCCGAGCAGGCGATAACGCCGCAGCTTCGGGTCGAGCAGGAGGATCGCTGCATAGGCGAGCATCATCCCCGTTGTGGTGATGACGCTGGCGATCGCCGAACCTTCAAGGCCCAGCGCGGGAAAGCCGGCATGGCCGAACACCAGCAGCCAGTTGCCCAGCGCACCGAGCCCGAGTGCCATCGCGGTGACGCCCAGCGCCCAGCCGGGCCGTCCCAGCGCGGCCGCGGCGGTACGCATCACACCGGCGAAGATCGCCGGCACCAGCGCCAGCAGCAGGATGTCGAGAAACGCGCCGGCGCGCCGTGCGACGTCCGGGTCCTGGTCGGCCAGCAGCAGGAGCGTCTCGCCATGCGCGAGCAGCAACATGATCGGCAGCGCCGCGAGCGCTGCCAGCCACAGCGCCATGCGGAACGACCGCCGCACCTCGCGCACCGCATGGCGTCGCCGGCCGAGTTCGGCCGCGATCAGCGGCGCGCAGGCGGTGGTCAGCCCGAGCATCGCCCACAGCATCAGGCTGTAGAGAAACACGCCCAGCGTCGCGGCGGCGAATTCGACCGTCGACAGGCGCGCGACGAACACGACGTCGATCGCGTAGACTGCCATCTGTAGCAGATTCGCACCAACCAGCGGCGTCGCCAGCGTCAGCAGCGCACGCAGTTCGACGCGGTGGCTTGGCGCGATCGGGCCGGTCAGCGGACTCAGGGCGGCGGAATGGGCCATGGCCGGCGCTATAGCCAGGCCGTGCCAAAGTGCCACACCATCGCCTGTGTTGTGTGTCTAACACAGAGATTTACTCGCGCACCGCCTTGCTCTAGCGGTGAGGCTCATCCGCCAAGGCAGGGGATAATGCAGTGAAACTGGTTCGGGGCGCGTGGAAGATCCTTGTCGGCATCAAGGACGGCCTTGTGCTGATCGCGATGCTGATCTTTTTCGGCCTGCTGTTCGCCGCGCTGTCGGCGAAACCGGGGCCGACATCGATCCGCGACGGCGCATTGCTGCTGCAGCTCGACGGCCGCATCGTCGAACAGCCGGCCGAGATCAATCCCTTCGCCGCGCTGAGCGGGGGTGGTGACGACGGCCATGAATTCCGGCTGCGCGACGTGGTTCGTGCGCTCGACAAGGCGAAGGACGATACCAAGGTCAAGGTCGTGGTGCTCGATCTCGAATCCTTCGGTGGCGGCTATCCCGCGGCGCTCAACGAGGTCGCCGATGCGATCGGCCGGGTGCGTGCCGCCGGCAAGCCGGTGCTGGCCTATGCCACGAGCTATACCGATGGCGCCTATCGCCTCGCGGCCAATGCCAGCGAGATCTGGGAAAGCCCGATGGCCGGCAGCCTGTTCATGGGTCCGGGTGGATCGCAGCTCTATTACAAGGGGCTGATCGACAAGCTTGGCGTCAACGCCCACGTCTACCGCGTCGGCAAGTATAAATCCTTTGTCGAGCCCTATACCCGTGCCGATGCCTCGCCCGAGGCCAAGGAAGAGGTGCGCGTGCTTTACGACGTGCTCTTCGCGCAGTGGAAGGAAGCGATCGCCAAGGCACGCCCCAAGGCAAAGGTCGCCGATTTCCTCGCCCGGCCCGACAAGGTCGTGCTCGCCGCGCAGGGCGATGTGGCCAGGGCCAATCTCGATGCCGGGATCGTCGACAAGCTCGGCACCCGCCTCGACTTCGGCAAGCGCGTCGCCGCGATCGCCGGTCATGACGACCGCAAGGCGGCGGGCAGCTACAACACGATCCGCTACCAGGCCTATGTCGATGCCAACCCGCTCCCGACGCGCGGCGACGCGATCGGCGTGCTGACCATCGCCGGCGACATCGTCGACGGCAAGTCGAACGGCGGCAATGTCGGGTCTGATACCGTCTCCAAGCTCGTGCTCGACGCGCTCGCCAAAAAGAAGCTCAAAGCGCTGGTCGTGCGGGTCGATTCGCCGGGTGGCTCGGCGCTCGCGTCCGAAGACATGCGCATGGCGATCGTCGAGGCACGTGCGCAGAAGCTGCCGATCGTCGTGTCGATGGGCAGCCTCGCCGCCTCGGGCGGCTATTGGGTGTCGACCGCCGGCGATGTGATCTTCGCCGAACCGACCACCATCACCGGGTCGATCGGTATTTTCGGGATCATCCCGACCTTCGAGAACACGCTCAAGAAGATCGGCATCACCAGCGATGGCGTGAAGACCACGCCGATTTCGGGCCAGCCCGACATCGTCGGTGGCACCAACCCGGCGATGGATGCGATCTTCCAGTCCGGGATCGAAAATGGCTATCGCTCCTTCGTTACCCGCGTCTCACAGGCGCGGCACCTGACGCCGGCGCGTGTCGATGAAATCGGCCAGGGTCGCGTGTGGGACGGCGGCACGGCACACCAGCTCGGGCTGGTCGACCGCTTCGGTGGCCTGCAGGACGCGATCGCCGAGGCCGCCAGGCGCGCCGGCCTCAAGGTCGAGGACGTGCATGCCGAATATCTTGAGAAGAAGCCAAGCCGCTGGGCGAAGCTGTTCGCGGGCATGATGCGCGACGATGACGACGACGACAGCACCGCCCCGGCAAGCGATGCCTATAGCCATATCGCCGCCGAGCGCCGCGCGATGTTCGCTACCGCGCTGGGCGAGGTGCGGCGCATCGGTACCGGTGCGGCGGTGCAGGCGCGCTGCCTTGAGTGCGGCGGTCTTGGCGGCGCGGCGCCGAGCAAGGCCGATGTCAGCCTGATGAACCTGCTGCTGGCGCGTGTCGGATGGTGATAGCGGTCCGCCCCGCCACACCCGATGACGCGGCAGCGATCACAGCGATCTACAAGCCCTATGTCGAAGGCGCGACGGTGTCGTTCGAGCTCAAGGCCCCCGACGAGCGCGTCATGCGCTCGCGCATGGCCGCGTCGGACGGCTATTACCCCTGGCTGGTGGTGACCGAGGGCGAGGGCGGCGAGCTGCTCGGCTATGCCTACGCGACCAAATTCCGCGATCGGCCGGCGTACCAGTACACGATCGAGACCGGGGTCTACCTCGCGCAGGGGACGCAAGGGCGCGGCAATGGCCGCCAGCTCTATGCCGCGCTGATCGATACGGTGCGCGCGCAGGGTTTTACCCACGCGATCAGCGTCATCGCACTGCCCAACGACCATATGATCCGGCTGCACGAATCGGTCGGCTTCCAGCGCACCGGCGTGCTGCGCGAGGCCGGCTACAAGGCCGGGCGCTGGGTCGACGTCGGTTTCTGGCAGTGCCGGCTCAACGATTCGACGATCCCGCCGCGCGAACCGAAGCCGTTCAGCGAAACCGGCATGGTGTGGAACTGGTAATCTAAAAAAGCCCCTCCCCTTCAGGGGAGGGGTTGGGGTGGGGGAGTGCGGTGGCCACGGAAGCCGAACTTCTGAAGCGCGCGAATGAGATGCGCCGCAATCCCACTGAACCTGAAAAGAGGCTTTGGCGCGCCCTGTCTAACAGCCAGTTGGGCGGCCTGAAGTTCCGTCGTCAGCATGCGGTTGCGGAGGCGAAAGCGATCATCGATTTCTTTTGTCCGGCAATCGGCCTGGCGGTCGAAGTCGACGGTGATACGCATGACGGCGAGTATGACGCCTATCGTGACCGTCGCCTCTCGGCTTTGGGTTTTCGCGTAATCCGGTTTTCCAACCTTGACGTGATGACAAATGTCGAGGGCGTTGCAGAAACAATCCTGGCAGCCGCAGCGCAACGCCACCAGCGCTGGCCTGGCGGGACTGCCCCACCCCAACCCCTCCCCTGAAGGGGAGGGGCTTTGATCTAGCGTCGCTCCCCTCACTCCGCTAAGCGCCCTCGTTCAATGACCGACACCACCGCCCCCGCCGCCGATTACCGTGACACCGTCTTCCTGCCGGTGACCGACTTTCCGATGAAAGCCGGTCTCGCCGCCAAGGAGCCGGTAATTCTCGCGCGCTGGGCCAAGCTCGGCCTCTATGACCGGCTGCGCGAGCAGCGTGCCGGCGCCGAGCGTTTCATCCTGCATGACGGCCCGCCCTACGCCAATGGCGACATCCATATGGGCCATGCGATGAACAAGGTGCTGAAGGACATCATCGTCCGCAGCCAGTCCCTGCTCGGCAAGGACGCGCCCTATGTGCCCGGCTGGGATTGCCACGGCCTGCCGATCGAGTGGAAGGTCGAGGAAGCGTACCGCGCGAAAAAGCTCGACAAGGACCAGGTCCCGGTCGCGCAGTTCCGCGCCGAATGCCGCGCCTATGCCGAGAAATGGGTCGCGGTGCAGCGCGCGCAGTTCGAGCGGCTCGGCGTGATGGGCGACTGGGAAGACCCGTACCTCACCATGAAATTCGAGGCCGAGGCAGCGATCGTCGGCGAGCTCCTGAAGTTCGCCGAGAGCGGCCAGCTCTATCGCGGCGCCAAGCCGGTGATGTGGTCGCCGGTCGAAAAGACCGCGCTGGCCGAGGCCGAGGTCGAATATGAGGATGTCGTCTCGACCCAGATCGACGTCGCGTTCGAGATCGTCGAAGCGCCGAACGCGCCGGAACTGGTCGGCGCTTTTGCGGTGATCTGGACGACCACGCCATGGACGATCCCGGTCAACCAGGCGCTGAGCTATGGGCCGGAGATTCATTACCACGTTTTCCACGCGGAGGACGGACGCAGGTTTCTGCTGGCTTTCGATCTAAAGGATGAATTCGAGCGCCGCACAGGGCTTTCACTTCGTACGCTGGTGGGAACACCATCTCAGTCCGACGCGGACAATTTGCGTGAGATCGCTGATAATCAGATCTCTGGCTCGCAACTCGCCGGCGCCGTCGCCCGACACCCGATGCATGCACTCGGCGGCTTCTTCGCCAAGCCGCGCCCGTTCCTGCCCGGCGATTTCGTCACCACCGATGCCGGCACCGGGCTCGTCCATATGGCGCCCGATCATGGCGAGGACGATTTCGAGCTGTGCAAGGCGCATGGCATCGATCCGGTGTTCGCGGTCGATGGTGCGGGCATGTACCGCGCCGACTGGCTGTGGCTGGGCGGGCAGGGCAGCGTCATCAACAAGAAGTTCGTCGCCTCGGACGGGCCGATCTGCAGCGACCTGCGCGCCGCCGGTGCGTTGCTCGCGGCGTCGGACGACTTCGCGCACAGCTATCCGCATAGCTGGCGTTCCAAGGCCAAGGTGATCTTCCGCGCCACGCCGCAATGGTTCATCCCGATGGACCAGCAGGTCGGCAGCGGCGTCGTCGCCGTGCCGCAGGTCGCGACGGGCACCGAGATGCCGACGCTCGGCGTGGCGATGGGCAACGGCCCGACGCTGCGCGAAATCGCGCTCGACGCGATCGAGCGGACGCGCTGGGTGCCGACGCGCAGCCAGAACCGCATCCGCGCGATGGTCGAGCAGCGCCCCGACTGGGTGATCAGCCGCCAGCGCGCCTGGGGCGTGCCGATCGCGCTGTACGTCGATCGCAAGACCGGCCGTTACCTCAACGACAGCGCGGTCAACGACCGCATCGTCGCGGCCTTCAAGGCGGCCGGTGCGGATGCGTGGTTCGTCGCCGACCATCAGGCGCTGCTCGGCGATAAGTACGACCTCGCCGATTACGAGGTGATCACCGACATCCTCGACGTGTGGTTCGACAGCGGATCGACCCATGCCTTCGTGATCGAGGCGCGTTATGGCGAGGGCGTCCGCGCCAATCTCTATCTCGAAGGCTCCGACCAGCATCGCGGCTGGTTCCAGACGTCGCTGCTGGAGAGCGCCGGCACGCGCGGCCGTGCACCCTATGACGCGGTGCTGACGCACGGCTTCGCGCTAGACGGGCAGGGCCGCAAGATGTCCAAGAGCCTCGGCAATGTCGTCGATCCGCTCAAGATCATCCAGGAATCGGGCGCCGACATCCTGCGCATGTGGGTCGCGCAGACCGATTATTTCGAGGATGTGCGGATCGGCAAGGAAGTGCTCGGCACGACCTCCGACGCCTATCGCAAGCTGCGCAACAGCTTCCGATATCTGCTCGGTGCGCTCGACGGCTTCACCGACGCCGAGAAGGTCGACACGCACCATATGCCCGAACTGGAGCTGTACGTGCTCCACCTGCTCGGCAAGCTCGACGTCGAATTGAAGGCCGCGGCGGAGAATTACGAGTTCAACCGCTATCTGCGGCTGCTGACCGATTTCGCGCAGGAGGACCTGTCGGCCTTCTTCTTCGATATCCGCAAGGACAGCCTCTATTGCGACGCGCCGGGCGACATGAAGCGCCGCGCCTGCCGCACCGTGCTCGACATCCTGTTCCACGCGCTGGTGCGTTATGCCGCGCCGATCCTGTGCTTCACCGCCGAGGAAGTGTGGCAGTCGCGCTATCCCAGCGAGGACGGTTCGGTGCATTTCCTGACCTGGCCCGACCTGCCGCCGCTGCCCGGTGACGATGCGATCTCGACCGCCTGGGGCGATGTCCGTGCGCTGCGCCAGCAGGTCACCGAGGCGATCGAGCCGTTGCGTCGCGACAAGATCGTCCGCTCGAGCCTCGAGGCCGAGGTCGTCGTGCCCTCGCTCCCGTTGCCGCCCGAAGCGCTGGCCGAAATCTTCATCGTCGCGAAGGTGACGGAAGGCGATGATATCGAGGTCACCCGTACCCAGTTCCACAAATGCGGCCGTTGCTGGCGCCATCTGCCCGATGTCGCGGTGGATGGTGCGCTCGACGCACGCTGTGCCAAGGTGGTTGCCGCATGAACCCGCTGCCCAAGGTCGGCCTCGCCATCGCGGGGGCCCTCATGATCCTCGATCAGGCCGTGAAACTGCTGGTCACCGGACCGCTCGGCCTCGACGTGCTCGGTGATTCGCGCACGCTGCTGCCGATCTTCAACCTGCAGCTCGTCGCCAATCGTGGCGTGTCGCTCGGCTTTCTGCGCGCCGACACCGAAACGATGCGCTGGGCGCTGGTCGTGCTGACCGGCGCGATCGCCGTCGGCGTGCTGGTGTGGATGTTCGTCGAAAAGAACCGCCAGGATCAGTTCGCGCTCGGCATGGTGATGGGCGGCGCGCTCGGCAACATCATCGATCGCATCCGGCTCGGCTATGTCATCGACTATGCCGATTTGCACTTTGGCGAATGGCGACCGTTTTTGGTCTTCAATCTCGCCGACGCCTTCATTACCATGGGGGTGCTCGTCCTGCTCGTCCGCGCTCTCCTCGTGCGCGACAAGTCGCGGGCACGGGCATCTGTGGAGAATTCCAATGCGTAAAATGGTACCGATCGTCGCGGGGCTCGGCCTCGTCGTGCTGCTCTCTGGCTGCGGTCATCGCGGCTTTGGCAAGGGTGGGCCCGACGAATTCGCCGTCGCGCGCCAGGCGCCCTTGGTCATCCCGCCCGACTTCGCGCTCGTCCCGCCCAGGCCCGGTGCGACGCGCACCAACGATACCGGCGCGCAGGCCCAGGCGCTCGACGCGCTGTTCGGCGGCCCGGCGGCGCGCAGCAACGGCGAGAACGCCACGCTTGGCGCGGTCGGCACCGATGCCGATCCCGGCATTCGTTCGTCGGTCGGCGACCCCGGCACCACTGTGGTCGACAAGGGCACGACGACCCGCGACGTGATCGCCGCGCCGGAAGGCGACGGCCAGACCGCGCGTGCTTCGACCCCCAACCCCTGACATTATTCCGCTTCGGCGTAACGAAAAGCGCGCCGCGATCGGGATGATCGCGGCGCGCTTTTTCGTAGGTGCGGGCGAGGGGTTAACCTCGTCCGGTCATATCAGATCAGAAGCTGACGCCGATCGACCCGACAACGCCCGAATTGCTGAGCTTGCGGTTGTTGAACGGGTTGCGGAAGTTGGCGTTGGTATCGACATAGCTTAGCCCGAAGGTCAGCACCTTGTACGTTACCGTCGCGCCGAGGCCCCAGTCGGTATAGCCCTTCTTGCCGTCGAAATCGGTCGCGAGCCAACTCGGGCCGAAGCTGTGACCGAGATGTGCGGTCAGGCCGATCGGCGTGTTGGGGATCGCGGCGGAGAGATCGCCGGCGAGATAGACGTTGTCATGGCTAGGCCCGGTCGTCTGATCGAGGCGAAGCGCCTTCTGCTTGAAGGCATAGTTGATGGTGGCCTTGGCCGTCACCGGGCCGAAGGTGTGCGAGATATCGAAATAGGGCTCGGCGAAATCCGAAGAGCTCGTGTCGCCGGCGAACTTCGTCTTGGGATAGACATAATACAGCACGCCGCCATCGATTTTGGTGCCACCGATGGTCTTCGAATAGCCGGCGATGATGTCGATTTCCTGGTGGCCGGCGAGCGACGCGGTGACATAGCTGTCGACCGAGGAACCCCAGACCGAGACGTAGAAGCCCGACTCATGGGTCAGCGTGATGCTGCCCTGAAGCGCGACGTTCTTGTCGGTCTGCGAGACACCGCGGAAGCGATAGTCGCTGACGACGGTTGCGGTGGCGTTGATCGTTATTGCCGGCGGCGGCGCAGCATCGTCGGCGAACGCAGGAGTGGCGGTGGCGACGAGCAGGAGCCCGCCGAGCGAGAGAGTGGAGAAGCGCATCGGTTTCCTTCCGAATGGAATGCGATGTCCCCGCCTGCACGCCTCGGAGGCCGTGTCTGTCAGGGGCTTCCCCCCCGCACGATATTCCCGTCAGCGATGCAAGATTGCCGAATTACGCTGCATTGCACAACATAATTCGGTGCTTTCAGCCGAATCGGGCCCAGCGCTGTTGCGGACGCGCAACAGTCGCGGTCAGCGCGGCGGGTCGGGCGGCAAGGTGCGCAGATGTACCACGCGCTGCGGGAAGGGTATTTCGATGTCGTGTTCCTTGAACAGCCACCACAGCCGGTTGAGCACGTCGGAACGGACATTGCCGACCCCGCTTTCGGGGTCGCTGATCCACACCAGTATCTCATGCTCGACAGCGCTGTCGCCGAAGGCGGTGAGCCAGACATTGGGCTTGGGTGAATCGAGCACGCGCGGGCTCTCGTCAGCGGCGCGCAGCATCAGTTCCTGGGCGAGCTTGAGGTCCGCGGCGTAGCTTACCCCGACCGAGATGCGGACGCGCACATTGCGGTCGGTATAGGACCAGTTCTCGACCTCCTGGGTCATCAGATTCTCGTTCGGAATCAGATGCTCCTTGCCGTCGCGCGTAACTACCGAAACAGCGCGGACGCCGATCCTGTTGACCCAGCCGACCTCCTTGCCGACGACAATGACGTCGCCGGGCTTGATCGAGCGGTCCATCAGCAGGATGATTCCGGCGATCAGGTTGCCGACCGTCTTCTGCAGCCCGAAGCCGATCGCCAGCCCGAGCGCGCCCGAGAATACCGCGAACGTGGTCAGGTCGACGTCGAGTATGTCGACCCCGACGAAGAATGCGATGATGACGACGGCGATCCCGGCAAGCTTTTGCGACAGCAGCTTCTGGGTCGCGTCGAGCCCGCGCGACTGGCCGACCCAGTGCGCGATGAAGCGATTGGCGAGCCGCACCAGCGCGTAAAGCGCGATGACCGTGATGAGAATGGTCACCAGCGAAAGCAGCGAGAAGCGGCGCTTGCCGACGTCGAAACCGATCCGCTCGAGCGTGCTGGTGATCGGGAGCAGCCCGCCGACGGCATGGCTGAACAGCGCGACGAACAGTGCGATCGCGACCAGCCATGTCATCCACCGCGCGAGACCGACGCCGCGCAACAAGGCGAGCACCGCAAACGCCGCCGCCACGCCGAGCGCGAGGCCGACCGGTGCAGCCGCGATCGCGGTCCATTCGTGCGCGTTGAGCAGGATCGCGAGCAGCAGGGCGGCGGTGCCGTGGCGCACGATGCCCGGCAGGCGACTGCCGAGTCCCTCGGCCTGGCCGGTCAGTTTCCCTTTCCAGGCTTTGGAAAGTGGGCGTCCGACAAAGCGCTGCGCGGCGAGGCCGGCAATCAGGGCGACGAGCGTGAGCGAGCCGGTGATCGCCAGCTCGATCCAATGCGCGCGCGGGATATCGCTTAGTCCCAGCGCGCGCAGCCAGTCGAGCAGCGGGCTCACGAGGCGGCGCTGAATCGCGCCAACCCGGCAGTCAGATCGGCGATCAGATCGTCGGGGTCCTCAAGTCCGATCTGCAGCCGCACGACCGGGCCGGCATCGGCGCGCCGTGTGACGCTGCGATAGCGTTGCGGGTCGATCGGCACAGCAAGGCTCTCGAAGCCGCCCCAGCTATAGCCGATGCCGAACAGCTCGAGCCCGTCGATCAATGCCGCACGGGCAGCATCATTGCCACCCTGCAACACGAATGAAAACAGCCCCGAGGAGCCCTTGAAATCACGCAGGAAAAGTTCGTGGCCGGGGCAATCGGGCAGGGCGGGGTGCAGCACCCGCGCGACGTCGGGCCGTTCGTTCAACCAATGCGCGATCTTGAGTGCGCTGGCCTGATGTTGCCGGAGCCGAAGCGCCATCGTCCTGAGACCACGCGAGCCGAGCCATGCGTCATCGGGGCTGGTCACCTGACCGAGCTGGAAGCTGGTGTCGCGTAGCCGCGCGAAATGTCCTGGGGCTGCGGTAACCGAGCCGAGCATCACGTCGGAATGGCCGACGACATATTTGGTGCACGCCAGGATCGTCAGGTCGATGCCGTGCGCGATCGCGGGAAATAGCAGCGGCGTCGCCCAGGTATTGTCGAGCAAGGTGGTTACCCCGCGCGCCTTGGCGGCGGCGACGATGGCGGGCACGTCCTGGACCTCGAAGGTCAGGCTGCCGGGACTTTCAAGGAAGATCGCGCGGGTTCTGTCGGTGATCAGGTCGGCGATGCCGGCACCGATCAGCGGATCATAGAAGCGCGTGATGATGCCCAGGCGCTTGAGCAGCCCGTTCGCCATCGCGCGTGTCGGGTCATAGGCGCTGTCGACCAGCAACAGTTCGTCACCCGGCGACAGTACCGACAGCAACGCGGCGGCGATCGCCGCGACGCCTGAGGGATAGAGGAACGTACCTTCCGCACCCGGCTCGAGTTCGGTCAGCGCGTCGGCCAGCGACCATTGCGTCGGCGTGCCGCGCCGGCCGTAGAACAGCCGGTGGTGCGTATCGCCGAGGCGCTCGTGCATCTCGGCGACCGAATCGTAGAGAATGGTCGAGGCGCGCCACACCGGTGTGTTGACGACGCCGGCGGTCCATTCCTTGCGCCGCCCGGCGGTGACGACGCGGGTCGCGTCGGCGCGCGGGCGGTCGCTCTTGCTCATCCGATGACCCTCAAGCGGCGCCCATTGCCTTGGGCGTGGTGCGGTCGGCGCCCCATTCGGACCAACTTCCGTCGTACACCGCCGCGTTGTTGCCAAGCAGATGCAGTCCGAACGCCAGCACCGAGGCGGTGATGCCCGAACCACAGGTGGTCGCGACCGGCCTGGTCACGTCGATCCCGGCGCCTTCGAACGCCGCCTTCAGCGCGTCGCCCTGTTTCCAGCTGCCATCGGCGTTGAACATCGCGCCAAAGGGCAGGTTCTTCGATCCGGGGATGTGCCCGGCATGCGTCGCCGGCCGCGGATCGGGCTCCTCGCCGGCGAAGCGGGCGGCGGAGCGGGCATCGACCACCTGCTCGGCGCCGCTGTCGATATTCGCCTTCAACTGGTCGAGCGTGCGCACGCCGCTGTCGTCGGCCCAGACGGTGAAGTGGCGGTGGCGTAGCGTCTCCTTGCCGCTCGCGGTCTCGCGGCCCTCGGCTTGCCACTTGGCAATGCCGCCGTCGAGGATCGCGACGTCGTGTGCGCCGAACGTGCGCAGCATCCACCAGGCGCGTGCCGAGGTGTGGTGCGGGGAGTTGTCATAGAGCACGATGCGGCTGCCATCGCCGAGACCGAGCGACTGCATACGGCTGGCGAATTTCTCTGCGCTCGGCAACATCATCGGCAGGTCGGAAGTCGTGTCGCGCAGTTCGCCGAGATCCATGAACACCGCGCCGGGAATATGCGCGGCTTCATATTCGGCCGCCGCGTCGCGCGGCGCTTCACCGGGAAGCGCGGTGAAATAGGTCGCATCGACCACGCGCAGATCATTGGCGCCCAGCTCTCCGGCCAGCCACTCGGTCGTTACCAGCGAATCCATCTTGGCATCTCCTCTTGTCCCCTCGTCACTAGCCATCGCACAGCAACGCGTCGAGACGCTGTTACGTTGCGACACTGCCGATCGAAGATCCGTTTCGCACGACGGGATGACGCGGCGCGCCTTACCGCTTACATCGCCGGCATGACTCCGAAGTTTCTTGGCCAGACCAGCCCGCTACCCAGTTCGCCCGAAGAGGCGGTGCTGGACTATGTCCCCAATCCGCGCCCGGGCCGGCCGTTCCTGGTGCGCTTCACCGTGCCCGAGTTCACCTCATTGTGCCCGGTGACCGCACAGCCCGATTTTGCGCATCTCGTGATCGACTATGCGCCGGCGGCGACGATCGTCGAATCCAAGTCGCTCAAGCTGTTTCTGGGCGCCTTTCGCAGTCACGCCGCCTTTCACGAGGATTGCACGGTCGGAATCGCCGAGCGGCTGTTTGCTGAAATGGCGCCGCACTGGCTGCGTATCGGCGGCTATTGGTATCCGCGCGGCGGCATCCCGATCGATGTCTTCTGGCAATCCGGCGCCGCCCCAGACGGGCTGTGGCTGCCGCCGCAGGACGTGCCAGGGTACCGCGGCCGCGGCTGAACCGCCGCGCGTGCGGCTCGGTTGATCGAGATCATCATTATTTTTTTGTTGCAGTGCAGCAGGCGCGCAACCATATTCCTTTCAACCCGTTCACGTTGGGAAGAATCGGCGGACGATATCTCTGAAGCTCGCAAGGATATGGCAATGACGCGTTCGACGCGCACGACCACGGCAATCGATCACCTCGCGCTGATCGGCAATTTCCTTCCCCGGAAATGCGGCCTTGCAACATATACGACGGACACGTTCACCGCGCTGACGCAGCGTTTTCCCGACATGGCGGTCGATGTCTATGCGATGGACGATCATCCCGGTCGATACGATTATCCGCCGGCGGTTACCCGTGCGATCCCCGAGCAGGACCGGATCGCCTATATCGATGCGGCGCGCGCGATCGAGGCGAGCGGTGCGCAGGCGGTGTGGCTGCAGCACGAATATGGCATCTTCGGCGGTCCGGCCGGAGAGTATATCCTCGCCTTGCTCGATCGCATTTCGCTGCCGCTGATCGTCACGCTGCACACGGTACTCGAACAGCCCGATGCCGATCAGCGCCGTGTGATGGAAGCGCTGCTGCGCCGCGCCTCGCGCGTCGTGGTGATGGCCGAGCGCGGTCGCGAGATCCTCGAGCGTGTCTATGGCGCCAACCCCCGCGCCATCCTCACCATCCCGCATGGTGTGCCCGATCGCCCGCTGCTCGATACCGCCGGCTTCAAGCAACGCTTCGGCTGGGAAGGGCGCAAGACCATCCTCACCTTCGGACTCCTCGCTCCCGGCAAGGGGATCGAGACGATGATCGAGGCGATGCCGGCGATCGTCGCGGAGAACCCCGACGCGCTCTATGTCGTGCTCGGCGCGACGCACCCCAACCTCGTGGCGCATGAGGGCGAGGCTTATCGCGATCGTCTCGAGGCGCAGGCTGAAACGCTGGGCGTTGCCGAGCATGTCGCCTTTGTCGATGCGTTCGTCGAGCATGACGACTTGCTCGATTATCTCCAGGCGGCGGACATCTACGCCACGCCTTACACCAATCCGGCACAGATTACGTCCGGCACGCTGTCCTACGCCGTCGGCCTGGGCAAGGCGGTCGTCTCGACGCCTTACGTTCACGCGACGGAAATCCTGGCCGATGGTCACGGCGTGCTCGTCGATTTCAACGACAGCGCCGGCTTCGCGCGTGAGATCAATAAATTGCTCAGCGATAACGCCGCGCGACAGCGACTTTCCGAGCGTGCCTATGCGCGCGGCCGGACAATGATCTGGTCGTGCCTCGCCGACGCCGCGATGACGGAGATCGCCGCAATGGTCGCGGCCAAGCCGCGCCGGATTGCCACGCCATCGTCGTTTCGCGCGCTCGCGCCCGATTTTGCCGCAGTCGAGCGCATGAGCGATGCCACCGGCATGTTCCAGCACGCCATCCTGTCGGTGCCCGACCGGCGGCATGGCTATTGCATCGACGACAATGCCCGTGCGCTGATGCTCACGGCGCGCCTGCCGGGCATGGACGAGGTTGCGCGCGACAAGTGGATGACGATCTACGCGGCGTTCGTGCAATATGCCTGGAACCCCGATACCCGGCGCTTCCGCAACTTCATGAACTTCGATCGCACATGGTGCGAGGATACCGGATCGGAAGATTCCAATGGTCGCGCGCTGTGGGCGTTGGGCGTCACCGCGCGCGAGACCGGGCTCGCCAAGCATCGCGACTGGGCGCGGCGCCTGTTCGACGAGACCGCCAGCCTGGCGCTCGATCTCGGTTCGCCGCGCGCGCAGGGCTTTGCCATGCTCGGCTCGGCGGCAATGCTCGAAGCGCATCCCGGCCATACGCTCGCAACGCATATCCTGACGCGCTTCTCGGCCGATCTGCTCGTCCTGCTCGAACGTGCGCGCCGGCCCGAGTGGCGCTGGTTCGAGATCGTGCTGGCCTATGACAATGCGCGCCTGCCCGAGGCGCTGATCCGCGCCGGTATCGCGCTCGGCCGTCAGGACCTGATCGATGGCGGGCTCGAGACGCTCGACTGGATCGCGTCGCAGCAGACGGGCCCCGATGGTCGGTTCCGCGCCGTCGGCACCGAGAGCTTCGGTCGGCCCTATGCCGATCCTCTGCCGTTCGACCAGCAGCCACTCGAGGCGCAGGCGACGATCGATGCCTGCCACGCGGCGTTCGACGCTACCGGTGATGCGCGCTGGATCGACGAAGCGATGCGGGCCTATCGCTGGTATCTCGGCCGTAACGATCTCGACCTGCCGCTGGCCACGGCGCAGGACGGCGGGTGTTTCGACGGCCTGACGCCGGTCGGATTGAATCGAAATCAGGGTGCCGAGTCGATTCTGGCACTGCAATTGGCCTCGGTGGCCATTTCGGGGCTTTCAATCCGCTCCGCAGGCGTGGCAGGGACGTCGCGCGCCGTTGCCTAGCCTCGCTCGGAACGTCGCCGAAATGCGACAGACAAGCGAGGCAAGACCGTTGATCGAGTTTTTCCAGCATAGCCTGCGGCTGCATGCCGATCCGTCACGGGTCGTGGTGCGGCCTTTCCACCTTGCCTGGGCCGGCAATGGTGGCAATCGTACCGAGCGGCTGGTCGCCGAAGTGAAGGCGATGAGCCCAGCCGACACGCGGGCACAGCTCGAAATCGTGCTCAAGGATTTCGAGGCACGTCACTGGCAGACGCGCCGCGTCTTCATGACGCGCTACGACGAGATCGAGGCGCAGATCGGCTTCGACGGCAGCGAAATCGGCGACGAGAAGCGCCAGCTGATCGGCGCCTATTTCTGCCACGAATATAGCTATGCCGCCGCTGCGCTGATGAACCCCAGCGCGGTGCCGCATTTCGACCAGTCGGGCATGCCGCCGGGATCGATGCGTATTCTCATGTCGCTGCGCGCGGTGGGCGAGGGGCATATTTCCTCGGTCGCCTTCCGCGAAGGCATCATCACCGAGAATAACGAGCTCAAGCTGGCGCCAGAGCCGCCCTTCGCGACCGCGACCGATGCGATCGATCTCGACGAGGAGCTGATCCCGGAAGGTGAGATCACCGTCTATCGCCACCGCGATTCGACGCTGTCGGGCACCGTCATCTTCCCGATCACCAAGGCGCAGTCCAAGGGGCTGGAGGATCTTCGCCTCGTCCAGTTCACCCACGACGATGGGAGCATCGAGTGGCTCGGTACCTACACCGCCTATAACGGCTCGATGATCCAGTCGGAGTTGATGCGCACGCGCGACTTCCGTGCGTTCGATCTCGTGCCGATGACGGGGCCGGCGGCGCGCAACAAGGGGATGGCGCTGTTCCCGCGCAAGGTGAACGGCAAATATATGATGATCGGCCGGCAGGACGGCGAGAACCTGTTCCTGCTGCAATCCGACACGCTGCTGCACTGGGAAGAAGGCGAGAAGCTGCTTACGCCGAAATATCCGTGGGAGCTGGTGCAGATCGGCAATTGCGGTCCGCCGATCGAACTCGACGAGGGCTGGCTGCTGCTCACCCACGGCGTCGGCGCGATGCGCAAATATTCGATCGGCGCGGTGCTGCTCGACAAGGCCGACCCGTCGAAGGTCATCGGCCGCACGCGTGACCCGATCCTCGCCGCCGCCGACCAGGACCGCGAGGGCTATGTCCCCAACGTGGTCTACTCCTGCGGCGCGCTGCGCCACGGCACCAAGCTGTTCGTGCCCTATGGCGTGGCGGACAGCTCGGTCGCCTTCGCGTTCTTCGACATCGCCAACCTGCTCAGCGCGCTGACGTGATGCTTCTGCGCGCGTAGCGATAGAGCGTCGCGACGAGCGCAAAGAACAGGATCGTGCCGCCGATCAGCGCATAAGGGGTGAATTTCTCGCCGACCAGCGCCAGTGGCGTATCCTTGTCGGCGACATAGACGATGATCGCGAAGGCGACACCCCACAGGCTTTCGCCGACGATCATGCCCGTTGCGGTCAGCACGCCGATCCGCCTGGCGAACTCGGCATCGCGTGTCCCGTCGGCCCAGCGATCGTAGAACCAGCCGATCACCGATCCAATCACCGTCGGCAGGATGACGCTCATCGGCAGATAGATGCCGATCCCCACCGCGAGCGGGGGAAGGCGAAACTTTTTCATCGCGCCCAGCACTTCGTCGATGACGACCAGCACGATCCCGACGCCGATGCCGAGTTCGATCATCGGCCAGTTGGCATTGCCGCTGATCACACCCTTGGCGAGCGCCGAGATCAGGCCCGCCTGCGGTGCGGCAAGCGCATTGGCGCCGGCGCCCGGCGCGCCGACGAAGCCGAACGAATGGTTGAGCACGTTGAGTACCGGCGGAATGATCAGCGAACCGAACACCACGCCGATGACCAGCGCGACCTGCTGCTTCCACGGCGTGGCGCCGACCAGCTGGCCGGTCTTGAGGTCCTGCAAATTGTCGTTGGAGATCGTCGCCACGCCGAACACCACGCCGGTGACGATCAGCGCATAGGCGATCATGCTCTGCGTCGCGTCGGCGCTGCCTTCGCGGCCGAACAGCCCGACGAGCATCAGCGACGCCGCGAGCACGGCGAGGATGCCGATCCCCGATACCGGTGAGTTCGATGCGCCGATCAGGCCGGCCATGTAGCCGCATACGGCCGCGATCATCAGTCCGATGACGAGGATGAATACCAGCGCGCCCGCGACCAGCAGGAGCGCCGAGCCTTGCAGTGGTCCGCTGGCGAGCACCTCCCACAGCAGCCATGCGATCGGCGCGAGCACCGCGAGCGACACCGCCGCGACGATCGACACCGGCAGATCACGCTCCTCGAGCGCGACGCTCTCGCCCGCGCCGCGTGCGCGGCTCGAGGCCATGGCGGAGCGGATGCCGCCGATCACCGGGCCGGCGATCTTGAGCAGCGTCCACACCGCGGCGACACCGATCACGCCGGCGCCGAAGAAGCGCACGTCCTGGCGGAAGATCGTATTCGCCCACGCCTCGGTGCTGCCGGGCAGGACGTGATGCGCGGTGAGGTAAGGCAGCAGCACCCACCAGCCCATCACCATGCCGACCGCCATGGCGAGGCCGACCGAGAGGCCGACGAGATGGCCGACGCCGAGCAGCGCGAAGGACAGGCTGCCCGAAATACCTGTCGCGCCGGCACCGGCGCGAAACCACAAGGCGGCCTCGGTGGCGACCAGCTTTGTCTGGGTAAGGATCGCGAAGCCGGCCGAGGTCAGACTGCCCCAGATGATCACCCACAGACCGCGGCTGTTTTCGGCGCTCCCGCTCGCGTCGGAGCCGACCCGCAGCACTTCGGCGGCGGCGCGTCCTTCGGGATAGGGCAGGTCGGTATCGACCACCAGCGCGCGGCGCAGCGGTACCGAGAACATCACGCCGAGAATGCCGCCGGTCGCGGTGATCGCCGCCGTCTCGACATAGGGGAAGTTCTGCCACCAGCCGATCATGATCAGCCCCGGCAGCACGAAGATGATTGCCGCCAGCGTTCCCGCCGCGCTCGCCACCGTCTGCACGATGTTGTTCTCGAGGATCGTCGAGTCCTTGAAGCCTCGCAGCAGCGCCATCGAGATGACGGCCGCGGGAATCGATGTCGCAAACGTCAGCCCGACCTTGAGGCCGAGATAGACATTCGCAGCAGTGAACAGCAGCGTGATCACGCCGCCGAGCAGGATTCCGCGCAACGTCAGTTCGGCGGGGGAGGGGGTAGTATGGTGCTGGCTCATGGCGTGATCGTGGCACATCGCGGCGGAACGCGACACTGGCTTTTCGCGGCTATTCGAGCACCTGCCGCGCCAGCGCCGCGCAATCGGCGTCGGTCGCAAGCGGACCCTGATCGCCGCGAATCGCACGGCCGATTGCCTTGAAGATGTTGCCGACCGATTTGACCTCGCGCGGTATGACCGGCTCGGGCTGCTTGATCGTGCCGCCGATATGCAGCGAACCCGGCAGGCGCAGGACGACGCGCTCCTTGGGATGCCCGGTCATGTCCAGCGAGAGCGTCTCGGCGGGAAAGCTGACGGTGCCGCCGCCCTCCGAGCGACTGCGGGTCGTGTCGATCACGAACGGCTCCGCGCGGCCGGTTCCGTGGTGCAAATTGAGGCGCAGCGCGCCACAGCGCAGGCCCGCTTCCTCGTCGCCATCGGTGAAGAAGCTGCGCCCCGCATCGAAACCGATCATCGAGGCGATCTTCGCCGGCAGGCGCCCGTCGCGCGCCATCACGCCGATGCTGCCATCGCCATTGCCGACCGCCGCGCGAATCGTGCTGCCGGTGCCGATAATGTGCGCATGGGCATCGAAGCGCCCGTCGACCTCGCCGCCAGCGGTGCCGGCAATCGCCCCGAGGGTGGAATTGCGGATCGCCAGGTCGATCGTCACCAACGGCTCGGCGCGGCCGTCATGTTGGTCGACGCGCACGGTGCCGCTCATTGTGCCGCGCGCCATCGAGAAACGCAGCGGATCGACGATCAGCAAACGATGGTCGAGCGTCAGGCGCCCGCTGATCCCGGTAAAGGCCCCGGCGCCGCCATTATCGACCAGCTGGCGCACGGTGAAGGCGAGCGTACCGTCGGTATGGTCGATCTTGCGGATGTTGATGCGCAGGTTCGGCACGAGCTTCGGCCCCTCGGCCGCCGCCAGCGCTGCCGCCTTGGCGAGGCCGTCGTTCGAGGCAAAATCGTCGAAGCGCAAACGGTTTGCCACGATCACACCGTCGATCCTGGTGCGCCCGTCGACCTTGGTGGCCGTGACATGGCCGGCGATGTCCGATTGTCCGACCTTGCCACTGACGCTGTTGATGTCCCAGCGGGTGCCGTCATGTTGCGCATGTGCGGTCAGCGTAAGCGGCTGCGTCCCGATCAGCCCGACCTCGATGATCGCATCGACCAGCTTGAGGTCATCGGCGCGCGCCGATACGTCGATCGTCATGTGGTGCGTGTCGAGCGGCGCCTCCATCGTGCCGTGCGCGTCGATCGACAGCGCTGTACCGTCGATCTTCGCGCGGAACGGCCAGGGCTTGCCCGTCGCTTCGATTGCCGGCCCGCGCGCAGCGACGGTTACCGGTTGACCGAGAACCTTGCCGGTGCCGGAGACGACGAAGCCGCGCGCATCCGATGTTACCCGCAACTGGAAATTGCGCTGCCGCAGTGCGTCGCGATAGCTGATCCGTGCATCGTGCAGCACGAGATGGTCGAGCGTCGGGGAGGAATCGTCGCCATCGCCGGCATGGGCACCTTCCTTGCGCCAGTTCACCCGATGCTGGGCATCGCGCACCAGCGCAAGGTTAAGCCCGTCGACCTCGATCGATTGCGGTGCGAAGCGGCCGGCGAGCAAGGCCCAGGCCGAAAAGCGCACCCGCGCCGTCGCGATGCGCGCCAACTCGCCTTTCCCGGCCCACGCCGCCTGCGGGACGATGACATCATGGATCGCGACCGTCGGTGAAAAGGAGAAACTGTCGATCCGTTCGACCCGGCCGATCGTCACGGGTCGGCCGACCTGCTCGCCCGCCCGCCGGGCGATGATCTCCCGCAGCATGCCCCACGGAAAGGCGGCGAGCACGATCAGCGACGCCGCGATAAACACGACGATGCCGCCCGCGACCCAATATGTGCGCCGGTTGGCGGTCAACGATCGCAATGACATCTCGCGACGACGATCCGCGCGGGCTTTCGTTCCGCGCGCGTCAGGACGCCAGCATGGCGCGCGCTTTCGCCGCAATGCGGCTCGCCACACCCGACATCGCCGCCAGCGCGCGCAGTTCTGCCATGCTGGCCCCACCGAAATTGACGATCTCGACGAGGCGCGGAAACGGGAAATCGGGGTTCGGTCGCTCAGCCAGCGTGATCGTGTCGCTCGCCGCGATCGTGCCGCCGCGCAGCACGCGGTAATACCAGCCCGACCGGCCGCTTCGCACCATCGCCTTGACGAGCCGTGCCTCGCCGAGCGCGAGCGCCAGCTTGAAGCAGGGTTGGCGCGGCTGGCACAGCTGCAGCAGCGCGGTGCCGACGGCGTGGACATCCCCGACGCAGAGATCGCCTTCGTCAAGGCCGGTGACGGTCAGATTCTCGCCCATGCTCCCGGACAGAAAACGTTCGGCGAGCGCCGGGAAGTCGCGCCCCCAGTGCGGATAGTGGCTGCTGGCATAGCCATAGACCGCCTTTTCCGGGCCGCCATGGACGGTTAGGTCGGCCTGTTCGTCGCCGTCGAGGCCCAGCGCGCCGACGGTGACAGGTCCGGCAACCGCCGTTTTGACGACCCCGCTCGGCACGGCATTGGGGCCGAGCGGTGCGATCCGCCCGACCTGGATCGAGGCGAGCCGCGCGGTCACCGGCCCTTGAAGAGGCCGCCCAGCACGCCGCGCACCAGCCCGCCGACGATACTCGCACCACCGCCGCGCGACGATCCGAACACCGATTTGGCGACCTCGTTCGCCACCTGGCGGCCGATCGCCGAACTGGCCGAGCGGGCAGCGGACGTTGCCATGCGGTTCCACGGGCTGTTCGCGGCGGCACGTGCCTCGGCCGCCTGCTGCTGCGCCTGCAGCCGGGCCTGGCGGTCGGCCTCGCGCTGGTCGGCAATGCGCTGGCGCTCGGCGTCCTTGGCGGCGCGCGCATCGTCCTTGGCCTGGGCGGCGGCGGCTTTGTCGGCCTCGGTCCTGGCACTCGCTTCGGCGGCGGCGGCGGCGGCTTCCTTGGTCTTCGCGCCGATCAGTTCGGCGGCGGATTCGCGGTTGAGCAGCGTGTCATATTTGGCGCCGATCGGATCGGTCTGGATCATCACCGCGCGCTCCTGCGCCGTTACCGGGCCGACGCGCGAACTGGGTGGCTTGATCAGCGTGCGTACCACCGGCGCGGGCGCGCCGTCGGGCTGGAGCAGCGACACCAGCGCCTCGCCGACCTTCAACTCGGTGATCGCGGTCGAGACGTCGACGCCGGGATTGGCACGGAAGGTATCGGCGGCGGCTTGTACCGCCTTCTGGTCGCGCGGGGTGAAGGCATTGAGCTTGTGCTGTACGCGGTTGCCGAGCTGGCCGGCGACGCTGTCGGGAATGTCGATCGGGTTCTGCGTGATGAAATAGACGCCGACGCCCTTGGATCTGATCAGCCGCACGACCTGTTCGATCTTGTCGAGCAGCGCCTTGGGCGCGTCGTCGAACAGCAGATGCGCCTCGTCGAAAAAGAAGCACAATGTCGGCTTGTCGGGGTCGCCGATCTCGGGAAGGTGCTCGAACAGCTGGCTGAGCAGCCACAACAGGAAGGTCGAATAGAGCTTGGGGCTGGCCATCAGCTTGTCGGCGGCGAGGATGTTGACGATGCCGCGGCCCCTGTCGTCGACCCCGATGAAATCGTCCATCGCCAGCGCCGGCTCACCGAAGAAATGCTCGCCGCCCTGGCTGCGCAGCTGCAACAGCGAACGCTGGATCGTCCCGACCGACTGCTTGGTGATGTTGCCATAGGTGACGGTCAATTCGTCGGCGCGGTTGGCGCAATCGACCAGGATCGCCTGCAGGTCATCGAGGTCGAGCAGCAGCAGCTCTTCCTTGTCGGCGACGGTGAAGGCGATCGTCAACACGCCTTCCTGCACCTCGTTGAGGTCCATCAGGCGCGACAGCAACAGCGGCCCCATTTCGGATATGGTGGTGCGGATCGGATGGCCCTGTTCGCCGAACAGATCCCAGAACTGCACCGGATTGTCGCTGTACGACCAGCCGTCGAAGGCAATCTCCTTGGCGCGCCCGGCGAAGATATCGTGCAGCTTGGATGTCGGCGACCCCGCCATCGCCAGCCCGGAAAGGTCGCCCTTCACATCGGCGACGAAGCACGGCACGCCGTCCTGCGACAGCCCGTCGATAATGCCCTGGATCGTCACTGTCTTGCCGGTGCCGGTCGCGCCCGCGATCAACCCGTGGCGGTTGGCGCGCTTCAACTCGAGCTGGAGCCGTGGGGTCCCGCCTGCGCCGGTCCCGATGAAGATACCCGTCTCGTCGGCCATGCGCCCACTCCCAAAAAGGCTCGTCTCCCGCCGGAGGCGTGGCGGGAGACGAGCCTTAGAATGAGCGCTGGATCAAGACCAGCCTACTTGCGGAGCTTGACGCCCACGAAGACGGCGGGGCTCTTGCCGCGGACCACCAGCAATGCAACCTGGTCGCGCCCGGCCTGCTTGGCCTGCGCGATCACCGCGCCGAGTTGCGCTGGCGCGGTTGTCAGCACGCCGTTCGCCGAGACGATGACATCGCCGCGCTTGAGCTTCTGCCCGGCATCGGTCGAGGTATCTACCGTGGCGATGACGACGCCGCGCACCGTCGAATCGACCCCGATCGAACGCGCGATCTGCGGCGTCAGCGCCTGGACCGACATGCCGAGCGCGGTGGTCGAGGCATCGCCGGTCGATTTCGAATCGCCATTGCCATTGCCCAGCGCGTCGTCATCCCCACCACCGCCGGCGATCGCCGCGAGCTGATCCTCTGACGGACGCGTCCCGATCGTCGCGGTGAGCGTCATGTTCTTGCCCTGGCGGATCACGTCGACTGGCACGCGCGTGCCCGGCGTGACATTCGCGACGAGATAGCTCAGCGACTGGTCGGGCGTGACGTCCTTGCCGCCGACGCGAACCACCACGTCACCGACCTGCAGACCGGCCTTGGCGGCGGCCTCACCGGGCTCGATCGTGCGCAGGATTTCGCCATGGTTCTTCGGCAGGTTGAGCGCGGCGGCGATATCGTCGTCGATCGGCTGCGGGCCGACGCCGAGATAGCCGCGCGCGATCTTGGTGCCGCTCATCAGCTTTTCGACCACCGGCTTGGCGTCTTCCGCCGGAATGGCGAAGCCGATGCCGATATTGCCGCCCGACTGGCCGGCAAAGATCTGCGAGTTGATGCCGATGACGTTGCCGCTCATGTCGAACATCGGGCCGCCCGAATTGCCCTGGTTGATCGCTGCATCGGTCTGGATGAAGCGGTCATAGGCGCCGCCGCCGGTCACGCGGTGCAGCGCCGAGACGATGCCGGCGGTGACCGTCGAGCCGATGCCGAACGGATTGCCGATCGCGATCACCCAGTCGCCGACCCGCGCATGGTCCGAATCGCCGAAGCGCACGAACGGCAGGTTGGTCGCGTCGATCTTGAGCAAGGCGAGATCGGAGGTCGGGTCACGTCCGATCAGCTTGGCCTTATATTCCTTGCGGTCGATCAGCGTGACGGTGATCGAGTCGACCGTCGCACCCTTGGCACCGGGCGCGACGACGTGGTTGTTAGTCACGACATAACCGTCGGCCGAAATCAGGAAGCCCGAGCCGAGCGATTGCGCCTCGCGGGTCTGCGGCTGATTATTACCGTCGCCCTGCTGGCCATTCATCTGGTTGAACAGGTCGCCGAACGGCGTGCCGGCGAAGGGGTTGGCTGCTTGCTGGACCGGAACGTGCTGGTTGGTCGAGATGTTGACAACCGCCGGCTGGAGCTTCGCCACCATGTCGGCAAAACTCATCGGCGCGCCCGGACGCGGCGCGGCGGCGACGATCGCGCCGGGCTCGTTCTGCGCCGTCTGGCCCGGAGGGGTAAGCGTTACAGCGGCGGCCGCGCCGCTGAGCAAAAGGGCACCGGTAATGGCATAGGCGTAACGCACGTGGGTTTATTCCTCTCGTCTGCCGCAGGACTATCGCGCCCTTATCGGGCTGCAATGCTGAACGGCGATTGAATATGAACGATTCGACAGCATGTCCGGTTGCTACTTTCGGCCGACGAATTGCTTCAGGTAGCTATTCTCCGGCGAAAGGATGATCGAGCTCGCGCCCGGTGACTGCGCGCCGGTGAAGGTGATTCGGTAGGACTGCATCGCCCGATAGAAGTCGTAGAATTCGGGATCCTTGTTGAAGCTCGTCGCATAGATGCTCGCCGCCTGTGCCTCGGCATCGGCGCGAATGATCTGCGCGTCGCGCGTGCCCTGGGCGCGGATCGTTGTCGCCTGCTGCTTGCGCGCCGAGCGCATCCGGTCGAGCGCGCTGTCCAGCGGGCTGCCCGTCGGCAGATCGGCATGCTTGATCCGCACGTCGACGATCTGGACGCCATATTGCGAAGCGAGTCGTTGCAGCCGGGCCTGGATGTTTTCCATGACCCTTTCGCGCTCGGGTGTCAGCAGTGTCGCCGAGGACTGGTTGCCGAGCTCGTTGCGGATCGAGTTGCCGAGCAACGGGCGGAGCGCCTCGGTTACGCCGCTCTCGCTGCGTGCCGTCACGACCATCTTGAGCGGATCGACCACGCGAAAACGGGCATAGGCATCGACCTCGAGCGGGAGCTGGTCGGACGACAGCACCTGCTGGTTGTCGTAATCGACGTCGAGAATGCGCTTGTCGACCCACACGATCTTGTCGATGAACGGGATGCGGGCGATCAGCCCGGCCCCGGTGTTCCCGAAACGCTCACCCTTGCGATAGGCGTTGATCGTGCGCACCGGCTGTTCGAAGCGCAGGATCACCGCCTGGCTGGTTTCGGGCACGATCGTCAGCGTGCTGCCGATCAGGATCAGCACGACCAGCCCGATGATTGCCAGCGTGATGGGGTTGCGGAGCAGGGTGCGGTTCACTTGGCGGCTTCCGGCTGGGGGGCGGGTTCGGCGGCGCGCTTGCCGGCGCCGAGCGGCAGATAGGGCAGCACGCCCGGTGCCTCGACGATCGTCTTGTCGCTCTTGCCGAGCACGTCTTCCATCGTCTCGTAATACATGCGTCGACGTGTCACCTCGGGTGCGAGCTTGTATTGGACATAAACGCGGTCGAACTGGCCGGCCTCACCCTGTGCCTTGGCGATCAGCTGCTGGGCATAACCCTGCGCAGCGTTTCGCGCCGACACCGCGTCGGTCGTGGCGGCGGTCACGTCCTTGAACGCGTCGCTGACAGCGGCGGGCGCCACCGCGCGATTTACCGCGACACCGTCGACCCGGATGCCGGAATGATATTCGTCGAGGATGTGCTGCATGCGCTCGAGCACCTGCACTTCGATTCGGCTGCGCCCTTTGCCGATCGCATCGTCGAGCGTCATGTTGGCGACCGCTTCACGCATCGCGCTCTCTGCGGTCGCGCGCACGGTCGTTCGCGGCTCGGCGATCTGGAAGACATAGTCCTCGGGATTGGTGATGCTCCAGCGCACCGCATAAGAGAGGTTGATGATGTTGCGGTCGCCGGTCAGCGTCAGATTCTCGGCATCGCCGCTCTCCGGGAAATTCTCGGTGCGGATTTGCTGGACGTCGACCCGCGTCACATCGGCGATCGGTGCCGGAAGGGTGACACCGATGCCCGGCTCGAGCGTCCCGGCATAGCGGCCGAACCACGTCACGACGCCGCGCTGTTGCGGCCCGATCGGGTGGATGCAGGTCAGCAGCAGCCAGGCGAGGACGATCAGCCCGACGCCGATGCCCCACAGCGCGCGCGGCCCCGGCGCGCCCGGAATGCCGGGACGTCCGCCGCCCGACCCGCCGCCGCCACCGCCGCCGCGCGCGCGGCGCAGCAGTTCGTCGAGCGCGCTTGGACCCGGCGTGCCGCGCTTGCCGCCCGGCGGCACGGCCCACGGGTTGCGCGGACCACCATTGTCGTCACTGCCGGTCGGGCCGTTGCCCGGCCCCCATGGGTTCTTGGGGCCATCGACGGTCATGATACCGGCGCGCGATCGCCAGCGGGAGAGTATTGTCATGCGCCCTTTATAGGTAGGCATGACGGGAAAAACAGTGGCAACCGGCGTATGGCGCCCTATCTGGCCGGGATGACCGATCCAGACCCGCTCGACACCACCCTTTCCGCCGCCCTCGCCGCCGTTGCCGGCGCGCGCGCCATTCCCCGCCGCGATGGAAGCCGGGCCAGCATCATTCTCGACGTGACCGGGCTCGATCAACCGGCGCGCGACGCGCTGGAGGGCGCGGTGCGCGCCGCTGCCGAGGCTGTCGCGGGGATCGACACGGTGCGTATCGCGCAGACCAGCACGCGCACCCAGCGCATCTCGATCGCGGTGGCGAGCGGCAAGGGCGGGGTGGGCAAGTCGACCGTCTCGGCCAATCTTGCCATCGCGCTCAAGAATCTCGGACGCCGTGTCGGCATGGTCGATGCGGATATTTACGGGCCGTCGCAGCCGACCTTGCTCGGCGTCGTCGGTTCGCGGCCGATCGCCCGCGACAAGCTGCTGATTCCGGTCGAAACGCCCTATGGCGTCCCGCTGCTGTCGATGGGCCAGCTGGTCGAGCCCGGCCAGGCGATCGCATGGCGCGGGCCGATGGCGGCCGGCGCGCTCGGCCAGCTGGTCGATGCCGACTGGGGCCCGGCCAACACGCTGGTGATCGATCTGCCGCCAGGGACCGGCGACGTCCAGCTGACCATGATCCAGAAGCACAAGCCGGCCGGCGCGGTGATCGTTTCGACCCCGCAGGATCTGGCGCTGATCGACGCGCGCCGGGCGATCGACCTGTTCGTCAAGGCTGGCGTGCCGGTTATCGGGCTGGTCGAGAACATGGCGGGATATGCATGCCCGCATTGCGGGGAAGTGTCGGATCCGTTCGGGCGCGGCGGCGCCGAGGCGGCGGCGGCGACGCTGGGGATCGATTTCCTCGGCCGCATCCCGCTCGACATCGCGATTCGCGAAGCCTCCGACGCGGGATCACCGCCGACCGCCGGGAACGGTCCCGAGGCGCTGGCGTTCAACGCCGTGGCGCAACGCGTGCTGCACTGGATCGACAACAACTGAATCTTTGGGGAGCAGGACGATGCCGTTGACCGAGGATGCCGAAATCAAGGCCCTGCTCGAGGCGACGCGGACGATCGCGCTGGTCGGCGCGTCCGATCGGCCCGATCGTCCGTCCTACCGCGTGATGGCGACGCTCCAGGCGCATGGCTATCGCGTCATTCCGGTCAACCCGCAGATCACCGGCGAGCACATCCATGGCGAGTTCGTGTTCCGCGACCTCGCCCAGCTCGGCGATCGAATCGACATGGTCGACATCTTCCGCAATTCGGCGGCCGCCGGCGAAGCGGTCGACCAGGCGATCGCGGTCGGGGCCGGCTCAGTCTGGATGCAAATCGGCGTGATCGACCATGAAGCTGCTACGCGCGCCGGGGCGGCAGGGCTCAAGGTGGTGATGGATCGCTGCCCCGCAATCGAACTGCCGCGCCTTGGTGTCGCCCGGATAGCCGATCGGGATGCAACCAACTGACTGCTTGCGGGGTTGTTTTCCCGACACATCGAACGGGGACCATGAATGTTCGCACTCAGCCTGCTGCTCGTCGCCGCGACCGCTCCCGTCGCGCATCACCCCGTTACGCACACCGTCACCACGCGCCGGGCGCATCGCCGCGTCGCGCGCCATGCGATACGACACCGGCGGCAGATCGATGCGCGCCTTCATCTCGCCGGTTGCGGTTATACCGCAACCGGTATCTGCGCGACGTCGCGTTCGCGCTATCGTCTGCCGATCGACACGCCGCTGGCGGCGACCGCCAAGGCCGGCGCACTGGCGCAGACCGGTCGTCGTTGCGCGCTGATTGGCCAGACGATCTGCCCCGGCCACACGCGCACCATCGTGCACGTCGAGCGATAATCGGACGCTCGCCGGCCGCCGCCAGACTTGCTATGAAACACCATGCCCGGCTGGCTTTTCATGATGTTGGCGGACCCGAGTGCCGCGTGGATCGCGCAGGAGCGCGCGGTGACGCGTGCGTCGCCGCAATGCACCGCGCCGAGCGATCCGCGTGAGGTAACCGTTTGCGGCCGGCGCCATGCCGATCGCTACCGCGTCCCGCTGATCGAGGTCGACCTCGACAACCCCGCCAACGAAGGGGTCGCTGCCGAGCGCGAGCGGCTGCTCGCGCGCACCAGCAATTGCCGCGAGCATCGACTGTTCCTGGTCGGGTGCGGCATGGCCGGCGTAACGGTCAGCACGCGCCATGGCGTCATACTAGGCGGCGAAAGGCCATTGGCACCATGATCATGCTCTTCCTTCTCCTCGCGCAGGTCGCCACGCCGCCTTCGGGGGTGTCTGCCCCCGGCCAAGGGGCGCCCCCGCCGCAGATCTCGATCCTCGTAGATCCGTCGCCGGCCTGCACGCCGCCCCCCGAAGGATCGAAGGATGTCGTCGTCTGCGCGCCGACCAATCAGCAGCAGCGGCTGCCGTTACGCGATGATCGCGGCCCGTCGGAGGGGCCTGTCCCGGTCAATCCCGAACTCAACGGACGCGGCGCGCTCGCCGCCGAAGGGACGCCCTGCGCCGCGCGCCAGGGCGGCTGCCAGGTCGGTTTCGGTCCGCCGATCGTGCCGATCGTCGCTGCGCTGGTCGGGGCGGTGAAGAGCGGCCTCGCCAAGCATCCCGACAAGACCGGTCGCGTCGCGATCCCGCTCGACGACGTGCCGCCGCCGCCCTCGAAGATCGAACCCTGAGGCGACTTTAGCCGAGGATGTGCATCCACACCGGCGCGCCGGCGAGGCTCTGCGATCCGCGCAGCTTCTCCAGCGCCTGGGCGACCGATCGTTCCGGCCCTTCATGCGTCACGATCGCGACTAGCACGGTGCCGTCGCCCATCGTGCCGCGCTGGATCAGGCTCTCGATCGAAACGCCGGCGTCGCGCATCGCCGCGGCGATCTCGGCCAGCACGCCGACCTTGTCGGCTACGGTGAAGCGGACATAGGCGCGCCCGCGCCGCGCGCCACTGTCGGCGGCCGACGGTGCGCTCAGCGCGTCGGCCGGCATCGCGAAGGCCGGGCCGAACTCGCCGCGCGCAATGTCGATCAGGTCGGCGACCACCGCGCTCGCGGTCGGTCCGTCGCCCGCGCCGGCACCCTGGAACAGCAACCGTCCGACGAAATTGCCTTCCGCCACCACCGCATTGGTCGCGCCGGTGACGTGCGCCAGCGGATGGCTCAGCGGCACGAGATGGGGGTGGACGCGCTGGAACAGCCCGCCCGGGCCATCCTCGGCGAGGCCGAGCAGGCGAATGCGATAGCCCAGTGCCGCTGCTTCGGCGATATCGGCGGCGAGAACATGGCGGATGCCGCTGGTCGCGACATCGCCGAAGGCCGGCCGTGTCCCGAACGCCATGCTGGCGAGGATCGAAAGTTTGTGCGCCGCATCGACACCGTCGATGTCGAAGCTCGGATCGGCCTCGGCAAAGCCCTTGGCCTGCGCCTCGGCCAGCACTTCGGCGAAGTCGCGCCCTTCCGCTTCCATCGTCGAGAGGATGAAATTGCACGTCCCGTTGAGGATGCCATAGACCCGCGACAGCGCATTGGCGGCGGCGCCCTCGCGCAATCCCTTGATCACCGGTACGCCGCCGGCCACTGCTGCCTCGAACTTGAGCGCGACCTGCGCTGCTTCGGCGACGCGCGCCAGTTCGAGCCCGTGATGCGCGATCATCGCCTTGTTGGCGGTGACGAAGCTCTTGCCCGCGGTGAGCGTCGCGCGGGCCAGCGTGAGGGCGGGCCCATCGGATCCGCCGACCAGTTCGACCACCACATCGACCTCGTCGTGATGCGCCAGCGCGGTCGTGTCGTCGACCCAGTCGAAGCCGGCGATGTCGACGCCGCGATCCTTGTTGCGGTCACGCGCCGACACCGCGACGATCTCGATCCGCCGCCCGGCACGGCGGGCGATCAGGTCGCCATTGGCAGCGAGCAACCGGATGACGCCGCCACCGACGGTACCGAGGCCAGCGAGCGCGATGCGGAGAGGTTCGGTCATGCAATGCCCCATTTCGTCACCCCGGCCTTGTGCCGGGGTCCACTATGCCGGTCGTGAAAGGATCGTTGTCGTACGCGCCGTCAACCGCGCGCTAGCGGAGGAGTGGATGCCGGAACAGGTCCGGCATGACGAATGCGCCCTTACTTCTTGACCAGACCGATCTCGACCAGGCGCTCGTGCAGATAATCATGTGCCGTGATCGGCACCGGATAACGATTCGGGTTGTCCGACGTGATCGTCGACGGCAGCGTCTCGATCAGGAAATCGGGCGCGGGGTGGAGGAAGAACGGCATCGAATAGCGCGAGAAGCCGCGCCGCTCGGGCGCCGGGTTGATCACGCGGTGCGTCGTCGAGGGCAGCACATGGTTGGTCAATCGCTGCAGCATGTCGCCGACATTGACCACCATCGCGCCTTGCGGTGGCTTGATCGACAGCCAGTGGCCATCCCTGTCGAGCAGTTGCAGCCCGGCTTCTTCCGCGCCGAGCAACAGCGTGATCAGGTTGATGTCCTCATGCGCGCCGGCGCGGACACCCTCGGCATCGGCCGGGATCGGCGGATAGTGCAGCAGCCGCAGCACCGAATTGCCGTCCTTTACGGCATGGTCGAACCAGTCGGCCGGCAGCTTGAGATGGCGCGCGATCGCCGACAGCAGCCGGTCGCCGGCGGTGTCGAACGCGGCGAACAGCTCGATGAAGGTCTCGCGGAACCCTTCGGGCCGGTCGGGCCAGATATTGGGTGACATCTGGCTCGCGAAGCGATGCCCGGCGGCGAGCTGGCGCCCGACATGCCAGAATTCCTTGAGATCGACATGCGTGGCGTCCTTGGCGATCTCGGTCTTGAACGGCGTATAGCCGCGCGCGCCGCCGCCGCCTTCGACCAAATAGCGCCGCTTCTCGTCCTCTGGCAGGCGAAAGAATTCCTCGGTCAACGCCCAGGCGCGCTCGATCAGTTGCTGCGGCACGCCATGGTCGGCGATGACCGCGAAGCCGAAACGCTCGAACGACCCGCCGAGCGCCGCGGCGAACGCATCCGGATCGGCCGCCTCGTCGGCGAGCGAAAGTGGCGGGACCTGGGCGGCGATGGTATCGAGCATGAAATCATTCCAGTCGCGGATTCACGAAACGACCGGATATAGGGCGTTCAGTCGGCAAGGGAAACCGGGCGCGTTTTTCGCCACCGCTCGACGGCGTGGCGTCGCCCGATATCGTCCTGATCGTCTAACCGATCGTGATCACGCCCTTGGCGCGGTCCGCTCCGACCGGGCGCAGGTCGAGCGTGAAGGGCTTCTTCTCGTCGGTCGTGCCCGACAGCCCGGTACCGTCGGCCTTCACCGTGAAGCCGGCGCCGCTGAGCTTTTCCTCGAACCAGGCGCGCACCGTATCGGGCTTGGCCGGGCTCTCGAACGTGACCTTGACCGTGCCGTCCTCATCGCTGCCCGGGCCGCGGTCATGCGCGTCGATGTTCATCCCCGAAATCGTCGAGCCGGGATAGAGATGGACGCCGTTCATGTCGAAATTCGACGCGTCGAGCCTGATTTTGGGCAGGTGGATCTTGCCCGAGAAACCTGGCGCGTTGATCGCCAGGTCGCCGGTGTTGCCATCGATTCCAGCGACGACATTGCCGTCCGAATCATGCGCGTTGAGCGAAATCGTCGTGCCGGCCTCGTTGCCGTCGCGGTTGGCGTCACATGCGGCGAGCGGCAGCGCGCAGAGGGCGGCAATGAGCAGGGTGCGCGTCATCGGGGACAAACTCCAAGTGATATAGTGCAGCAATACACTATAGCGGCGCCCGTTGCCACGTCAAGGCTCGACCTGCGCGGCGCTTTGCTGCATGCGCGAACTCATGACGCAGGTCCTGCCGCCCCATCCCGCCAACCAGCGGGCGCCGATCCCGCTTGGCGAATTCGTCGCGATGGTTGCGGCGCTGATGGCGCTCGGCGCGCTCGGCGTCGATGCCATGCTGCCGGCGCTGCCCGAAATCGGCGCGCGACTCGGCGCACCGACCGAAAATGCGCAGCAATATGTCATCTCGGTCTATCTGATCGGGATGGGGTTCGGTCAGTTGCTGCACGGCCCGCTGGCCGATCATTTCGGCCGGCGCCCGGTGATGCTCGTGTCGCTGAGCGTCTACCTGCTGTGCAACGTCGCTGCCGCGCTCGCCGGCAGTTTCACCTTGTTGCTCGTCGCGCGCTTCGCCGGGGCGGTGGCGGTTGCCGCGACGCGGGTCGTCACCGTGGCGATCGTGCGCGACTGCTATTCCGGTCGGCCGATGGCCAAGGTGATGAGCCTCGCCGCGATGGTGTTCATGATCGCGCCGGTGCTTGCCCCGACGATGGGGCAGGGCGTCCTGCTGTTCGGCTCGTGGCGGCTGATCTTCGGCGTGATCGGCGGCCTCACCTTGCTCGTCATGGTCTGGTACGCGCGCCGCATGCCCGAGACGCTCGACCGCAAGGAGAAGCGTCCCTATTCGATTGCCGCCACCGCGCTTGGCGCGCGCCAGACGGTCGCCGATCGCTGGTCGGCCGGTTACATGCTCGCCTCGACGGTGATGCAGGGCGCGCTGTTCGGCTATATCACCTCGATCCAGCAGGTCGTCGCCGAGGTGTTCCACAAGCCGCACCTCCTCAACGTGGTGTTCGCCTGCACCGCCGGCATGATGGCGGTGACCAACCTGTTCAACTCGCGCGTCGTGATGCGGCTCGGTTCGCGCGTGCTGTCGCAATCGGCGCTGGTGGTGATGATCGTCGTCGCGCTCGGCTCGCTCGGTCTCGCGCTGAGCGGGGGCGAGACGCTGCTGACCTTCATCGTGCTGCAGGGGGTGGTGATGGGCTGCTTTGCGCTGGCCAATTCGAATTTCTCGTCGCTGGCGATGACCAACATGGGTGCGATCGCCGGTACGGCGTCGAGCATCCAGGGCTTTTGCGTGATCACCCTCGGCGCGCTGATCGGCGCCGCCATCGGCCAGTTCTATGCCGGCACGACGATACCGCTCCACCTCGGGTTTCTCCTCGCGGGCGTCATCGCCTTCGCGATCGTCGCGGTGACCGAGCGCGGCCGGATGTTTCACCCGGCTTGATCTCGTCGCATCGCGGGCGCACGGAACCACAGCGACCGTCTGACCGTTCGCGGCAGACCAGCAACAGGAGACGATGATGGGTGGACACCAGGTTCCCGGCAGCGGTTCGGGCGACGACGGTTACGACGAGGAAGGCTATGACGAGAGCCAGCGCGCCGAAATCCTCGAGGCGACGCGCAACGGCCCCGGCGACGGCACCATCATGACCGATCTGATCCCCGATCTCGGCGACGAGCCCGAGGACGAACTGGAAATGGACAGCGCCGAAGTCGGCGAGGAAGACGACGACGCCGATGAAAGCGCCGCCTCGGTCGCCGAAGACGAAATACAAGGCGATTTCGACGCCGGTACGGTCGATGACGAGGACGATCTCGACGACGCCGACGCCGAGGCGCTGCGCCCTTGATGCCCGGTTGAGCTGACCCTAATCTGGCGCGGCTACAGGAGTCGCGCCATGACGACCGATCCGCGCATCACCGCCTATATCGCCGCTCGCTCCGACTTTGCGCGGCCGATTCTCGAACATCTGCGCGCGCGCCTCCACGCCGTCTGCCCCGGTGTCAAGGAGACGATCAAATGGGGCATGCCGTTCTTTCTCCATCGCGGCCGGCCGCTTGCCAATATGGCGGCCTTCAAGGCCCATGCCAGCTTCGGCTTCTGGGATCGCGCGGCGCAAGAGCCCGGTCCGGAGCGCGATGGCATGGGGCAATTCGGCCGGCTCGTGTCGCTCGCCGATCTCCCCGACGATGCCGCGCTCGATGCGGCGATCCGCCAGGCGGTGGCACTGCGCGACGCTGGCGACCGCCCCACACGCGCGACGCGACCCGCCAGGCCCGAGGCCGCGGTGCCGCCTGAACTTGCCACCGCGCTGGCCGCCGACGCCGCCGCGAACGAAACCTTCACCGCTTTCCCGCCGGGCTGCCGCCGCGAATATTGCGAATGGATTGCCGAGGCCAAGCGCCCCGAAACGCGCGACAAGCGCGTCGTCGAGACGATCGCCTTGCTGTGCGAAGGCAAACGTCGCAACTGGAAATACGAGAATTGCTGAACCCGAAGGGTTGTTGGTTCTCGCCGCGTCGTCGGGGCTCCATCAAGGCCGTCTGAACTTGCAATGAGGCGCCGACCGGGTCGGCTGGCTCGCCGCCGTTCCGGGCGGGCCCCGGCGCCCGCTGAAACCGCCAGCGTTTGGAACCGGGTTCACCCCCGGTTCGTCTTGCGTTTGCCGTGACTTGTCGCGGACGGATTGCGTGACCGCCATGAACCCCGTCTGGGCGCTTTGGTTTCGGCGCTTTGAAAGGTGCGGTTTTATCGTGTGGCATAAAGGGGTGTTGGGGCTCGCATCGGCAGTGGCCGTGATCGGCATGGCCGCGCCGCCGGCCGACGCGCGCGTCCGTGCCGCCGTGCCGGTGTCGGCGCTGGTGGTGAATGTCGGGACCGGGGGAACGGTTTACGCTGACTCGGCCGCCAGGGTGCGCCCGCCGGCATCGCTGACCAAGATGATGACGATGTATCCCGCTTTCGAGGCGATGGCGGCAGGGCGCCTGACGCCGACCACGGCGATCACCATCTCCCGCGCGGCGGCGCGCCAGCCGGCCTCGCGGCTCGGCATCGCGGCCGGAAAGTCGCTGTCGGCGCGCGACGCGCTGGGCGTGATCGCGGTCGATTCGGCCAACGATGTCACCGTCGCGCTGGCCGAGGCGCTCGCCGGAAGCGAAAAGCGTTTCGTGCAGCAGATGAACGCCAGGGCGCAGCAACTCGGCATGCGCGATACCCATTTCGCCAATGCCACCGGCTTGAGGGACCGCGGCAACCGCACCACGGCGCGCGACATGGCGCGGCTGTCGCTGGCGCTGATCCGGCGACATCCCGCCCGCTACGCCTATTTCAGCACCCGCAAGGTGACGTGGAAGTCACGCGTGATGCGCAACCATAACCACCTGCTCGGCAAGGTCCCCGGGGTCGACGGCATCAAGACCGGCTACACGGTCGATGCCGGGTACAACCTTGCCGCGTCCGCCAGGCGCGACGGCAAGCGCATCCTCGTGATCGTGCTCGGCGCGCGCACCGCCGCGGCGCGCGATGCCCGCGTCGCCAACCTGATCGAACTCGGCTTTGCACCGCCGGCGGCGAAATCCGGCACGGCGCGCGCGGGCGGTCCAGGCGCCCGGCTCGTAGCGCGCTGATCGCGCACGGCCGTCGCGCGCGCCGTGACGGGAAGGGCATTGACACGTCGCCGCACGATTTGTTACGTTACACCATAACATGCAAGGAGGATCGGCTATGCCCGTCGCGACCATCTCCTATCGCAGCGCCGCGCGCTGCCGTGCGGCTGCGGCGGTGCGCGAGCAGCAGCCGATGTCGGGCATGAACATCACGCCGTTGATCGACGTCATGCTCGTGCTGCTGGTGATGATGATCCTGACCATCCCCGCCATTACCCACAAGGTACCGATCGACCTGCCGCATCCGGGCAAGGACAGCGCGACCGACATGGTGATCCACCAGCTCGATCTCGCCGCCAATGGTGCGCTGCGGCTCGACGGCATGCCGCTCGCGCCGGCGTCGCTCCCGGCGCGGCTCGCGGCCCTCAACGCGGATCCGAAGGCGGAACTGCATGTCGCAACCGATCCGCGCGCGCGCTACGACCGCTTCGACCAGACGCTGGCGACGATCAAGCGCGCCGGCATCACCCGGCTCGGCTTCGTCGGCAACGAGAATTATACCGACTTCTGACCAGCGGGCATGGGGCGTTGCAAGGCCAGCGGGGGAACGTGCGGCGGTGCCACGCGTTCGGCTGATCCACGCCCAATTTTCCCGGGAACACGCCGTGCGCCTTGTCTTCGTCCTGCCGATCCTGCCGATTCTGTTCGCCACGGGCTGTTCGCCCTCGGCCGACTCCGCGCCCGGCCGCGCGACCGATATCAACGCCGCCGCCGAGGCCGGGCGCAGCGATATCGCCAACCATGCGGCGATCGAAAGCGACGCACGACCGCCTATCGCATTCGTACCGACGCCGAGCGCCACGCCGACCGCCGCGCCGGTCGCGCCGGTCGCGCCGCCCGAGCCGGGCACGCCCGGTGGCCTGCCCAAGGGCGGGGTCGTGTCGGAGGGTGCCTTTACCCCCGACAGCGCGCAGGGCGCGGCGAACATCGTCCAGACCTATTATGCGCTGCTCGGCGAGGGCCGCTATCGTGATGCCCGCGCGCTGTGGGACGATGGCGGCCGGGCGTCCGGCATGGACGAAGCCGTCTTTGCCGCGAACTTCGCCCGCTACAGCGAATATCACGCGCAGGTCGGCGCGCCGGGGGAGATCGATGCCGGCGCGGGCCAGCGCTACGTCGCGGTTCCGGTGGTCGTCTATGGGCGCCTCAAGGCCGGTGGCGCGCCCTATCACGCCAGTGGCGCTGTCACGCGGCACCGTGTCGGCGACATCGACGGGGCGACCGAAGCGCAAAAGCGCTGGCACCTGCGCGAGATAAAGCTCAAGCCTTGAGGATCGGTCAGCCGCCCATCGCGTTGGCGAGGATGGCAAGATCGTCCTTGTCGACCGCGACGCCCGTTGCATCGGTCTCTGCCGCTGTCGCCTGGTTGCCGTGCGCGCTGTTGCTCGGCGCGGCGCTCGCCACGTCATAGGCCGTCCACAGCACGCCGCCGGCCCACAACAGTGCCGCCCAGCGGCTGCGAAAGATTTTCGACGTGGGCATGACGCTGTCATGGGTCGGGCGAGGTTAAGGCGACGCTGCCGAACCCGGTTAATGTCTTTGGCACTGCTTGCGGATCGAGGCGGTCGCGCCTAGCCTCTTGAATGCGGGGGGATTTGAGGGGAGCGTGACATGGGAAATCGTCGCAATCACAGCAACAGGATGAAGCCGGCGCTGCTGGCCGGATTGGCGCTCGGCGCGACGTTGCTCGTCGCGGCCGCCGGAGATCCCGCCGGCGACGCGCTCATCCCGGCACGCCAGGCCGCTTTCCGGCTGTCGGGTACGGTGTTCGGTGGCATGAAACCCGCAATCGATCGCGGTGACGACGTCAAGACTCTCGTCCCCGCCAGCAAGGCGCTCGCCGGCTGGGCGCACGCGCTGCCGGGGATGTTCCCGGCCGGAAGCGACGGTGCCGCGACCAGGGCGTTGCCCAATGTGTGGAGCGACAAGGCCGGTTTCGCCAAGGCGGCTGCGGCCTATGCCGATGCTGCGGACAAGCTCGCAACGCTCGCCGCTGCCGGCGATCAACCGGGTTTTGCGGCGCAATGGGGCGTCGTGCGGCAAAGCTGCAAGGCATGCCACGACACCTATCACGCGCCGACGCCGCACTAGGTGTTGGAAGCGGGCGGCTCCTTTGGCGCGGGGGCTTGCGGCATCGCATGCCGCCTGTGCGATCGATTTGGCCGAGGATGAGGCCGCCTGGGGCGTGAGCGTGACCGCGACGCCGTCCGGGCCGTCGATCAGGACGAACCCCTGCTCGGCAACCGCACCCATCGGAATGCCGTGCGGTGGAACTCCGGCTGGGTCGCGCTTGTTTGCCATGGTGAGACAACGAGGGTGGCGAATGGCGGTTCCGGGGAGTCTGGCGTGATTATCGATCTGTTTCTGCGTACCCATCACACGCCGGTGCTGGACGCCGCGGAGCGCGACGCGCTCGAGGCGGCGTTCGTCCGCACGCAGGATTACGCCGCCAAGCAGATCGTCGTGCGCGAGCAGGTGCCGCTTACGCAATGTACCCTGCTGCTCGACGGCTTTGTCGAGCGCTACAAGGATCTGCCCGACGGGCGCCGCCAGATCCTCGCCATCCACGTTCCCGGCGATTTCGTCGACCTGCACAGCTATCCGCTCAAGAAGCTCGAACATTCGGTCGCGGCGCTGACCCCGATTCGCGTCGCCTTCATGCCGCACGCCTCGGTCCGCGCGCTGACCGAGACGTCGGCGACGCTGACCGAATTGCTGTGGCGCTCGACCCTGATCGACGCCGCGATCAACCGCGAATGGATCGTCTCGGTCGGCGCGCGCGGCGCGGCGGTGCGGCTGGCGCACCTGTTCTGCGAGATGAACGTCCGGCTGCAGCGCATCGGGCTGAGCGACGGCAAGCGCTTCGTCTTCCCCGTCACCCAGATCGATCTCGCCGACGCCACCGGCCTCACCGCGGTCCACGCCAACCGCATGCTGCGCCAGTTGCGCGAAGACGGCCTGATCGAATTCCGCGGTGGTGAGGTCCACATTCCCGATGCCGCCGCGCTGCGCCGTTTTGCCGGGTTCGACCCGGGGTATCTGTTCATCGATTGACGATGGCGGTGTAAGGGACAGGTGGCGGCGGGTCTTTGCCCGTCGATCGCCGCGCTGCCGGCAACGCCCGAGGAAAACCGATGACCGCGACGCGCGATATGCTCGATTCCCTGTCGGTCCGGATCGAGCCGGGCGCGACCTTCGGTCATCCCGACCCGCGCGAGGTGATGATCGAACCGCCCGTGCTGATCCGGCCCGGCACCTACGACATCGACTTCATCGGCGCCTTCACCTTCATGGGCGGGCGCCAGACCGAGCTGCGCCACATCGCCATGATCGGCCGCTTCTGTTCGATCGCCTACAACATCATGGCCGGCGTCGAGGAGCATCCTTACGACTTCGTCTCGCCAAGCCCGATGTTTCAGGGCGCGTTCGACTGGCGCCAGGCCGATCGCTTCCGCGACGAAAATCGCGACATCCTCGCCCAGTCGTCGCACATCTGGTGGCAACGCCGCGATGCGCAATTCTCCCGCATCCGCATCGGCAGCGACGTGTGGATCGGCGAGGGCGCGCTGATCCGGCGCGGCGTCACCATCGGCGACGGCGCGGTCGTCGCCGCGCGCGCGCTCGTCAACAAGGACGTACCGCCCTATGCCATTGTCGGCGGCACGCCGGCGCGGATCCTGCGCTACCGCTTCGAGCCGGCGGTGGTCGCCGCGCTGCTCGAACTCACCTGGTGGAACTACGGCCTCAGCGCGCTCGACGGCGTCGACATGTCGAACGTCAACCAGGCGATCGACCGGATCGCCACCAACATCGCCTCCGGCCGCGCGCAGATCTACGAAACGCCGCTGGTTCGTCTCGACGCATCGGGTGAGGCGAGCATGGTGCGTTACGATCGCGATGCGGGCGGGTTCGTCGATGTGGTCGGCTGACCAAAAGTTGAATTGAATCTTCTTCGCTCTGCGAATGAATTTGATTTCACGCGACACCTTGCGCCTCGCTGCCTAGTCATATGCCATTTGGGGCCGTCACGAAGGGGTAGGCATCATGAACAGCGGGGGAATGAGCGTGCAGATCCACGAGGCGGAGGAAGCGCTGCTCGCCGAACTCCGGCGCTTGCGCCGGATTGCCCGCAGCGACCCCAATGCAGCCGCGCTGCGCGCGCCGGTCCTCACCCCGGGCCAGCGCATTGCCGACGCCGTCGCCTCGACGATGGGCTCGTGGCGCTTCATCATCATTCAATCGACGATCCTGTTATTCTGGATCGTGTTGAACGTAACCGCCTATATCAAGCAATGGGATCCCTATCCCTTCATCCTGCTCAATCTCGCGCTGTCGTTCCAGGCGGCCTACGCCGCGCCCTTCATCATGATGAGCCAGAACCGCCAGCAGGACATCGACCGCATCGCCGCCGAAACCGACCATCAGATCAACATCAAGGCCGAGCTCGAGATCGAGTTGCTTCATCAAAAGCTCGACCAGCTGCGCGAAACCGAGGTGGTCTATCTGACGAAAGCGGTGCGGGAACTGGCCGAACTGCTCAACCGGTCGGGGCTCTGCAATCCGCCGTCCGGCGAGGCTCCATCCCTTCCGTCTGGCGCGCCATAGCGCTTCGGGGCGTCACGACGAAATCTCGTCGCCCACAGCGGCGAAGCTCGGCCATGCGGTGCCGGGCGATTCAATCTCGCCCGGATTTGTGGTTCGTCTCGCCACCATGCTCCGACCAGCCACACCCAAGCCCGGTTTCGCGCGCGCCTCGTCGCGCGCTACCCCTGCGCGCCTCGCCGTTCGCCTTTTCCAACATCGACGCGCGGAAATTCCCTGCCACACGCCGCGAAAAATGTTCAAAATTCCCTGCCGTCCGGGCGGTGGCAGGGAATTCACGCGGCGCCCCAAATTCCTACCGCGCCCCCTCGCCGAGATAATGCGCCTGTGCCGCGTCGATCGCGATCCACGGGTCGTCGCGGCTCGCCACGACGATCGAGGGGAAGGGCAGGGCGGTCAGTGGGGTCGGGTGGAACGCCTTGAGATCGTCGGGTGCATCGCTGCGGTCGACATCGGCCGGCGCGACGAGCAGCGCGCCCGCGACCGGCCAGCCATAAGGCTGCCGCGTCAGCTCTGCCCACCATGCCACGGCAAGGCAGCCAAGGCTGTGTGCGGCGAGGATCACCGGCGCGCGCGCGGTGCGGATCGCCTGGTCGAGCTTGGTCACCCAGGCGTTGCGGTGCGGCGTGTTCCACATGCCGAGCTCGACGCGGGTCGTGTCGGGCCGCGCCGATTCCCACAGGCTTTGCCAGTGCGATGGGCCGGAGCCACCGAGGCCGGGCACCGTCAGGATGGTCGGTTGAACGGGGTCGAAGGGCGAAAAGCTACCCATGGTCCGCCTCCACTTTTATGTCCCGCTCAAGGGGGGCCGGACGTGAAGGAGACGTGGCCGCGCGAGGTTCTAGGGGGACACCCTGCGACCACGCCTCCCGCCCCGAAACATATTCCCACTAAATTGATCGGCAATAGACGTTGCGCCGAATCGAAGGCCCGTTGCGACGATGCGAAAATGGTCGGCTTGTCGGTCGCGATCGGGGCGATGTTCGTCGCACCGACGGCGCCTGGCGGCGGGGCGGCGACGCGCCTTTGCCGTCGCGACTCGGCTGCGCTAGGGCAGGGCATGGCCAAGCTTCGCGCCGATCAATTGCTCGTCGATCGCGGCCTCGCCGAGAGCAGGACGCGCGCCCAGGCGCTGATCATGGCCGGGCTGGTGTTCGCGGGCGAGCGCAAGATCGACAAGTCGGGCCAGACCCTCCCCGAGGATACCGTGCTCGACGTGCGCGGCCGCGACCATCCCTGGGTCTCGCGCGGCGGGATCAAGCTGGCGCACGGGCTCGACCATTTCGGCTGGGACGTGACCGGCACGGTGGCGATCGATGTCGGCTCGTCGACCGGCGGCTTCACCGATGTCCTGCTCACGCGCGGCGCGGCGCGCGTCTATGCCGTCGACAGCGGCACCAACCAGCTTGCCTGGAAGCTGCGCCAGGACGACCGCGTCATCGTCCATGAGCAGACCAGCGCGCGCATCCTCACCGCCGCGCACATTCCCGAGCCGGTCGACCTGATCGTCTGCGATGCGAGCTTCATCGGCCTCGCCAAGGTGCTCGACGTGCCGCTTGGCTTCGCCCGTGTGGGCGCGCGGCTGATGGCGCTGGTCAAGCCGCAGTTCGAGGCCGGTCGCGGCGAGGTCGGCAAGGGCGGGGTGGTGCGCGATGGCGCCGTCCATCAGCGCGTCTGCGACGAGGTCGCCGTCTGGGTCACCGCGCGCGGCTGGCGCGTCGACGGCGTGGTCGTCAGTCCGATCACCGGCCCCGAAGGCAATGTCGAGTTTCTTCTCGCCGCCACCGCCGTCCCGGCTTGACGCCATGCTGTTTCGCATGTGCAATATCAGGCGTGGCGATAGCACCGGATTGGCGGTAAAGGATCGCTCCCGCCGCGCAGTGCGCGGCGCAGCACGAAGGAAGATGGTGGCTTGAGGGAAATCGCGTCCAAAGGGCAGTTACGCGGTGCCTTCCTGCGCTGGGCAGTGGTGACGGTGCCGTTCATCGTGCTGCTCGGCTTCACCTCGGCGCGGCTGGTGCCGACCGGTGGGGCCAATCGCTGGTACGCTGCGCTCGCCAAGCCCGAGATCACCCCGCCCGACTGGGCCTTTCCCGCCGCCTGGACGGCGATCTACGTCCTGCTCGGTCTCGCGCTGGCCATGATCATTCACGCGCGCGGTTCGCGCCTGCGCGGCCCGGCGATCGCCTCGTTCGCGGTCGCGCTGGTCGCCAACCTGATCTGGTCGCCCTTGTTCTTCGGCATGCACCAGGTCTTCGCCAGCCTTGTCCTGATCGGCATCATGTTCGCGCTGGCGCTGGTTACGACCGTCCTGTTCGGGCGCATCCGAGCCGGCGCGGCGTGGCTGTTGGTGCCCTATCTTGCCTGGCTCGTCTTCGCCGCTATCCTCAATTTCCAGATCATGCAGCTCAATCCCGGCGCCGAAACCCTTGTGCCGTCGAGTGCGACTACCCAGATTATCACCTGACGCGACACGGGATTTTTGACGCCATGCAATCCGACAACAAGATCTTCGACGATTTCGTCAAGTTCGTGAACGGTGCCGCCGGCACGCTCGCCGGCGTCGGTCGCGAGGCCGAGGCTGGTGCGCGCTCCAAGGCCAAGGAGTGGATCGGCGGGCTCGACTTCGTCAGCCGCGACGAGTTCGAGGCCGTCAAGGCGATGGCCGCGACCGCGCGCGACGACGCCGACGCGCTCCGCGCGCGGCTCGATGCGCTCGAGGCCAAGGCGGCGAAACCGGCCAAGAAGGCAGGCTGATAATCTTTTCCACAGCTTTCTCTACACACCTGTCAACGTCCGCCTTGTGCCGTCCCGTGCCATTCGCCACCACATCTGGTATGAGTGTGGGCGCAAGGTAAAATGATGCTCGAAGAAGCCGACTACGACCGGGAAGACGCCGCCCCCATCGACATGCTCGAAAGCTATTTCGCAGCGCATGGCTGGGAACATGAGCGCCAGGACGATGAGGTCGTCGCCAAGGTCAAGGGCAGCTGGACGCAGTATGAACTCCGCGCGCTGTGGCGCGAGGACGATAGCGTCATCCAGTTCCTCGCCTTTCCCGACGTCCGGGTCACCGAGGATCGCCGCGCTGCGATGTACGAGGCGATCGGGCTGGTCAACGAGCAGCTGTGGGTCGGTCACTTCGAGCTCTGGTCGTCGAGCGGCATCCTGCTCTATCGCCACGCCGCCATGGTCGATGGCGAGGAGGGCAATCTCTCGCTGCGCGGCGCCGAGCTGCTCGTCGAGTCAGCGATCGACGAGTGCGAGCGCTTCTATCCGGTGTTCCAGTTCGTGCTGTGGGGCGGCAAGACACCAAAGGAAGCGCTTGCCGCGGCGATGACCGAGACCCAGGGCGAAGCGTGACGGGCCCACGGCTCTGGCTGATCGGCTGCGGCAACATGGGCGGCGCGATGCTGCGTCGCTGGATCGAAAGCGGCGTGGTCGCGGCGGAGGCGGTCGATGTCGTCAATCGCAGCAACCGCGATTTGCCGCCGGGTGTCCGCCAGGCGCGCACGCTGCCCGACGGCCCGCTCCCCGACGCGGTGATGCTGGCGATGAAGCCGCAACAGCTCGATGCGATCGCCGCCGCTTATGCTGCGCGCCTCGCCGGCGTGCCGCTGCTGATATCGATCCTCGCCGGCGTGGAAGAGCCGGCACTCGCCGCGCGCTTCTCCGCCGGTGCCATCGTCCGCGCCATGCCCAATTTGCCGGTGGCGATCGGCAAGGGCGTCGTCGCCTTGTCGTCGCTGGGCGCCGACGTCGCGGCGCGCGAGTCGGTCGCATCCCTGATGGCGCCGCTCGGGCTGGTCGAATGGATCGGCGACCCGCGCCTGTTCGATGCCGTCACCGCGCTCGCAGGTTGCGGGCCGGGTTTCGTCTATCGTTTCATCGATGCGCTGGCCGGTGCCGGGGCGGCACTCGGCTTGCCCGCTGACCAGTCGGCGCGCCTCGCGCTTGCGACGGTCGAAGGATCGGCGCTGCTGGCTGCCGCAGCCGATGTCGACCCTGCCACGCTCGCTGATCGCGTCGCCAGTCCGGGTGGCTCGACTCGCGCCGGGTTGAACGTGCTCGACCGCGCGGACGGGCTCGCCGCGCTGCTTGGGGAAACGCTGGCAGCAAGCGAGCGCCGCAACGCCGAGATGGCAGCCGCCGCGCGTTAGCCCTTGAGGTTTTCGATGCGCCGGCGTTCTTCCGGCGGAATCAGCCCTTCGAGGACGGCCCAGAAGCCGCCGACGGCGGCCTGGCCGGCGCTGGCATAGGCCGCCGAGAGCCGCTCGCGCATCGCCTCGAACAGGGCGTTCTCGAGCTTCTCGCCGACCGGTGTGAGTCGCAACAGCCGCTGGCGACGGTCGCGCGTGCCGGGGCGTGACTCGACCATGCCGCGATCGGTCAATTCGGTCAGCACGCGCCCGAGCGACTGCTTGGTGATGGCGAGCAGCGAGAGCAACTCGCTGACCGTCAGGTCGGGCTGTCGCGCGATGAAATAGAGCGCACGGTGATGCGCGCGCCCCAGTCCCTCCTCGGACAGACCGCGATCGATCGCGCGGGTGAGATGGCTGTTGCCGAAATAAAGCAATTCCAATCCGCGGCGAAGCTCGGGCTCGCGGAGGAACAGCGGTGATGCGGACGTAGCTGGGGAGGCCATGTTGACCGGCTTTGGCCACAGACCTATCACGCCTTCAACCCCGAAAATGTAACAAAGTGTAGAAGTGAGCCCATGGCCGACCACGCGACCGCCGAATTGACCCCCAGCGCCGCCCCGGCGTTCGCGTTTGAGCGGCATGCCACGCCGGTGGACGTCAACGTTCGCGCGCAGCTGCTCGAGAACCCCGGTTTCGGCCGCGTCTTTACCGACCACATGGCAATCGTGCGCTACAGCGACGCGAAAGGCTGGCACGACGCCAAGATCTGCCCGCGCACCAGTTTCCAGATGGATCCGGCCTCGGCGGTGCTGCATTACGCGCAGGAAATCTTCGAGGGGCTGAAGGCCTACCAGCTCGAAGATGGCGGTATCGCGTTGTTCCGGCCCGAGGCCAATGCGGCGCGCTTCCGCCGCTCGGCGCAGCGCATGGCGATGGCGGAACTGCCCGAGGAACTGTTCGTCGCCTCGTGCCGCGAGCTGGTGAAGACAGAACGCGACTGGATCCCGTCGATCGACGGCGGCTCGCTCTATCTGCGCCCGTTCATGATCGCGAGCGAGGTGTTCCTCGGCGTGAAGCCGTCCGCCGATTATATCTATGCCGTCATCGCCTCATCGGCCGGCGCCTATTTCAAGGGCGGCGCACCGGCGATCTCCTTGTGGGTGTCGGAAGATTACACCCGCGCCGCTCCCGGCGGCACCGGTGCCGCCAAGTGCGGCGGCAACTATGCCACCAGCCTTGTCGCCCAGGCCGAAGCGACCCGGCGCGGGCATGACCAGGTGCTGTTCCTCGATGCGGTCGAGCGTCGCTGGATCGAGGAACTTGGCGGCATGAACATCTTCTTCGTGTTCGACGACGGTTCGCTCGCCACGCCGCCGCTGACCGGCACGATCCTGCCCGGCATCACGCGCGACTCGCTGCTGACGATGGCGCGTGATCTCGGCTTGACCGTGCGCGAGCAGCCATACTCAATCGAGGACTGCCGCGCCGACGCAGCGAGCGGTCGCTTGCGCGAAGCCTTTGCCTGCGGCACGGCTGCCGTCATCACCCCGATCGGCAAGATGGCGTCGAAAAGCGGCGAGTTCACCATCGGCAGCGGTGGCCCGGGCCAGACGACGATGAAGCTGCGACAGGCGCTGGTCGATATCCAGCGCGGTGCTGCGCCCGATCCGCATGGCTGGCTCGATCGACTCGCCTGAGGAGGGAGATCGCACCGATTCGGTTACGTCTCCTGCTGGCGTGACGCATCCGAAATGATACAATCGCGTCGTGGCCCGAAACGACGCGGGGGTGGGATGCAGGAAACCAGTGCGCGACCGGCGATGCGGTCGGCCCATGCCGATCCGGCAGCACGGTCGCTCGATCGGCACGCCGCGTGAACGGCAGCTCGCCTCGCTCGCCGCCGGCCTGAACCGCGGCGCACCGATCCAGCGCCTGGCGGCGCTGGATGCGGCACTCGCCGCGGGCAGGCTTTCCTTGGGTCAGGTGAGCATGCCGACGACGCGGCAGGATCTTCCGGCGCACGAAGTTGCCACGCTTGCCGGACGGGTCGGTGCGATCGGTCGGCCGGGCGCACGACCGCTTCCGGCCGCCGTGCGGGACGGGCGTGCGACGCTCGACCAGCGCGGCGTGGCGGTCCCGTCGCTGCCGCGTGCCGATTCGGGCGCTGCAATCGCACGCTCGGTGACCGGGCTCGACCCGCAAGCAGCACGTCTCGAGGTGGGTGGTGGACGCTATGCGCTGCATGCCCGGCTCAATCCGTGGATCGAGGTGATCAACGGGGTCATTACCGATTATCAGGATGGACCGTGGAACAAGTCGATGCCGTCCAACTGGGCCTTCGTCAAAGTCGGCGACCTCCAGAAGGTCGGGCTGACGTCGCAAAATGCGGTGGGCCGAACCTGGCCCGGCGGCACCCTGCCCAAGACGGGTAATTCGGGCTTTACCATCCCGAGCAAGACCTATGACCCCACGAGCATGTCGGTCCATTTCCATAACCTGCCACATGATGAACTGCCGATGACGACCAAGGGCACGCCCTGGAACAAGCAGAAGAACCAATGGCACTTGCTTCGCGATCCGTTGATCGAACCATCGTCGCCGAAATATGATGTCGATGAGGATATGGGGCAGGGCGGTAACGTCTATTCGTCGACCATAGAATATCCGCAGAACAAGAAGCGCATGTTGCTCAGCGTGAGCTCGGTGACCTCGCCCAAGGGTGGGACCTATAAGGGGAAGCGGGACTATCCGATGTCGAGCTCGGATTATGTCGATCCCAGTGGGATCACGATGGGGCGCGGCCATGGCATCGACCATGCCGACGGCAACGACGATACGACGACCAATCCGTTCAACTACACCCCGCAAAATGTTCATTGGAACGAGGGCGCAAGGAAC